>NZ_JBEOPT010000004.1:0-419677 GCF_040310325.1 Pseudomonas sp. HY7a-MNA-CIBAN-0227 | reverse complement strand
AATTGGTAGACACGCCAGCTTCAGGTGCTGGTGACCGCAAGGTCGTGGAAGTTCGAGTCTTCTTCTGGGCACCAATTTCGAGCTTGAGATCCAAACGATCACAAGACTCTCACAAAAACCCGCGAAAGCGGGTTTTTGCGTTACAGACCTTTGATTTTTAACGACAAACTTGATTTATAAAATCAAATCAGGGGTTTACAGATCAAAAACCGCTCCGTATAGTTCGCTCCATCAACAGCGGCAACGTTGCTGATGCTGCCCAGATGGTGAAATTGGTAGACACGCCAGCTTCAGGTGCTGGTGACCGCAAGGTCGTGGAAGTTCGAGTCTTCTTCTGGGCACCAATTCAAAACTTGAGGCTTTAACCTTAAGTCTCACAAAAACCCGCGAAAGCGGGTTTTTGCGTTTCTGGCCTACCGAAATTCATGCTGGTTTTGCGGCGTTCTTGAAAGATCGCAGCCTCGTTTCACTCGACAGCTCCTACATCCGCTCCTACGATCGTTTATCATTCTCACGATTTGTTGCAATTCAAGTGAGGAACCCTGCGAATGATGATCCGCGATACCCGTCTCAAGACATCCCTTCTGCGTGGCTTGACCATCACTCTGCTCGGCCTGACACTGCTGTCGCCCGCCGCTTATTCCGCCGACAAGGTCGCACTGACCTTGTACAACGGCCAACACAAGGAGGTCGGCGATGAACTCGCCAAGGCCTTCGAAGCCAAGACCGGCATCCACGTCAATGTGCGCAAGGGCAGCAGCAACCAGCTGGCCAGCCAGGTCGTCGAAGAAGGTGACCGCTCCCCTGCCGACGTGATCTACACCGAAGAGTCGCCGCCGCTGAACAAACTCGGCGAACAAGGCTTGCTCGCCACCATCGACGCCAGCACCCTTGACGTGCTGCCCAAGGAATACGTGGCCGGCAACAGCGCCTGGATGGGCGTGACGGCGCGCACCCGCGTCGTGGCTTTCAACCCGAAACTGATTGACGAGAAAGACCTGCCCAAATCGGTGCTGGAATTTGCCGAGCCCCAGTGGCAAGGCAAGGTCGGCTTTGTGCCTACCAGCGGCGCTTTCCAGGAGCAGGCCGTGGCCATCATCAAGATGCACGGACGCGAAGCTGCCGAGGAATGGCTGACCGGCTTGCGTGCGTTCGGCAAGGTCTACAGCAACAATATGGTCGCCCTTAAAGCAGTGGAAAATGGCGAAGTCGCCACTGTGCTGGTGAACAACTACTACTGGTTTGCCCTGAAGAAAGAAAAAACCAATCTGGATTCGCAACTGCACTACTTCACCGATGGCGATGCGGGCGGCCTGATCACCGTGTCTGCCGCGGCCGCATTGAAATCCAGCAAACACCCGAAAGAAGCCCAGCAATTGCTGGCATTCATGGTCAGCGAAGAAGGCCAGCGGGTGATCACCAACACCTCCGCCGAGTACCCCCTGCGCAAGGGTATGGAGTCCAATCGCGGCCTCAAGCCTTTCAGCGAGCTGCAACCGCCGAAAGTTACCCCCGCCGACCTGGGCAACGCCGAAGAAGCCCTGGAACTGGAACGTGACGTTGGCTTGAACTGATGAACCCATCGCTACCCGCCCCCGCCTTGCGCGGGGCGTTTACGCCAAGACGCAAACGCCCTTCGATCTGGCTGCTGCTGCCGGTTTTACTGCTGGTGGGCCTGAGCCTGTTACCACTGGTCTATGTCGGCCTCAAGGCCTGGCAGGCCGGCTGGGCCGAGGCCGTACATTTGCTGTGGCGACCGTATGTATTCGGGCTACTGCGCAATACCCTGGCGTTGATGGTGGGCGTGACGGTGGCCTGCGCGGTGATCGGCCTGTCCCTCGCTTGGCTGCTGGAACGCAGCAACCTGCCAGGGCGACGGATCTGGGGAGTGATCCTGTGCCTGCCGTTTGCGGTGCCGGCGTTTGTCAGCAGTTTTACCTGGGTGTCCCTGAGCGCCAACTTTGAAGGATTAGGCGGTGCAATCCTGGTGATGACCCTTTCCAAGTACCCACTGGTATTTTTGCCCGTGGCGGCGACCTTGCGCAATCTTGATCCGTCCCTGGAGGAATCAGCCCGCACTCTGGGGCTCAATCGCTGGGGCGTCTTCTTTCGCATCACCTTGCCACTGCTGTGGCCGTCACTGCTGGCTGGGGCGCTGTTGATTGCCCTGCATATGCTGGTGGAGTTCGGCGCCCTGTCGATCATCGGCCTGCAAACCTTTACCACTGCGATCTATCAGCAATTCGAGCTGGAGTTCAGCAATGCCAACGCGGCGATGCTGTCAGCGGTGCTATTGGTAATGTGCCTGACGCTACTGTGGCTTGAGCTGCGGGTACGCGGTAAAGGCCGACACGTGCGCACCGGTCAAGGCGCCGCGCGACATGCCGAACAGGTACATCTCGGCAAATGGACGACGCCGGGACAACTGTATTGCCTGCTGCTGGCGATCATAGGCAGCGGCATTCCCTTGGGCATGCTCGGCTACTGGCTGGCCGTTGGCTCTTCGGCGGCCTTTCCGGTGGCCGCGATCAGCGAAGCCCTGCTCTCCTCCCTGGCGCTGTCCCTCGGCGGCGCTGCCCTGTGCCTGGCACTGGCGGTACCGGTCGGGTTGCTGGTGGTGCGCCACAAGGGCCAGTTGGCGATGTGGGCCGAACGCTTGCCGTATTTACTGCATGCGCTGCCCGGCTTGGTGATTGCGCTGACGCTGGTGTATTTCGCCCTGCATTATGTGCCGGCGCTGTATCAGACCTCGGCGCTATTGCTGATTGCCTATGCACTGCTGTTTCTGCCGCTGGCCCAGGCGCCGATCCGCACGGCGCTGAACAAGGCCGCACCGCAATTGGAAGAAGCCGCGCGCACGCTGGGCGCGTCGTCGTTCAGTGCGTTTTGTCGGGTGACCCTACCGATTATCTTCCCGGCACTGGGGGCGGCGTTTGCGCTGGTATTTCTGGATGCCATGAAGGAATTGACGGCGACGTTGCTGCTCAGCCCCACCGGGCTGAATACTCTGGCAACGGCCGTGTGGGCGCACACCTCAAATGTCGAGTTCGCAGCGGCGGCGCCTTATGCGGCGCTGTTGATTCTAGTGTCGGGGTTGCCGGTTTACCTGCTTACAACGCGGATGTATTTGAGCCGGTGAAATGAGGGAGCTTCACTCCCTCACCACAACACCTCAAGCCCTGAACTGCCCCAGGCTCGCCTTCAACTGCGCAGCTAGCCCATCCAGCACCTTGCCGCTAGCGGTGGTCTCCACCACTGCCTGGGCCGCCCGTTCGGCCTGGGCATGAATGATCTCAACCCGCCCACGCACGGCATGAGCCCCTTGCGCCTGATGCTCCGCCGCCCGAGTCGCCAGGCCAATCGCCGCATGCACCTGCTCCACCGAGGCCTGCACCGACTGCTGCAAGCGCACGCTGTCGCGCAGCACCAGCAAACCTTCGCTGGCCTGGCGCCCGGCCTTGCCGATGGTTGCCACGGCCTCACGAGCGCCCTGCTGCAACGCAACGATATGAGCCTGAATATCACCGGTGGAGCTTTGCGTCTTACTGGCCAGGGCCCGCACCTCATCTGCCACCACCGCAAAGCCACGACCGGTCTCGCCGGCACGCGCCGCCTCGATAGCCGCGTTCAGCGCCAGTAGGTTGGTCTGCTCGGCAATCCCGTGGATCACCGTCAACACCACTTCAATCTGCTCGCTCTGCTGTGCCAGGCGTTCGATGACCTTGGCGCCAGTTTCAACCTGCCCCGCCAACGCCTCGATCAGGCTGCCGACCTCGGCCGAAGTGCGGGAGTTTTCGTCGGTAGCCTGGCGAATATCCACCACCTGCTGCAAAGCCGCCTGCATGGCATGGCTTTCCGCCTGGGCCTCATCAGCCATTTGCGACAACGCTCGCAGGCTTTCGGCCACTTCATCGCGCTGCAAGCCGGCGGCCGCATCGGCGCCAGCGTTACGCAAGGTCATCGCGCCGATTTCCACGCCGGTACGCTGGGCCACATCGCCCGCCTCACGGACGATAGGCTGCAACTTATCGACAAAGCGATTGACGGCCGCGGCCATGTCGCCAATTTCGTCCTTGCTGCTGATTTGTACACGCTTGGTCAGATCGCCCTCGCCCGCCGCCAAATCGTCCATAGCGGCGATCAGCAACTTCAGGCGATTGACCACCCGACGCCCAAGCACGACGGCAATCAACAGCAGCACGCCAAACCCCACCACTGCTAAGCCCATACCGATGCGCCAGCGCAAGGTACCAGCGGCCTCCTGCACGGCGCCGGTGGTGTTGGCGGTCATTTGGGTCGCGGTCGCTTGCGCCGACTGCAACCGCGCCCCCATGGCTGCCGCGCTATCCGCCGCTGCACCCTTGAGGCTGTCACCCACCAACTGATCACTGCTGGCGATCAGCGCTGCAAACCGTGCATCCAGGGCTGCAAGGTCGGTTTCTACCGATGCAGTAGAAACCCCCATGATGACTTTACCGATCTCCACGCCGTTGGGGCTGATGGAGGATTCAAGGTAGTAAACCGACGGATCGTTCTTCGCCGCATCCAGTACTTTATCCAGGGCACGGTCGCCCCGACCCTTTTCCAGCAACGCCTTGTTGATCGGGTTTTCCCGGTTCAGATAGCGAGTCAGGTGTTGACCGGTAGCGTCGTCATAGACCACGAACAGCACATTGGGATTGCGCTGGGCGCGCCGGGCAAACTCCGACAGCGTCGGCACATCGCTGTCCCACATGGCGCGGGGCGCCACCGAGGCCAGCAACTGCGCCATGTCATTGGCGGAGTCCTTCAGGTCTTTTTCCAGGGTCGCACGCAGCTGCTTCTGCTCTTCCTGCAGACGGGTCGAAAGTCCGGCTGTCAGACGCTGACGAGTGCTGGAAGACAGACTGTCCAGACTGGAAGTGACCTCTTTCCCGGCTTGCGCCAACTCAAAGGAGAGTTTTTGGCTATCCACCCCCAAGCGATTACCCAAATCGGCTTCCAGGGCAGTGACTGTGCTCCGAGTCAGAGCGACGGCCACCAGCACTTGCACCAAAAGAGCGATACCAAGGGTAACGAACACCGGCCGCAACAGACGGCTTTGTAACAATGAGAGAACGGCAGACATCGGGAATCCCTCCATCACGGGTGCCATTAATTTGATAGCACCGCGAAAGAAAGAAACACAGCAAGGGTCGTGCCGTACGCAAGACAGAAACGACAAAGGGTCCCCGAAGGGACCCTTTGCTTTTTACATCAACAGCTTATTAAGCGAACGGATGACGCAGAACGATGGTCTCGTTGCGGTCCGGGCCCGTCGAAATAATGTCAATCGGCGCGCCGATCAGCTCTTCAACGCGCTTGATGTAAGCACGGGCGTTGGCTGGCAGCTCTTCCAGAGTCTTGGCACCCACGGTCGACTCAGTCCAGCCCGGCACTTCTTCGTACACAGGCTGCAGGCCCACGTAGCTGTCAGCGTCAGTTGGGGCAACATCCTTACCTTCCGCATCTTTGTAGCCGATGCAGATGTTGATGGTTTCCAGGCCGTCGAGTACGTCTAGCTTGGTCAGGCAAATGCCCGAGATGCTGTTCACATCAATAGCGCGACGCAGGATAACGGCGTCAAACCAGCCACAACGGCGTGCGCGGCCAGTAGTCGCGCCAAACTCGTGACCTTGTTTAGCCAGGTGCGCACCGACTTCGTCGAATAGCTCAGTCGGGAATGGACCCGAACCTACACGCGTGGTGTACGCCTTGGTGATGCCGAGGATGTAGTCCAGGAACATCGGGCCAACGCCCGAACCGGTCGCAACGCCGCCAGCGGTGGTGTTGGAACTGGTTACGTACGGGTAGGTGCCGTGGTCGATGTCCAGCAACGAACCCTGGGCGCCTTCGAACATGATGTCTTTGCCAGCGCGACGCAGGTCGTGCAGCTCGGCAGTCACATCCAGCATCAGTGGCTTGAGCAGCTCAGCATATTCCTTGCACTCAGCCAGGGTCTTTTCAAATTCGATGGCGGGCTCTTTGTAGTAACCAACCAGCATGAAGTTGTGGTAATCCACCAGTTCACGCAGTTTGTCTTCAAAGCGCGGCATGTTGAGCAGGTCGCCAACACGCAGGCCACGACGTGCAACCTTGTCTTCGTAGGCCGGGCCGATGCCGCGACCGGTAGTACCGATCTTCAGCTCGCCACGGGCCTTTTCACGGGCCTGATCCAGCGCAACGTGGAAGGACAGGATCAGCGGACAGGAAGGGCTGATGCGCAGGCGCTCGCGCACTGGTACGCCTTTCTCTTCCAGCTTGGTGATCTCGCGCAGCAGGGCGTCAGGTGCAACCACCACGCCGTTGCCGATCAGGCACTGCACGCCTTCGCGCAATACGCCCGACGGAATCAGGTGCAAGACGGTTTTTTCGCCATCGATGACCAGGGTGTGACCAGCGTTGTGGCCACCTTGGTAGCGCACTACGGCGGCAGCATGTTCGGTCAGCAGATCAACGATCTTGCCTTTGCCCTCATCACCCCATTGGGTGCCCAGGACTACGACATTCTTACCCATAACACTTGTCCTCATTCGCGCAAACTTGGTACCGGCAGCGGCCGGCAGGAAAACTCAAGAAGCCAGTGGCGATACTTGCCAAAGCCCGTTCTGCAGAATCAATTGCCGGTCGCAGTCCACTTCACGGGCGGCGGCCAATGGCTGCCCAGGCAATGCCTGGACGACACGCTGACCCTCACTGCGCAACTGGCAAACCTGCTGCCAGAGTGCTGCATCCGTACTGTCGGGCATCCAGATACCGCCAGACGGTAACTCGACCTCAGCACGCCCCAGGGTCACCAGGGTTTTCAAATCGGTGGAAAAACCGGTCGCTGGACGGGCACGACCGAAGTCGGCGCCAATGTCGTCATAACGACCACCCTGGGCGATGGCCTGGCCAACACCCGGAACAAACACCGCGAACACCACACCGGTGTGGTAGTGGTAACCGCGCAACTCACCCAGGTCGAAATACAGCGGTAACTGCGGGAACCGCGCCGACAGGCGCTCGGCAATCGCCAGCACATCGTCCAGGGCCGCCAAAACAGGGGCCGGCGCGTTCGCCAGAAGGTCCTTGGCGGCAACCAACACTTCAGGGCCACCACACAGGTCCACCAGCGCACGCAGCATGCCAGCCAGATCAGCGGGTACAGCCTCGGTCAGGGCGATGACTTCATCGATAGCCTTGCGCTGCAGGGCATCGAACAACTGTTGCTCCACTTCACCGGACAAACCAGCCGCACGGGCCAGGCCGCGGTAGATACCGACATGACCCAGGTCCATGTGGACATCCGGCACATCGGCCAGTTGCAGCATCGCCAGCATCAGGCTGATAACTTCCACGTCACTGCTCGGGCTGGCATCACCGTACAACTCGGCGCCCAGCTGTATCGGGCTACGGGAAGACGACAACGCACGCGGCTGAGCATGCAGGACGCTGCCGGCGTAGCACAGGCGGCTCGGCCCTTCACGGCGCAGGGTGTGCGCATCGATGCGCGCTACTTGCGGCGTGATGTCGGCGCGAAAGCCCATTTGCCGGCCCGACTGCGGGTCGATGACCTTGAAGGTGCGCAGATCCAGGTCCTGGCCCGCGCCGGTCAGCAGGGATTCCAGGTACTCGATATGGGGAGTCACGACAAACTCGTAACCCCAGCTCTGGAACAGATCCAACACCTGGCGACGCGCTACTTCAATGCGCGCAGCTTCTGGTGGCAGTACTTCTTCGATGCCATCTGGCAGCAGCCAGCGGTCTACCGTTGCCATTACGCCATTCCCCTATGATCCGGGCGGCAAGCCGTCAGGCGAGCCTTGAGTGAAGCAGAAAATGCCCGGTCCATTTGCATAAACCACGCGCATGAACAACGTGACGAATGGCCAGCAATCGGCCTCGTCGGGCACCTTCCTCGAAAAACCTGTCGTGTCGATACAACAAACGACAATCAAACATGCAGACGCAAAAAAGCCGGGAATTTCCCGGCTGCCGCATCATACACCCGTTTTCCCAAAGGATCACCCCGCCAAGCATTTTAGCCCGACGGAGTGCCCTTCAAGTCAACGTGGGATCAGGGCTTGGACTTTTCCAGGTAACGGAAGAAGTCGCTGCTCGGATCCAGAACCATGACGTCGGTTTTGTTCGCGAAACTTTCACGGTAGGCGCGCAGGCTGCGATAGAACGCGTAGAACTCCTGGTCCTGGCCATAAGCCTTGGCGTAGATCGACGCGGCTTGAGCATCACCATCACCACGGGACTCTTCAGACTCGCGATAGGCTTCTGCCAACAGCACTCGACGCTGACGGTCAGCATCCGCACGGATACCTTCAGCCAGTTCGTTACCCTTGGCGCGGTGCTCACGAGCCTCACGCTCACGCTCAGTGCTCATGCGCTCGAACACGCTGCGGTTCACTTCCTTCGGCAGATCAATGGCCTTGACCCGAACATCGACAACCTCGATGCCCAGCTCTTTTTCAGCCATCTTGTTCAGCGAAGCCGTGATATCCGCCATCAGCGCATCACGCTCACCGGATACCACCTCGTGCAGGGTGCGCTTACCAAACTGGTCACGCAGGCCCGATTCCAGACGGCGCGACAAACGCTCGTCGGCAATCTGCTTGAGGCCGGAAGTCGCAGTGTAGAAGCGCTCGGCATCCTTGACGCGCCACTTGGCGTAGGCGTCAACCATCACGGCTTTCTTTTCCAGGGTCAGGAAGCGCTGTGTCGGTGCATCCAGCGTCATCAGGCGCGCATCAAACTTGCGCACCTGGTTGACGTAGGGGACTTTCACATGCAGGCCTGGCTGGACATCTGCCTGGACCACGCGACCGAATTGCAGCAACACCGCACGCTCGGTCTGAGCCACGATATAGAAGCAGTTCCAGGCAGCGATGACCACGACGACGCCCACAATCAGGGCGGTCAGCGATTTATTGCTCATCAACGACTCTCCCTGGTACGTGTTTGCTGTTGCTGCAAGTCAGCGGCCGCACGGGCACTCGCTTCGTTGGCAGCGGCAGTCGAACCGGTTGCCGGAGCACTGGTACCGCTACGACCACCTTCGATCATCTTGTCCAGCGGCAGGTAAAGCAGATTATTCTGCCCGCCCTTGTTGCCGGTCACGAGAACCTTGCTGGTGTTGGTGAAGACTTCCTGCATGGTGTCCAGGTACAGACGCTCGCGGGTGACTTCCGGTGCCTTGCGGTACTCGGCCACCAGTTTGGTGAAGCGATCCGCCTCACCCTTGGCGCGAGAGACCACTTCGTCGCGGTAACCGTTGGCATCTTCAAGGATGCGCTGGGCCTGACCACGGGCTTCCGGCACCACGCCGTTGGCGTAGGTTTCAGCCTGGTTGCGCGAACGCTGCTCGTCTTCACGGGCGCGGATCACATCATCGAAGGCTTCCTGCACTTCACGCGGTGCGGCTGCGCTCTGTATGTTGACCTGGGTGACGGTGATACCGGTGCGATACGTATCGAGGAACCGTTGCAGGCGCTCCTTGATCTCGCTGGCCATCAACTCACGACCTTCGGTCAGCACCTGATCCATCGCGGTGGAACCCACCACATGGCGCAGGGCGCTTTCGGTCGCTTGTTGCAGACTGATTTCCGGCTGATCGACGTTCAGAACGAAATCCTGCAGGTTGCTGATCTTGTACTGCACGGTCAGCGGCACTTCGAGGATGTTCTCGTCTTCGGTGAGCATCTGGCCCTGCTTGGTATACGCACGCTCACGCGTGACGTTTTCCATGTACTTCTTGTCGATCGGCGGGAAGTAGATGTTCAGGCCGGGGCCGACGGTCTCGTAGTATTTGCCGAAGCGCAGCACGACGGCCTGCTCCTGCTCATCCACTACGTATACCGCGCTGTACAGCCAGACGGCGGCCAGCACGACGAGGCCGATACCGAGCATGCCATAAGCACCCCCTTTACCGGCACGACCACCTTCGTCACCACCACGTTTTTTTCCACCACCGAACAACCCATTCAGGCTTTCCTGCAGCTTTCGGAAGGCCTCGTCGAGATCTGGTGGCCCCTTGCGGTCGCCATTATTGCGGCGTTTACCACCCCAAGGATCCTGATTATTCGAGTTGCCACCCGGCTCATTCCAAGCCATAGCGATCTCCATCTGATAAAGCAAAGACGCACCCACGGCGCGCCGACCAATGCTACAGAATGCCTGCTACAGCGGCACAACCGCTTTCTCAGGCTTTTATTGCAAAGTGTGTTGCTCGATAAAGTCCATCGGCGGTATGCCTTCACGGCTAACCAACCGATTCAGCTCGGCCCGTGGCAATCGAACCGCCAGCAGACTGACACCTTCTACGTCGTGTTCTTCTTTCTGGACCGCGCCCATTTCGAAAAACTGTGCACGCAGTCGAGCAAAACGCTGAGGCAAGCGCAAGGTGCCAACAAACAAATCGTTGCCCAGCAACTCGGCAACCGCCTGTTTGAGCAAGTCCAACCCGCAGCCATCCCGCGCCGAAAGCCATACCCGCTGGGGCCTGCCGTCTTCGTCACGCTGGATTTGCGGCTCCACGCCCTCAAGCAAATCGAGTTTGTTATAGACCTCAAGGATCGGCAAGTCCTGGGCCCCAATCTCGCCCAGTACCAGCATTACTTGTTCAATCTGCAACATCCGGTCAGGTTCGGCAGCATCGATCACATGCAACAGCAGGTCGGAGTTGCTCGACTCTTCGAGCGTAGCTCGAAACGCCTCGACCAGCTTGTGGGGCAAGTGACGAATGAAACCTACGGTATCGGCCAGCACGATCGGCCCCAGGTCGTCGATATCCAAACGGCGCAGGGTCGGGTCGAGGGTGGCGAACAGTTGGTCAGCGGCGTAAACGTCGGATTCCGTCACCGAATTGAACAGTGTGGATTTGCCGGCGTTGGTGTATCCCACCAGTGAAACGGTCGGGATATCGGCGCGCTTGCGGCCACGACGCGATTGCTCACGCTGGCTGCGAACCTTCTCAAGCCGAGCCTTGATCTGCTTCAGGCGAACCCGCAGCAAACGACGGTCGGTCTCCAACTGGGTTTCACCCGGGCCACGCAGGCCAATACCGCCTTTCTGGCGTTCAAGGTGAGTCCAGCCGCGAACCAGCCGGGTACTCATGTGCTCAAGCTGGGCCAATTCGACCTGGAGCTTGCCTTCATGGGTACGGGCGCGTTGGGCGAAAATATCGAGAATCAGACCCGTGCGGTCAATCACGCGACACTCGAAAACACGTTCGAGGTTACGTTCCTGACTGGGCGTAAGGGTGTGATTGAAAATAACCAGATCTACCTGTTCGGCTTTGACCAGGTCGCGCAATTCCTCGACCTTGCCGCTGCCAATCAGGTATTTGGCGGTTGGACGATGACGCGGCACGTTAATAAACGCGACGGTCTCGGCGCCAGCCGAAATTGCCAACTCCTGAAACTCCTGCGGATCTTCGCGCGCCTCAGGGTCCTGACCATCTAAGTGAACGAGGATTGCCCGCTCACCACCACCGTGGCGCTCAAAGAACAAAGGAGACTCCTATCAGGCGTTACCTGGCTCAGCGTCACCCAGTTCGGTTTCGGTTGCGCTAGGCAGACGAATTGGACGAACCGGCACTACTGTTGAGATAGCGTGCTTGTAAACCATTTGGCTAACGGTATTTTTCAGCAGGATGACGAACTGGTCGAAAGACTCGATCGTCCCTTGCAGCTTGATACCGTTGACCAGATAGATGGAAACCCCAACTTTCTCTTTACGTAAAGTATTCAAGTAAGGGTCTTGTAGCGAATGCCCTTTTGACATGTGCCGCACTCCTTTAAGGATCAATAATAAAAAATCGGAAAATAGATAGCTCGTAGCCGTCACACCCCCAAGGATAGACGGCAATTGCAAGGACTCAGCTCAATATGGAGACCGTTCCCAAGTATTTCAAGGCGCGTGACAGATTGTCGCAATCCAGACTGTCCAGCCAATGCAACTCAGTCCAACTGCGCAGCCAAGTGAACTGGCGCTTTGCCAACTGGCGCGTGGCAATGATGCCTCGCTCCTGCATTTCGGCTGACGTCAGCTTGCCATCCAGATGATCCCAGACTTGGCGGTAGCCTACAGCACGTATCGAAGGCAATCCTGGATGCAGATCACCTCTTGAACGCAATGCTACGACCTCCTCCACGAACCCCTGTTCCAACATAATTGTGAATCTTTGTGCAATTCGCTCATGCAGAACCTGACGATTAGCCGGAGCGATGCCCAGATTTGCGACAGTATAGGGTAATTGTGGCTGCCCCGAAGCGCCTGCATCAGTACTTTGCGCAGATTGTCTCAGTCTGTGGGCGGTCATGGTCTGCCCGCTGACCCGCCAGACTTCCAGAGCTCGTGAAAGGCGCTGAGGGTCATTGGGATGAATCCGCGCTGCAGACACCGGATCAACTGCCGCCAGTTGGTCATGCAGGGCTTGCCAGCCAAGGCGCACAGCCTCTTCTTCAAGCTCGGCGCGCACCTGGGGATCGGCTGGGGGCATATCAGCCAGACCTTCCTGCAAAGCCTTGTAGTAGAGCATCGTGCCGCCCACCAGCAGCGGAATATTGCCCCGCGCGGTAATTTCGGCCATGGCAACCAGGGCGTCAGTGCGAAAATCAGCCGCCGAGTAGCTCTCAGACGGGTCAATAATGTCGATCAACCGGTGGGGATGCAGGGCCAGCAACTCTTTCGAAGGCTTGGCAGTGCCGATATCCATTCCCCGGTAAACCAGGGCGGAGTCGACGCTGATCAGCTCGCAGGGCAGGACTTTGGTCAGCTCGATGGCCAGGTCGGTCTTGCCGGCGGCCGTCGGGCCCATCAGGAAGATGGCGGGAGGAAGAGCGCTCATCAACGACCACGCAAGAACAGTTTGTCCAGATCGTCTAGCCCCATCTGGGTCCAGGTCGGTCGGCCATGGTTGCATTGGCCGCTGCGTTCGGTGTTTTCCATATCCCGCAGCAAACCGTTCATTTCCGGCAGGGCCAGGCGCCGATTGGCGCGGATCGCGCCGTGACAGGCCATGGTGCCGAGCAGTTCGTTGATGTGCGCCTGGATACGATCGCTGGTGCCGTACTCCATCAGGTCTGCCAGCACGTCAGCCACCAGCCGGTTAGCTTCGGCCTGCTTGAGCAGCGCCGGGATTTGCCGGATCGCCAGGGTTTCCGGGCCGAGGCGCTGCAGTTCAAAACCCAGCTTCTGAAACACGCTGACGTGCTCTTCGGCACAATCGGCTTCGCGCTGGCTGACCGCCAGGGATTCCGGCACCAGCAGCGGCTGGCCGCTCAGGCCTTCGCTGGCCATGGCGATTTTCAGGCGCTCGTACATGATCCGCTCGTGGGCGGCGTGCATGTCCACCAGTACCAGGCCGTGGGCGTTTTCCGCAAGAATGTAGATACCCTTGAGCTGGGCCAGAGCGTAACCCAAAGGCGGGACATCACCCTGACCTTCCGGCAACGCCGCCGCTCCCGCTTCGGGCAGCGGCGCGAAGAACTCGCGATAGGCTGCCTGGGCTTCAGCCACAGGCACCGCCGATTGCGGCCGGGGCGTGTATTGATACTGATATCCGGCGCCAGCACCCGACCCCGGCGCGGCGTAGCTCGGCTGGGTTTGCGGCTGTTCCAGCAGGTTGGCAGCCAGGCGCATTTCGCCCTGGGGGCCGAACTCACCGGCTTCCGGCCCCGTCGGGCGAACCATGGCCGTGGCAATCGGCGCCGACTGGTGATCGTCCGGACGTACATCGCCCAAGGCACGGTGCAAGGTGCCGTAGAGGAAATCGTGGACCATGCGCCCATCACGGAAGCGCACTTCGTGTTTGGTCGGGTGCACGTTGACGTCGACCACAGAAGGATCGACCTCAAAAAACAGCACAAAGGTCGGATGCCGACCGTTGAACAGCACGTCGCGATAAGCCTGGCGCACCGCGTGGGCCACCAGTTTGTCGCGCACCGCACGGCCGTTCACGTAGAAATACTGCAAATCCGCCTGGCTACGGGAGAAGGTCGGCAAACCGACCCAGCCCCACAGGTGCAAGCCATTACGCTCCACCTCAATGGGCAGCGCCTGCTCCAGGAAGCCTGCGCCACAAACTGCCGCCACACGCCGAGCGCGTGCCGCATCGTCACAGGCTTCGTGCAGGCTGAGGATGGTCTTGCCGTTGTGGCGCAGATGAAAGGCCACATCGAAGCGAGCCAGGGCTAGGCGCTTGATGACTTCTTGCAGGTGATCGAATTCGGTTTTTTCGGCCTTGAGAAATTTGCGACGCGCCGGGGTATTGAAGAACAGGTCGCGCACTTCCACCGACGTGCCCACCGGGTGGGCGGCCGGCTGGACCCTAGGCGCCATGTCGCGACCCTCGGTTTCCACTTGCCAGGCTTGCTCGGCGCCACGGGTGCGGGACGTCAGGGTCAGGCGGGCCACGGAACTGATAGAGGCAAGGGCCTCACCGCGAAAGCCCAGGCTCATCACCCGTTCAAGGTCTTCAAGGTCGCGAATTTTGCTGGTGGCGTGACGGGCCAGAGCCAGCGGCAGGTCATCGGAGGAGATGCCACTGCCATCGTCACGTACCCGCAGCAGCTTGACGCCGCCCTGCTCGACGTCGACGTCGATACGCTTGGCGCCGGAGTCCAGGCTGTTTTCCAGCAACTCCTTGATCACAGAAGCCGGCCGTTCTACCACCTCGCCAGCAGCAATCTGGTTGGCAAGGCGCGGGCTGAGCAATTCGATGCGTGAGGTGTTGCTCAATACCGATTCGCTCATTACTGCGCCGCCAATTCAGTGCCAGGGATGGTCAACATCTGGCCAATTTTCAATTCATCGCTTTTCAGGTTGTTGGCGCTACGCAACGTCGCGGCCGAAACCTGAAAACGCACCGCCAGCATCGCTACAGTGTCGCCGGGCTGTACACGATGGTCGCGAGGCCCTTGGGCGATTTTCCCGGAATCACGTAACCAGGCGACGTAGCTTCCCGGTGGCGGATTCTGCTGGAAGAACTGGCGAATTCCGGAGCTGATGGAGCGTGCCAGCGCCTGCTGGTGGCTGGCCGCCGACAGCTTGGAGGCTTCGTTGGCGTTGGAAATAAACCCGGTTTCCACCAGGATCGACGGAATATCCGGCGACTTGAGCACCATGAACCCGGCCTGCTCCACCCGCTGTTTGTGCAACGGCGTGACGCGGCCGATATTGCTCAATACCTTCTGCCCGACATTCAGGCTGGACGTCAGCGAGGCGGTCATCGACAAATCGAGCAACACACCGGCGAGCATGCGGTCCTTGTCATCCAGGGACACGTTGCCAGCGCCGCCGATCAAGTCGGAACGGTTTTCACTGTCCGCCAGCCAGCGGGCGGTTTCGGAGGTAGCGCCACGGTCAGACAGGGCGAACACTGACGCACCAAAGGCCGCACTTGAGGGCGCGGCGTCGGCATGGATCGAAACAAACAGGTCAGCACCCTTCTTGCGGGCGATTTCGGTACGACCACGCAACGGGATGAAGTAGTCACCGGTGCGGGTCAACTCGGCGCGGTAGCCTTTCATGCCGTTGATCTGGCGTTGCAGTTCACGGGCGATGGCCAGCACCACGTCTTTCTCACGCTGGCCGCGCGAGCCGGAGGCGCCAGGGTCTTCGCCACCGTGACCGGCATCGATGACGACGATGATGTCACGCTTGCCCGCCGGAGCCGGTGGCATCGGTGGCAGCTTGACCTGGGGTTGCGCCGTAGAAGCCGGCACCGCAGGCACCGTCGCGACACTCGGCGTAGGCACGGGCGGCGGCGCGGCATCGGCGGCGTTGTCGAACAGGTCGACCACCAGTCGGTTACCGTATTGAGCGTTAGGTGCCAGGGAGAAGCTTTTCGGGGTGACGGCCTTTTTCAGGTCGATGACCACCCGCAAATCCGTCGGCGTGCGTTGGGCCGAGCGCATGGCGGTAATCGGGGTATTGGCGGTGGACACTTTCAACGGCGCGGCCAGGGTCGCACCGTTGATGTCGATCACCAGGCGGTCAGGCGCCGTCAGGGTGAAGACGCTGTGCTGAACCGGCCCAGACAGATCAAATACCAGTCGCGTGTTATCCGGTGCCCGCCACAGGCGAACACTGCGCACCTGTGAAGCAGCCAGAGCATTGACAGTCATTGCCGCAAGCAACACCCCTACGACAGTAACCAACGCGCGAAAGCGCATACCTAACCCCATTAATTATTTGAATTCCAATGCCAAGGCGGCGCACCACGACTCACTGCGCACGCTCTGGGACAACAACTTCAGCTGACGTCCATGCTCATGCGGGGTAATGGTAATGGTCAGGTCAGGCTTTGGCAAAAAGCCTGTGCCTTTATCTGGCCATTCGATCAGGCACAAGGCGTCTTCATCGAAGTAATCGCGAATGCCCATGTACTCCAACTCCTCAGGATCAACCAAACGATAGAGGTCGAAATGGAACGCTCGCACATCGCCGATTTCGTAAGGTTCCACCAGGGTAAAAGTAGGACTCTTCACTGCTCCTTCATGCCCCAGCCCGCGAATGATGCCCCGCGACAAAGTGGTCTTCCCCGCCCCCAGGTCGCCTTCCAGAAAAATCAGCCCCGAGCCCTTCGTGACAACGGCAATCCGCTTGCCAAACGCGACCATGGCCTCTTCATCGGCCAGATACAGGGTTACTTCAGACACGGTGACTGCTCCTCCAGCAACTGACGAATGGCGGGAATCAAATCACTGGCAGCCAGCCCGCGACCAAAGGTGCCTTGGCGATCTCCCGCCGTGGCGTGCAACCAGACGGCCAGGCTGGCCGCCTCAAACGCTGGCATACCCTGGGCCAGCAATGCACCCACCAGACCGGCCAGGACATCGCCAAGACCTGCGGTGGCCATGGCCGGATGGCCCTGATCACATTGCGACACCCGTCCGTCCGGACTGGCGATCAAACTGCCCGCGCCCTTGAGGATCGCCACCGTCTTGAATTTTTGGCTCAATCCGCGCGCAACTTTAAGACGATCTGCCTGAACCTCGACTGTCGAAATCCCCATCAGCCTCGCGGCTTCACCGGGATGCGGCGTTATCACGCAGTTGGCTGGCAGGCTGACGCTGCCTGCCGCCAGCAGGTTCAGCGCATCGGCGTCCCACACTTGCGGCTGCTTGGCATTGGCGGCCACCGACAGCAGGCTTTTGCCCCAAGACGCTTCGCCCAAACCCGGGCCGATGACGATCACTGAAATTTTTTCCAGCAAGCCCATCAATTGATTGGCGGAATGCACACCAACGGTCATGACTTCCGGCAAACGCGCCAGGGCCGCCGAGACGTGCTCGCTGCGGGTCGCCAGGGACACCATGCCAGCACCGCTGCGCAGGGCGCTTTCGGCGCTGAGCAGTACGGCGCCGCCAAAACCACGGTCGCCACCCATCAGCAATACATGGCCAAACTGGCCTTTATGGGCATCCTGGGAACGAGCAGGCAGTTGCGGCAATTGGCCGGGCAACAGGTGCTGAACGTCGGTTATTGGGTGTTTTGTCTGAGGCATGCGTCTTCAAGCTCCGATGTCTGGCAGAATTATACGCATCTAACCTGCGGTTTCTCTTGTTCATGCCTGCTATTACTTCCGATCTGCCCGCCCTCGCCCAATCGATCAAAGACTGGGGCCAGGAGCTTGGTTTTCAACAAGTTGGCATCAGCGGCCTGGACCTGGCCGAGGCAGAGCAGCACCTGCAACGCTGGCTCGACGCTGGCTACCACGGCGAGATGGACTACATGGGCGCCCATGGCAGCAAGCGCTCCCACCCCGAAGAGCTGGTGCCCGGCACCTTGCGCGTGGTGTCCCTGCGCATGGATTACCTGCCCGGCGACACCCACATGGCGCATCTACTGGCCCAACCTGAAAAAGCCTATGTCTCCCGCTACGCCCTGGGCCGCGACTACCACAAGCTGATCCGCAAACGCGTCCAGCAACTGGCGGACAGGATTCAGGCGCAGATCGGCCCGTTCGGCTTTCGCGCCTTTGTCGACAGCGCCCCGGTGCTGGAAAAAGCCATTGCTGAACAAGCCGGGCTGGGCTGGATCGGCAAAAACACCTTGGTGCTCAATCGCAAGGCCGGCAGTTACTTCTTCTTGAGCGAACTGTTTGTCGACCTGCCATTGCCGGTCGACCCACCCCACGCCACCGAACACTGCGGTCGCTGCACCGCCTGCCTGGACATCTGCCCTACCAATGCCTTCGTCGGGCCATACGTGCTGGACGCCCGGCGCTGTATTTCCTACCTGACCATCGAGCTGAAAACCGCGATCCCCGAAGACCTGCGCCCCTTGATCGGCAACCGGGTGTTTGGCTGCGATGACTGTCAGATCGTTTGCCCGTGGAATCGTTTCGCACGATCCACAGCCGAAGGCGATTTCAAGCCTCGGCACAATCTGGATAACGCAGAACTGGCCGAACTATTCATGTGGGATGAGGATAAATTTCTCAGCAACACCGAAGGTTCACCCCTGCGCCGCGCCGGTTATGAGCGTTGGCTGCGCAATCTGGCCGTGGGCCTGGGCAATGCGCCTTCTAGCATTCCGGTGTTGGAAGCCTTGAAGGCGCGCCGAGAATACCCTTCGGAGTTGGTGCGCGAACATGTGGAGTGGGCGCTGAAGCAACACGCCGAGCGTCAATGTTCGTCGCTGTAGACGAACTTGGGCATTTCCCAGCGAAAACGGATCGCCAGCAGGCGCAATAGAAAGCCACTGAACAGGGTCAGCAGGATCGCTTGTTCACTGGGCAGTTGCAGGTAGATGCACAGCATGTAGCACCAGGCTGCGAGGAACGACACGCTGGCATACAACTCCCGCCGGAAAATCAGCGGGATGTCGTTGCAGAAGATATCCCGCAGGATGCCGCCGAATACGCCAGTGATCACACCGCTGACCGACGCCACCAACATACCGTGGCCCATTTCCAGGGCGGTCATGCAGCCGATAAGGGTGAACGCCACCAGCCCCACGGCATCCAGCGCCAGGAACAGCGAGCGCAGGTGGCGCATCAGCGGGGCAATGAAGATCGTCACCAGGGCGGCGGCAGAGGTCAGCACCAGGTATTCCGGGTGCTTGACCCAGGTCAGTGGGTAGTGGCCAAGCAACACGTCGCGCACCGAACCACCGCCGAGCGCCGTCACGCAGGCGATCAATACCACGCCAAACCAATCCATGCCACGCCGACCGGCAGACAACGCGCCGGTCATGGCTTCAGCGGTGATGGCGATGAGATAGAGCATCAGCAGCATAAGGGCGATCCTTACAAATTGTGGCGAGGGGGCTTGCCCCCGTTGGGGTGCGAAGCAGCCCCTTTATATATAAAGGCATCGAGGTTTTTCAGGTAGACCGGGATGTCAGGCTTCAGGGCCGCTTCGCAGCCCAACGAGGGCAAGCCACCTCGCCACAACAGCTCACCCGCCCAAATCAGAACTTGATGAAATGCTTGCGGTAATGCTGCAGCTCGGCAATCGACTCGCGAATATCATCCAGCGCCAGGTGGGTGCTGCCTTTGTGGAAGCTGTCCTTCACCTCCGGCGCCCAGCGCGCCGCCAGCTCTTTCAAGGTCGACACATCCAGGTTGCGGTAGTGAAAGTAGCTTTCCAGCGCCTTCATGTGGGTATAAAGAAAACGTCGGTCCTGACAAATGCTATTACCGCAGATCGGCGACTTGCCCTTGGGCACCCATTTTTCCAGAAAGGTGATGGTTTGCGCTTCGGCCTCGGCCATGCTGATACGGCTCTCGCGCACTCGCTGGGTCAGGCCCGTGCCGCCGTGGGTGCGGGTGTTCCACTCATCCATCGTGGCGAGGACTTCGTCGCTGTGGTGGATGGCGATCACCGGGCCTTCAGCCAAGGTATTGAGGTTGCTGTCCGTGACGATGGTCGCCATCTCAATGATGACGTCGGTGTCAGGGTTCAGACCGGTCATTTCCAGATCGATCCAAATCAGGTTCTGTGGGTTTTGCATGTCTTGGTTCCTTGGCACCTTGGCGTAGCTGCGCAGTTTAGCAGGCGAGGCATGCTAGACTCGCGACCGTTTTACCTAACCTTTGCATTATCGACACGGAACACCAATGGCCAAACGCCAGCTCAACCGTCGCCAAAACTGGCGCATCGAAAAGATTCAGGGCGAACGCGCTGCCCGCGCCGCCAAACGTGAATCCTCCGCCGTGGAAGCGCTTGAGGGTGGCGACCTTGGCCCCGAGCAAACGGGCCTGGTGATCGCGCACTTCGGTGTGCAGGTCGAGGTCGAGGCCCAGGACGGCGAACAAGCTGGCAATGTGTTCCGTTGCCACTTGCGCGCCAACCTGCCGGCGTTGGTGACCGGCGACCAAGTGGTCTGGCGTGCCGGCAACCAAGGCATCGGTGTGATCGTGGCGCAACTGCCGCGCACCACCGAACTGCGCCGCCCGGACAGCCGTGGCCAGCTCAAGCCGGTGGCGGCTAACGTCGACATGATCGTCATTGTCTTCGCGCCACTGCCCGAGCCCCATGCCAACCTGATCGACCGCTACCTGGTAGCCGCCGAACATGCGGGCATTCGGCCGTTGCTGCTGCTGAACAAATTCGACCTGATCGACGAGCAGAACGCCCCGGCGCTCAATGCGTTGCTGGCGGTCTACCGCACCCTGGGTTACCCGGTGTTGGAAGTCTCGGCCCATCACGGCAACGGCATGGAGTTGCTCCAGGAGCAGTTGGACGGGCGCATCAGTGTGTTCGTCGGCCAGTCGGGCGTCGGCAAGTCGTCGCTGGTCAACAGCCTGCTGCCGGAAGTCGAAGCCCGTGTCGGCCCGCTGTCGGAGCTGTCCGGCCAGGGTACTCACACCACCACCACCGCGCGGTTGTTCCACTTCCCAGGTGGCGGTGAGCTGATCGACTCCCCAGGGATTCGTGAATTCGGCCTGGGCCACGTCAGCCGCGCCGATGTCGAAGCGGGCTTTATCGAGTTCAACGACTTGATCGGCACCTGCCGCTTTCGCGACTGCAAGCACGACCGCGAGCCGGGCTGCGCTCTGCTCAAGGCCCTGGAAGACGGTCGCGTGCAACAGCAGCGGATGAACAGCTATCGCTCGATCATCGCCAGCTTGCCCGAAACCAGTTACTGACTGGTCGATGCAACATTGTGGTGAGGGGCTTGCCCCCTCGCCACAATTGCGCCCTGCTTATGACCCCGTAGCCGGCTGAGTCGGGTCTTTCACCCCACCGTCATCAAACAGGTTCAGCTTCTGCCGCAACTCATGGGCCGGTAATGGCTGCTGTTCTGGTGGCAGTGCATTCGGGTCCACCGGCACTTCCCCTGGCGCACCCTCACCTTGAGTCGGCACCGCCGGTTGAGGCGCACTTTGCTCACCTTCAATCGCACGCTGGGCCTTTTTGGTCAGCACGACGATATCGATTCGGCGGTTGACCGGGTTGAACGGGTCCTTGGCATCAAACAGTGCAGAGGAAGCAAAACCCACTACCCGTGCCACTTGCGCGTCCGGGTAGCTACCCGCGATCAAGGCACGACGTGCAGCGTTGGCACGGTTGGCCGACAACTCCCAGTTACCAAAATCACCCAGGCCCGAATAAGGTTTGGCATCGGTATGACCACTGACGCTGATCTTGTTCGGCACCGCTTTGATGGTGTCGGCCATGGCCAGCAGAATATCTTCGAAATACGGCTTCAAGCGCGCACTGCCTGAGTCGAACATCGGCCGATTCGCGGCGTCCATGATCTGGATGCGCAAGCCATCCGGAGTGATCTGGAACAGGATCTGGTCCTTGAATTTTTGCAGTTGCGGATTCTCATCGACCTTGTTCTGCAGTTCTTGCAGCAGCAATTCCAGGCGTTCCTGCTCGACCTGTTCGGCCATACTTTCGACGGTTTCACGCTCGATGGGAATATTTTCCTGGGGCGACTCGGTCTTCACTTCCGGGTTGATGGTGCGCTCGGGCGCCAGTTGCGGCGAGCCGCCCAGGTCGATCACAAAAGGTGTGCCGCTCTCGGAAAACCCGATGGGGTCCTTGAAGTAACCGGCGATGGCGATCTTCTGTTCCGGCGTGGCGGTGGACATCAGCCACAGCACCAGGAAGAACGCCATCATTGCCGTGGCAAAGTCAGCGAAGGCGATTTTCCAGGCGCCGCCGTGGTGCCCGGCAGCGAAGCGCTTGACGCGCTTGATGATGATCGGCTGGTTGTTTTCCATGACTTAGCGACCGCGAACCGCTTGTTCCAGCTCGGCAAAGCTCGGACGGTGCTTGGGATAGAGCACTTTGCGGCCGAATTCCACTGCCAGTGACGGCGGCATGCCGGAGGCCGAAGCCACCAGGGAAGCCTTGATCGCCTCGTAAAGATTGATCTCTTCCTTGGCGTCATGGGCCAGGGAGGTGGCCAGCGGACCAAAGAAACCGTAGGCCGCGAGAATACCGAAGAAGGTACCGACCAGGGCCGCACCTACGTGCATGCCGATGGCCGCCTGGTCGCCCTCGCCGAGGGAGGCCATGGTCACCACGATCCCGAGTACCGCTGCCACAATACCGAAACCGGGCATGCCGTCGGCGATGCCAGTCACCGCATGGGAGGGGTGCTCAAGCTCTTCCTTCAAGCTGAACAACTCCATGTCGAACAGGCCTTCCAGCTCATGGGGGGCCATGTTGCCGGAGGACATGATGCGCAGGTAATCGCAGATGTAGGCGGTCATACGCTCATCCTTGAGTACGGCCGGGTACTTGGCGAAAATCGGGCTCGCTGCCGCGTCCTCGATGTCGCCTTCAATGGCCATCATGCCTTCGCGGCGGCTCTTGTTGAGGATCTCGTAGACCAGGCCCAGCACTTCCAGGTAGAAGGTGTGGGAGAAGCGCGAGCTGAACATGCCCAACGACTTCTTGATCACGTGCATGGTCATGTAGCCAGGGTTGGCCTGCAGGAATGCACCAAACGCCGCACCACCGATGATCAGCACTTCGAAAGGCTGGATCAGCGCCGCAATTTTACCGTGGGACAGGACGTATCCGCCGAGCACGCTCGCGATGACGACGATGATGCCGATAATTTTAGCCATAGGGGATGAGTACTTGCGCCGTCGGGTTCATGGACATATTCAGAAGATCTAAAAACTCTTCTTCTACTTATCGGCAAAACTGCGCCAGACTATAGCCCGTTAAGGCGAAAAGCCAGTTCGGCCCGCTCTGGGCGTGTTGACCGCAAGTGATGATCGCGCCCCAATCATGGCAAATGAAACGACAGTCCCAACCTCAAGACCCAACACCATTTCTGGCTGGATAAAGCGCCTGGATGAGGTTCTGCTGCCCGTCCCACAAGCCAGCTATGACGCGGTATGCAAAGCCATCGGCGACAACCGCCGATCGTTGCGAGATATTGCAGATCTGATGCAAAACAGCCCCGCGCTGGTGCTCAGTATGATGCGCGAAGCCAACAACCATGCTCACGGCAGCCTTGCAGAGCCTGCGGAAAACCTTGAGGTGGCGATCAACCGCCTCGGTTTAAAACGCACCGAAGAACTGCTCGCCCGCCTGCCTTCAGTCCCCCTCAATGAAATCCCCGTGGCGCTGCGCCAACTGCAACTGGTCAGCCAGCACGCCTCGCAACAAGCCAGCGGCCTGTTTGCCAGTCGCCTGGCACGGCTATGGCAAGACATCCATTGGGGCAGCCTGTTGTTTCTTTCGCCGCTGTGGCCAATGGCGATTGCCTATCCCAAGCTGCTGGAGGAGTGGGAACTACGAGTGATCCACAAAGGCCAATCGGCACGCAAGGTCGAGCAGGAGTTGTTTGGCGTACGCCTGCTGGATTTGTGCCTGGGACTGACCGAGGCCTGGCGCCTGCCGATCTGGGTCTCCCAGGGCTATCACTTGTTGCAGAATGAACGTCGCCTACTGATCAAGGCGCTGCGCATCGCCCGCAATGAAGATCCGCTGCGTCAACAGCAACAGCTCGATGACGATCCGGCGCTGCGGCGCTGGCTGAACCAGCCGGCCAACACCGTGCTGCTGGCCAACGGCATGGCCCTGGCAGCGCAAGAGTCCTGGAGCTGCCCGCACACCCGGCGCTGGCAATACTTGACCGCGCTGTACCTGCAACACCCCTTGGGCGAGGTACAGCAGCAGGTTCACCAACAAGCAGTGATCAGCGCCCGCAATACGCTGGCGGCCGATCTTTGGCACCCGGCACTTGCGCTGATCTGGCCGTGGAACGTGCAACGGGTCCATCGCGGCCTGCTGCCGGCACCGCCGCCGACCGCCGAAGCCCTGGCTGTTTGGCGCAAACACTGCAGCGAATTGCTGGTGGAGCCGAATCGTTTTGCCAACGCCATGCACCTGACCACCTGCGCCAAGGAGGCCCTGGTGGCCAGCGGTATGCAACGGGTCATGCTGCTGATGGCCGACCGTACCTTGAGCACCTTGCGCGTGCATCAGGTCGACGGCCTGCCCAAGGACGCTGCCCACATGAGCCTGGACGTCGCGCAAAGCACGCTGTTGCAGCGCTTGCTGGAGAAGTCCGCCCAGGTGCGCCTGACGCCCGACAACCATGTACAGTTCTCGGCACTGCTACCCGCCTCGTTGCGCCGCCTGTTTATCGGCGAGCACCTGCTGTTGCGCTCCCTGAGTTGCAATGGACGGGTGGCGATGCTGATGATTGCCGACCAGGGCGGCGGGCCGTTCTCGGAAACCACCGTACAAGCCTTCGGCAAAACCGCTCAATGCATTGAGAAGGCCCTGCACAGCTTTACCAACCGCAGCGCTTGATGCTTGCGCTACAATCGCCCTCCTTTACAGCCCTAAACTTGTGCCCAGGAGACCTCACATGCCTGACTTCTCTGGCTTGCCGCTGGTGATCGAGCCCAGCGACCTGCTCGGTCGCCTCGACGCAGAAACCCTGATTCTGGTGGACCTCACCAGCGCCGAACGCTACGCCACCGGGCATATCCCCGGCGCACGATTCGTCGATCCCAAACGCACCCAACTGGGCCAACTGCCTGCTCCAGGCTTGCTGCCAGCCAAAGCCGCCCTGGAAACGCTGTTCGGTGAACTGGGCCATACGCCGGGCGCCACCTACGTGGTCTATGACGACGAAGGCGGCGGCTGGGCCGGGCGTTTTATCTGGCTGCTCGATGTTATCGGCCACAAGAAGTATCACTACCTCGACGGCGGCCTGCTGGCGTGGCTGGATGAAAAACAGCCTGTTTCCACCAACGTGCTGGCCAGTGCCGGCGGCCCGGTCAGCCTGACGCTGCACGACGAGCCCACCGCCACCCGCGAATACTTGCAAAGTCGTCTGGGCTCCGCCGACCTGGGCATCTGGGATGCCCGTGGCCCGCTGGAGTATTCGGGAGAGAAAGTCCTCGCCGCCAAGGCCGGGCACATCCCCGGCGCGGTGAACTTCGAATGGACCGCTGGCATGGACAAGGCGCGCAACCTGCGCATCCGTCGCGACATGCCGCAGATCCTCGAAGACCTCGGACTTACCCGCGACAAAGAAATCATCACCCACTGCCAGACTCACCACCGTTCTGGCTTCACCTATCTGGTGGCCAAGGCGCTCGGTTATCCGCGAGTCAAAGGTTATGCCGGTTCCTGGGGCGAATGGGGCAACCACCCCGACACCCCCGTTGAGATTTAAGATTTTAAGGACAGTTAATGAAAAAGCGTTTGTTTATCCTCAGCCAGTACCTGCTGCCCCACCACCTGCTGTCACGGCTGGCCGGCTGCATTGCCGAATGCCGCGTGCGCTGGTTCAAGAATGCCTTCACCACCTGGTTCGCCAAGCGCTATCAAGTGGATATGTCCCAGGCCTTGGTGGAGGACGTGACCGCTTACGAGCACTTCAATGCCTTCTTCACCCGCGCCTTGAAAGACGGCGCACGCCCACTGGATCAAACCCCGGGCGCGGTACTGAGCCCGGCCGATGGTGCGGTCAGCCAACTCGGCCCGATTGAGCACGGCCGGGTGTTCCAGGCCAAGGGCCACAGTTTCAGCGTACTGGAATTGCTCGGGGGTGATGCCGCTGTAGCCGCGCCGTTCATGGGCGGCGACTTCGCCACTGTTTATCTGTCGCCGAAGGACTACCACCGGGTGCACATGCCATTGGCCGGCACCCTACGGGAAATGGTCTACATCCCGGGCCGAATCTTCTCGGTGAACCAAACCACGGCAGAAAATGTGCCGGAACTGTTTGCCCGTAACGAGCGTGTTGCCTGCATATTCGACACCGAACGCGGCCCGATGGCCGTGGTTCTGGTAGGCGCGATGATTGTGGCGTCGATTGAAACAGTCTGGGCCGGGCTGGTCACGCCGCCGAAACGTGAGCTGAAAACCGTGCGTTACGACGAAGCGGCACGCGCACCGATTTATCTGGAAAAAGGTGCAGAACTGGGACGCTTCAAGCTGGGTTCGACCGCCATCGTGCTGTTTGGGCCGGATCAGGTGAAATGGTCGGAAGAATTGCTGGCGGGTTCGCCGGTGCAGATGGGTCAAGGCATGGGCTTACCAAAGGCCTGATCGACGCACTACTTGTAGGAGCGAGCAAGGACTAGATACCCCTCGCTCCTACAGTTGTTTTGCGGGGCTAGAGCTGACCGTCGCGGTCACGGAAGCCCAACAGGTACAACACTCCATCCAGCCCCAACGTCGAAATCGCCTGCTTGGCCGATTGCTTGACTAGTGGTTTAGCACGAAACGCCACGCCCAACCCGGCAATCGCCAGCATCGGCAAGTCATTGGCGCCGTCACCGACCGCAATGGTCTGCTCCAGACGCAAACCTTCCTTGTGTGCCAACTCCCGCAGCAGATCGGCTTTACGCTGGGCGTCGACAATCGGCTCCACCGCCACGCCAGTCACCTTGCCGTCCACCACTTCCAGCTCGTTGGCGAACACGTAGTCGATGCCCAGCTTGGCCTGCAATTGCTTGGCGAAGTAGGTGAAGCCACCCGACAGGATGGCGGTCTTGTAGCCCAGGCGTTTGAGTTCGGCGAACAGAGTTTCGGCACCTTCGGTCAGGCGCAGCGACGCACCGATGGAGTCCAGCACGCTGACGTCCAGGCCTTTAAGCAACGCCAGGCGCTCCTTGAAACTAGCACGGAAATCCAGCTCGCCGGACATGGCACGCTCGGTAATGGCCGAGACTTGCTCACCCACGCCAGCAGCCTTGGCCAGTTCGTCGATGACTTCGGCTTCAATTAGCGTGGAGTCCATGTCGAACACCGCCAACCGGCGGTTGCGTCGAAACAGCGAATCTTCCTGGAAGGCGATGTCGACGTTCAGTTCCTGGGCGACGCTCAGAAACTCAGCGCGCAAGGCCTGAGGGTCCGCCGGCTCACCGCGTACGGAAAACTCGATGCAGCCCTTGCCCTGGTCGGCCGGCGTGTCCAACGGCATACGCCCCGACAGACGGTCGATATGGTCGATGTTCAAACCGTATTGAGCGGTGATCGAGCTGACGCGTTGCAATTGCTCAGCCGTCACCTTGCGGGTCAGCAGAGTGACGATATGGCGCTTTTTGCCCTGACCGGCGACCCACTGGCGGTAATCCTCTTCGGACACCGGGGTGAAACGCACCTGCTGATCGAGCTTGTAGGCCGTAAACAGGATGTCCTTGAGCACCGACGACGCTTGCTCGGTACTCGGAATCTCCACCAGGATGCCAAACGACAAAGTGTCGTGGATCACCGCCTGGCCGATGTCGAGAATGTTCACACCACCCTGGGCCAGAACACCGGTAATGGCTGCGGTGAGACCCGGACGGTCCTCACCTGTGATGTTTATCAGGACAATTTCGCGCAAAGCGCACCCCCGAGGTGGAAAAAACCGCATTCTACCCACTTTCAGTGACCATCGGGCACAGCCAGCGCTTTGCCGGTCTTGGGCCTGTCGCTATACTGCGCGTCAACTTCACGGACTAAAGAGCCGAGCTTAAGTGAACCGGCCCACGCCAGTAAAAACCGATAACTTCTTCCTGCTGATCTTCCGGGCACTGCGCCATCGCCGTGTACCGATCGCATTACGCATCGCCAGCCATAACGTGATCCTGGTCGCCCTGGCTCTGGTGATCTACGCCTGCGTGATGGGATTGCAATTCAAGCAGGCCATGCACGAGCAAGCCGACGCTCTGGGCGAAAGCTTGACCACCCAGACCGCCACCTCGGCGACCGAGCTGTTGGTGTCCAACGACATCCTCAGCCTCAACGTGCTGCTCAATAATCTGACCAAGAACCCGCTGGTGGCCCACGCGGCTATCTACAGCGTAGACAACCGGATCATGGCCGAAGCCGGGCAACGCCCGAAAAACGGCCTATTGGGTGAAGCCGAAGGCTTGTACCAGAGCAATATCACCTTTCAGGACGTGAAGGCCGGCCAACTGCGCATCAGCCTGGACATGCAGCAGTTCCAGCAGCCGATGACCATCAGCCTGCAAAGCATGGGCATTTTGAGTGCGATCCTGCTGGCCCTGTCCCTGGCCTTGAGCCTGCGCCTGGGGCGGAATATCTCCACACCCCTGATGCAACTGCGCATTTGGCTGCGGGACATCGACGAACACACCCCGGCCACCGACCGCCAGGATGAAATTGGCGACCTCGCCCGCCAGTTGCACACCAGCTTCGCCCCGGAACCAGTAGTGCCCGAGGTTGAACCAGAGCCTGAGTACGACGACACCGACTACGAAGAAGACAAACCTGCCTTTGGGCGCGACCCTGACTTCGACGAACGCGCGCCGGTGGCCGGGCTCAAGCCGGTATCCCGCCAGACGATCAAGGCAGAAGAAGACGACGAACTGGATGATGAAGACCCGTTCGCCGATCTTCGCGACCAGTCGCAATCAGCGCAGGTAGTCGCACCCAAGCCGGCACCCGCGCAAAACACCGAGCCGCAACACAGCGCCGTACTGGCCGTGCAACTGGGCGCGCAGGATCAACTACGTCGCTTGCCGCGCGCGCGCCTGACCGAACTGCTGGAGCGTTACCGCGACTGCCTCGACCAGGCGGCATCGCTGTACCAGAGCGAACTGCACACCCTGAACGACGGCAGTACCTTGATGCTGTTCCACAGTGAAGACAGCGGCGAAGACTACCTGACCAACGCCATCTGCTGCGGCGAGCTGCTGCGAGCCCTGGGCCATGCACTGCAAATCGAAGTCGCCGACAGCGGCATCACCTTGCAGCTGCAACTGGGGCTGACGGTGGGTGACGACCTGTATGGCATGAGCCAGATTGATCTGCTGCTGACCGAAATCGCCCAGGATGCGCTGGCCTTGTCGCAACACAGCCGCAACTTGCTGCTGGTGGAACGCAAGATCAGTGATGACGCCCTGATCCGCCAACGTGCGCGGATCAGGCCCATCGCCAGCCCAGAGGGCGCCAGTTGTGTGGAGCGCTTGATGGAGCCGTATCCATCGATGCTGGAGCGGCAGTTGGCGCGAATGCATGAGAGGCGGGCGAAGAGCTAAACCCCACTCCTGTGGCGAGCGGGCTTGCCCGCGTTGGGGCGCGAAGCGGCCCTGAAAGCCACTACGGTCTTCCTGGAAAGCTGCGATAACCTTTATCGGGGCTGCTGCGCAGTACAATGCGGGCAAGCCCACTCGCCACAACAGCAACTTTCGCCATAAATACCCCACATACAACAAGGCCCGCTATCAGCGGGCCTTGTCTTGTCTGCGTTCAATTCAGAACCTGAACACTTCCATGTCGGTGCGAATCGGCGAGGCCATCGGGATTTTCGGCTTGTCCTGCACGGCCGGCTTGGCAGGTGCCGGGGCCGACTTGCGCGGTGCTTCGGCGACAGCTGGCTGATTGGCCAACGGCCTGAGTGCTACCGACAACTGCTCAGCCAGACGCTGCAACAACACACCCTGGGCCTGAACCTGGGAGGCGGTGCTGCCGACGTGTTCTTCCTGCAGATGCACGATACGGTTATCCCGCACCTGGCCGCGACGGTCGATCAAGCGCCACTGCGCATCGAGGATTGCCGGTTGCGAAACACCAGAATCCAGGCGCGTGATGGTCAGCAATACCTGCACATCCGGGGCAAAACCTGTGGGGGCAGGTGACAGCACCACCCGCTGACTGTCCAGATGACCGGCTACCTGGCGCAGCATCAACTGATTGATGTCCGATGACAGGCTACCCGCCCAGCGACCATCTGTGGAGCCTTGCAGGCTGCCATCGTTCTGACGTTGCAGCAGGGTCTCGCGTTGCAGGTAGTCAGCCACGACGACCGGGCCGAGCAATACCGCCATACCAGCACTTTGTGCAGGCTGGGCTGGGCTTCCACTGTCCAACTGATACAGCGACACAGGTTGGTGTGTGCTGCAACCCGCCAGGCCCAAAAGGCCAGCAAGCAACAAAATAAAAGGAAGGCGCGGAGCAGTCATCATCCCATCCAAGTGGCGGCCACAAGGCAAACCACAATGTAATACCTAAAAATAACCTGTACGCGCTCAGCCACGCCGGCGCTGGAAAGGCCATATCATCCGTGAATATGCGCCATGACTCCAGCGCGAAAGCGTCGATCTACGGGTTAAATCGTAGATCGAGTGCTCTATATCGCCTTAAGCGGGCGTTTCCACCAGCAATGCGTCCACTCGCTGGAAGCCGCGGGGCAATTTGTTTCCGCGACGGCCGCGCTCGCCCTTGTAGTGTTCCAGGTCGTCAGGGCGCAATGACAGCGTGCGCTTGCCGGCCTGCAGCACCAGGGTAGAGCCTTCCGGGATCACTGCAATATCGGTCACGTACTCTTCGCGACTGGCCACACGCTCACCGGGAATACCGATAATTTTGTTGCCCTTGCCTTTACCCAACTGTGGCAGATCGCTGATCTTGAAGATCAGCAACCGGCCTTCGGTGGTCACCGATGCCAGCCAATTACCTTCACGGTCACTGACCGGGCGCGGCAGGATCACCTTGGCGTTGTTCGGTAAGCTCAGCAAAGCCTTGCCAGCCTTGTTCTTGGCCTGCAGGTCTTCACCCTTGACCACGAATCCATAACCGGCGTCGGAGGCAATGACGTACAGCGAATCATCTTCCGGCACCAACACGCATTCGAAATTCGCCCCTGGCGGCGGCGTCAGACGCCCAGTCAACGGCTCGCCCTGCCCCCGCGCCGAAGGCAAGGTATGAGCCGGTACCGAATAACTGCGACCGGTGGAGTCGATAAACACCGCAAACTGATTGGAACGCCCGGCTGCAGAGGTCTTGAACCCGTCGCCAGCCTTATAGGACAAACCAGTGGCGTCAATATCATGCCCCTTGGCTGAACGAACCCAACCCTTTTCCGACAGAACGACGGTAATTTTCTCGTTGGGCAGCAACTCGGTTTCGGTCAGGGCCTTGGCTTCGGCACGCTGGACAATTGGCGAGCGGCGGTCATCGCCATAGGTTTCGGCGTCTTTTATCAGCTCTGTACGCACCAGCTTCTTCAACTTGGCTTCGCTGCCCAGCAAGGCCTGCAGCTTGGCTTGTTCCTTGAGCAGCGCGTCCTGTTCGTCCCGCAGCTTCATCTCTTCCAGTCGCGCCAACTGACGCAAGCGGGTGTCGAGGATGTAGTCAGCCTGCATCTCGCTCAACTCGAAACGCGCGATCAGCTCGGCCTTCGGATGCTCGGCGGTGCGGATGATATGAATGACTTCATCCAGGTTGAGGTAGGCAATCAGCAAACCGTCCAACAGATGCAGGCGACGCTCGACCTTGTCCAGCCGGTATTGCAGGCGGCGGCGCACGGTCTGCACGCGGAACTCCAGCCATTCCACCAGCAGCGCCCGCAGGTTCTTGAGCTGTGGCTTGCCGTCCAGACCGATGATATTGATGTTGACCCGGTAGCTGGATTCCAACTCGGTGCTGGCAAACAGGTGCTGCATCAGCACTTCGTGGTCAACCCGGTTGTTGGTCGGGATGATCACGATGCGGCATGGGTTTTCGTGGTCGGACTCGTCACGCAGGTCAGCGACTTGCGGCAGCTTCGACGGTTTGGACTGCATCAGCGCGGCGATCTGCTCCAGCACCTTGGCGCCGGACACCTGGTGCGGCAGTGCGGTGACAATAATGTCGCCGTCTTCGATGTGGTACACGGCGCGCATGCGCACCGACCCCTTACCGGTTTCGTACATTTTCAGCAGGTCGGCGCGCGGCGTGATGATTTCCGCTTCGGTCGGGTAGTCTGGGCCCTGGATATGTTCGCAAAGCTGCTCGACCGTGGCCTTGGGTTCATCCAGCAAGCGCACGCAGGCGGTGGCGACTTCCCGCAGGTTGTGCGGCGGCACGTCGGTGGCCATACCCACAGCGATGCCGGTGGTGCCATTGAGCAGGATATTCGGCAAACGCGCTGGCAACACCAGCGGCTCATCGAGGGTTCCGTCGAAGTTCGGGCCCCAGTTGGCAGTGCCCTGGCCCAGCTCGCTGAGCAGCACTTCGGAATAGCGCGACAGCCGCGCTTCGGTATAACGCATGGCAGCGAAGGACTTGGGGTCATCCGGCGCACCCCAGTTGCCCTGGCCGTCTACCAGGGTGTAGCGGTAGCTGAACGGCTGGGCCATCAGCACCATGGCTTCGTAGCACGCCGAGTCGCCGTGGGGGTGGAACTTGCCGAGCACGTCACCGACGGTACGCGCCGACTTCTTGTGCTTGGAGTCGGCGTCCAGGCCCAACTCACTCATGGCGTAGATAATGCGCCGCTGTACAGGCTTCAGGCCGTCGCCGATATGCGGCAAGGCACGGTCCATGATCACGTACATGGAGTAGTTGAGGTAGGCATTTTCGGTGAAGTCAGCCAGCGACCGGCGTTCTACGCCATCTAAGCTGTCTGCAAGGATGTCACTCATGCGGGCCTCATCATTGTTTGGTCTGGCGCAGCAGCAAGGTGCCGCCACGCTGGGTAAATTCAAGTTGTTTCAATGCGCTCATGCCCAACAACACTTGCTCGCCACCCAGCCCCGGCGCCACCAGTGCGCGGACGTCCCGCAGGACGATATCGCCCAACTGCAGGCGATCGAGGTGGGTGCGATAGCCCTGGCTGCGACCGTTGGCAGTGCTCAAGGTCACCGACAAGCCCCGCTTCAACCCCAAGCGCTCAGCCAGTTCGGCCGGCACCGCCACATCAGTGGCGCCGGTGTCGAGCATGAAATTCACCGGCTGGCCGTTGATCTGACCGCTGGCAACGAAATGCCCCTGGCCGTTGCCGACCAGTTTCACTTCTATATAACCCTCATGTTGCTCGGAGGTGACCACGGCATTGGGGTTTTCCTGACGCGCTTCCCACTGCCCAAAAAACCGTGTCGCCAAAAACAGCCCGGCACCCCAGGCCACAAACATCAACACACGTCCGGCACGCTTGCCGGGGGGCTGCTGGCTCATGGCTTGGCACTCCAGCCACCGACAGGGGCGGAAAAACGATAGACCATCGGCCTCTTTTCACCATCGGCGCGGGCGCCGAAATTATTGTCGATGCCAACCCATGCGCCGTCGGCGTCCACCAACAAAGCCTCCGCCAAGCCATAGGCCTGTGCATAACGCCGACTCGGCGTGAGGGCTTCGTCGGCAAACGACCAGCACAACTCGACCTGGGCGGTCACCGCATCCCGGCGGCAGATCTGGAACGCATTGCGCTCCAGGGTAAACAGCTTGCCATTGAACAGCGCCAGGTCGGCAAAGTCCTTAGACACCGCCTTGGCACCCGGGAACTGAGCCGGTTGCATTTCCTGGCCGGCCTCGCTCAACAACACACAAGGCCCATCACAATCCCAAAGGCTTTGCGGGCGCTTGATCGAGATCAAACCCCGGCGCTCACGCTCGGCCGCCAGCCAGATCTGATTGCCTTCGGGGTTAACCGCCAGGCCTTCGAACAACGCATTGAAGTGCAGCAACATACCGCTGGCGCGGGCTTCACGAACCATGCCAGGGGCGATTTTCAACCATTCGGAGGCGCCGCTCGCAGGTACTTGCAGCACCGCCGCATGGGCTTCGCTGACAATGTAGCGATTGCCGGCGGCATCGCAGCTAATGCCTTCAAAATCCAGGTCGCCACCGCGAATGAACGACACGGCCTTGGTACGTGAGCGCAGGCCCCAGGGCAATCCAGATTCGGGCACTGGCGGTACGTCGATCTTTACCGTTTCGGCCTGCCAGACATCGGCGCGGGTATCGAGCCGGTAGATTTGCTCATCGTCGCGATCGGATACCGTCCACAACTCCTGGCCGCACAAGGCCAGGCCCGACAGGTTACCGCCGCGCATGCCCTCCACCGGGTGTTCGGACAACAGTTTGAGCTCAGCCACAGGCGCCGCGACCACCATCGTTGCCGCCAACCCGCTCAACAACAGTATCGCCAGGGCGAAACCGCTGCGCATCAGCCCAGTACCTCGGCGAGGTTGCCCTTGGACTCCAGCCAGCTCTTGCGGTCCGGCGCGCGTTTCTTCGCCAGCAGCATGTCCATCATTTCCGACGTGGCAGCGAAGTCTTCCAGGGTCAACTGCACCAGGCGCCGGGTATTGGGGTCCATGGTGGTTTCCCGCAGTTGCGGCGGGTTCATTTCACCCAAGCCCTTGAATCGGGTGACCTGTGGTTTGCCGCGTTTTTTCTCGGCCACCAGGCGATCAAGGATGCCATCGCGCTCAGATTCGTCCAGCGCGTAGAAAATCTCCTTACCCTGGTCGATGCGGTACAGCGGCGGCATGGCGACATAGATGTGACCGGCATCCACCAGCGGGCGGAAATGCTGGACGAACAGCGCACACAGCAGCGTGGCGATGTGCAGGCCGTCGGAGTCGGCATCGGCGAGGATGCAGATCTTGCCATAGCGCAGTTGGGCAATGTCCGCCGAGCCAGGATCGACACCGATGGCCACGGCAATGTTGTGTACTTCCTGGCTGGCCAGCACTTCGCTGCCGTCGACTTCCCAGGTGTTGAGGATCTTGCCCCGCAGCGGCAGGATCGCCTGGAACTCCTTGTCCCGCGCCTGCTTGGCCGAACCGCCGGCGGAATCACCTTCCACCAGGAACAGCTCGGAACGCATAGGGTCTTGCCCGGCACAATCAGCCAGTTTGCCGGGCAGTGCCGGCCCCTGGGTGATGCGCTTGCGTTCGACCTTTTTGCTGGCCTTGAGACGACGGCCCGCGTTGTTGATCGCCAGTTCCGCCAGGGCCAGGCCCAGTTCCGGGTGCTCGTTGAGCCACAGGCTGAAGGCGTCCTTGACCACACCAGAGACAAACGCTGCGGCTTCACGGGACGACAGACGCTCCTTGGTTTGGCCGGAGAATTGCGGCTCCTGCATTTTCATCGACAGGACGAAAGCGATCCGCTCCCAGACGTCTTCTGGTGCCAGCTTCACGCCCCGCGGCAACAGGCTGCGGTATTCGCAGAACTCGCGCATGGCATCCAGCAGGCCTTGGCGCAAACCATTGACGTGGGTGCCGCCTTGAGCGGTAGGGATCAGGTTGACGTAGCTTTCCTGAACGCTGTCACCGCCTTCGGGCAACCACAGCAAGGCCCAATCCACGGCCTCTTTATTACCAGACAGGCTGCCGCAGAACGGCTCGTTGGGCAGGCGTTCGAACTCGCAGACCGAATCTTCCAGGTAGGAGCGCAGGCCGTCTTCGTAGTGCCACTCGATTTTCTCGCCGGTGCCTTTGTCTTCGAAGCTGACCAGCAGGCCCGGGCACAGAACAGCCTTGGCCTTGAGTACGTGCTTGAGGCGGCTGATAGAGAATTTGGGTGAATCGAAGTATTTCGGGTCCGGAACGAAGTACACGCTGGTCCCGGTGTTGCGCTTGCCGACGGTGCCGATCACTTCCAGGTCGGTGGCCTTGTAGCCATCGGCGAAGGTCATCTGGTATTCGTTGCCGTCGCGCTTGACCTTGACCCGTACGTGATGGGACAGGGCGTTGACCACGGAAATGCCCACACCGTGCAAGCCGCCGGAGAACTGGTAGTTTTTGTTGGAGAACTTGCCGCCAGCATGGAGCTTGGTGAGGATCAGCTCGACGCCCGACACTCCCTCTTCCGGGTGAATGTCCACCGGCATGCCGCGACCATCGTCGCTGACTTCCAGGGAGTGGTCGGCGTGGAGGATGACTTGTACCGACTTGGCGTGCCCGGCCAAGGCTTCGTCGACGCTGTTGTCGATGACTTCCTGGGCAAGGTGGTTCGGCCGACTGGTGTCGGTGTACATACCGGGACGTTTGCGCACCGGGTCGAGGCCCGAGAGGACTTCGATGGCGTCGGCGTTATAAGAGCTAGCGCTGGGAGTGGCCATGGGGTCTCGTAGTGAGTCGTTCGATTAAAAAGTAACCTGCGATTTCAAAGTGCTAAAAAATCGAAGGATTGATACTGATCTGCGCCAATGCCGGCAAAACTCAACAGCGCCGGCAACTGTTGGGCAAAACCCTGGTAACCATGGTCGCCACCGGCCTGGATGCGCAAGGCACAGGCCCGGTAATACTGCTGGGCGTGGCGATAATCCAGAGTTTCGTCGCCGGTCTGCAACCACACCTGATAACGCTGGGCATCCTGGGGCGCCGGGACTTCCAGCTCGGCCAGGGCCGCCACGTGATCGTGGGTCAGTTCCCAGCTCTCATCGGTGTAGAGGTTCTTCTGGGTGCCCAGGTAACCGTCGAACATCCGATGCGGGCTGACGGCCGGGTTGACCAGCAAGGCGTTGAGGCCATGGCGTTCGGCAAGATGGGTTGCATAGTAGCCGCCGAGTGAGCTGCCGACCAGCAGTGGCCGCCCCAGCTCGCTGATCGCCTGCTCCAGCTGGGCGATAGCCTGGCGGGGGTGGTGATGCAGGGCCGGTACCCGCAGCTGATCAGCCAGACCGAGGCTGCCCATTACGGTGATCAGTTGGCTGGCCTTGTTGGACGCAGGCGCGCTATTGAAGCCGTGGATATACAAGATCGAAGCGGGCATGCCAGGCTCTCCATGCTTCAGCCAAAGAGACGCAGTTTACAGGGAAACCTCAGTAGCCGTTGCTACCGTAATCCACCTGAAACTCAAAGCCTTCGACGCGTTCAACGCCGGTTTCAAGCCGTCCGTCGGCATGCAGGCGCAACCAGCGATAGCCTGGCGCCTCTTCGCTGACCTTGAAGTCCTCGCTGCCGGGAGCGAATTGGATACAGGTGGACGGCGACGCCAGCAAGCGCACGCCATTGCGTTCGCGGTCGATTTCCTGATGCACATGACCCCAAAGCAGCGCCTTCACCTGAGGGAAACGGTCCAGCACGGCAAACAGTGCCTCGGGATTACGCAGCCCGATGGGCTCCATCCACGCGCAGCCGATGGACACCGGGTGATGGTGCAAGCACACCAGGTGATGGCGGCTCGGCGCTTCACTCAAGGATCGCGCCAGCAATTGCAGCTGCCGATCCTGCAAGTAACCCGGCACGGAGCCCGGCACCGCCGAGTCCAGCAAGGTGACTCGCCAGTTGCCCACATCCACCACCGGCTCCAGCAACGCGCTGTTCACCGTTGCCTGCAGCATGATGTGCGGCTCGTCGTGATTGCCTGGAATCCAGCGCGCCGGCGCCGAAACCTGCCGGGTCATGTCGCGAAACTGTTGGTAAGACTCCAGTGTGCCGTCCTGGGACAGGTCACCGGTAGCCAGCAACAGATCAATCTGCGGTTGTTGAGCCCGCACCAGGTCGATCACCCGTTGCAGACTGTCGCGGCTGTTCATGCCCAGCAGCGTACTATCGGCCTCGGCAAACAGATGGCTGTCGGACAACTGCACCAGCAACGCCGAAGCGTCAGGATTCAAGGCGGATACGCTCGGCAAGGCGTTCTCCCAGGGCGTGATCACAGGAATGGACATTTGGCGCAATTATGCTGGGGCAGGACACAAAGAGGAAACCCGTGAATAGGGCGCAGTTCACATCTACCGAACGACTTCAAACTCATGGCCCAGGGCTAGGCAGTGGCTCAACCATTCACCGAGGAACACATTGAGCTGTGCTTTCTCATCGGGCTGGTGCATGAACACATTAGGGTAAGGATAGATGCTGCGAAAGCGCCGCGCATGCTCGGCACTGACCACTTCGGCCATTCGCGCATCGTGATACACCTGAACTTCCAGTTGCGGCACCGGCAACCACGGCAGGCTGTGTTCCTGGCGCACCCGCAGGGTGGTGGTGTACGGGCAGGTCAGCAGCACTTCCAGGGCCAGCACGCCGAGCATCTGGTCGCCGTGGGTCACGGCAATGCGCCGCGCCTCGGGGGCGTGACGCATGTCCGGGAGCAGCCGCATCAGCCGTGCATAGTTGGCCTCGCAAGCTGCTTGCAACCCGACCAGGTCAACTCGATAACGTTCTCGTGCCTTTACTGCCATAACCCCCTCACTTCTGCGCGATTAAGCGCAAGCCATTGCAGGGCGATAATGCTGGCTGCATTGGAAATTTTGCCGTCACGTACCGCTTGCAAAGCGTCTTCGAAGGCCCAGACAGTGACGCGGATGTCCTCTGCTTCTTCTTCAAGCCCGTGGACGCCACCGGCCCCAGCACTCTCGCAACGTCCCAGGAACAGGTGAACGTATTCGGTGCTGCCACCCGGCGACGGGAAATATTTAGTGATCGGCCACAGCGCGGAGAAGGTCAACCCAGCTTCCTCCTCGGCTTCGCGGTGCGCAACCTCCTCCGGTTGCTCGTCCTTGTCGATCAGGCCGGCAACCATCTCCACCAGCCACGGGTTGTTGGTCCGACCCATGGCGCCGACACGAAATTGCTCGATCAGTACCACTTCATCGCGCTGCGGATCGTAAGGCAGCACGCACACCGCATCATGACGGACGAAGACTTCACGGCTGATCACCCGGCTCATGCCACCCTCGAATAGCTCATGGCGCAGTTGCACGTGATCAAGCTTGTAGAAGCCCTGGTAGGCATTGTCGCGCTGAACGATCTCTATCTTGCTCGGCGTCGATTTCGCAATGTCCGTCATATCAACCCTCGTTTATAGCCGTGCGGTTTCGAGGCTAGCCTCGGCATCGCGCCATCCTAACGCGCTCGCGCCTATGGGTGCAGCCCCTTTCCGGTTGCCGGGATAGACGGCTGGCGTCAAACTCACTGTATTCAGCTTAGTGGCGAACTGACTGCAATGTTGGCAGTCGAAGCCCCATATCTTTCGCTCTTCTCCGATTTATGAAGGACGCACATGTCGCTTTTAAAAGTCGCCTCCGTGGCCTGTATTGCATTGACCCTCGGCGCTTGCCAGAGCCTGTTCCAGCCCAGCTATCGCGCGCCACTGGAAACCACTCGTGACGCCTCTGAGCAAACCCAACCCGGTTGCGCCACTGCCGACTGCCCGCTGGTGAACATCGACACGGTGCATTTCGCCAAAGAGCCCAAGTTGGATGGATTGATCGAGCAGCGTTTACTGGAGATGACCCGCACCACGCCGGGCGCAGCGCTGCCAACGACCCTTGCGGCCTATCGTGAGCAGTTCCTGCGCACATCCGGCCCACGCAACAGCATGTATTTGCAAGCCAAGGTACGGGAGCAGCATGACGGCTTGGTGATCATCGAGTTGTCCAGTTACCTGGACACCGGCGGCGCCCATGGCGACCCGGGCCGTGGGTTTATCAACTACTCGCGCCAGCAGCAGAAAGCCTTGACCCTGCCGGACATGCTGTTACCCGGCAAGGAAGAGGCGTTCTGGAAGGCCGCACAAGTGGCCCACAACAGCTGGCTGATCAGCACCCGCCTGGGCCTGGAACCGGACTACGTGAAAACCTGGCCATTCCAGAAAACCCCGAACGTGGCGCTGACCTATGGTGGCGTAATCCTCAAGTACCCCACCACCACCATCGCCCCATACGCCATGGGCCATGTCGAACTGCAAATCCCCTACTCGCGCCTGGATGACATCATCAAGCCCGAACTGGTGCCCGTGCGCCACTGAAGGCCCGGCCGAGGATAAATTGCAGCAGCCCTGCCAGCACCAGCGCTGGCAGGGTGGCGCCGATGTCTGGATAGAGATTGGCCAGCAAGTGATAGGTGCTGATACCGCCGAGCCAAGCCAGCAGCGCCGGCCAACGCAGGCTTGCAACCGCCGCTGAGCCTCGGCGACGCAAGATGAAGTGATCCACCAGCACCACGCCAAACAGCGGCGCGAATACCGAGCCGATCAACAGCAGGAAGTTCTGGTACTGGGCCAGCGGCGCGAAGCAGGCGATCAGCGTGCAGATGACGCCGATGGCCAACGCCAGGTGCTCGACTTTCAAGCGCAACAGAATCCCGCTGGACACCGCCGCCGAGTGAATATCAGCGAAGGCATTTTCCGATTCATCCAGAAGAATCAGCAACAGCGGAATCCCCAGGCCTGCCCCGGCCAAGGCCAGCAACAAGGCGTTTACTTCACCACTCGGTGCGAACGCCAGGGTGTAGGCCACGCCCAGGCTCATCAGCCAGAAGTTACCGATAAAAAAGCCCAGGGCCGTACCGCCAAAGACATTTTTCGCCCGCTTGCCGAAACGCGAGTAATCGGCGATCAGCGGCAGCCAGGACAACGGCATGGCGATGGCAATATCAAAGCCCACGGCAAACGGCAGCGAACCGTCGCCGACCTGGGCCCAAAGTGTGGCCAGGTCAGCTTTGGCGAACAGGTTCCAGGTCAGCCACAGGCAGGCGGCCAACAGTAGCCAGATGCCCCACTTGCGCAGGATCTGCCGCACGAAGGTCAGCGGACCGCAGACGGCCAGCAAGGTGGCGAGCCCGCCAAAGAATAGAGTCCAGAGCAACGGGCTAGCCAACAGGCTGCCTTCGCTGAACGCCCGAGTGCCTAACAGACTCGCAGCATCGCGCATCACGATAATTTCAAACGAGCCCCAGCCGATCAGCTGTAGCAGGTTCAACAGCGCCGGAAGGCTTGCGCCTTTTGTGCCCAGGCTGAGTTTGAGAGCGGCCATGGAGGACAGGCCGGTGTCGCTGCCGATCACGCCGACGGCGGCCAGCAACAGCACGCCAACCAGAGTGCCGAGGAAAATGGCCAGCAGCGAACCGGACAATCCCAGGCCCGGCGCCAACAGCGCGCCAGTTTGCAGAACCATCAGGCCGATGCCGAGGGAGAACCATAGGGAAAAGAGATCGCGGGCACCGAAGACGCGCTTGTCAGCCGGCACTGCGATGTCTGGGGAATAGGTGCTGGGTTGAATGCTCAAGGGTGTTATCTCAGAGGGATGATAGCTACAAGCTGCAAGCCTTAAGCTGCAAGCAAAAACGGGTTTGCACCTGCTTCTAACTTGCAGCTTGGCGCTTAAACCTTTTTGTACAGCTGACTACCTTCCTGCTTGAACCGCTCCGCCTGCTCCGCCAACCCTTTGGCGACATCCACATCCACTGCCTCGATCAGTTGGTTAGCTGCGTACTCACGCACTTCCTGGGTGATCTTCATCGAGCAGAATTTCGGCCCACACATCGAGCAGAAATGCGCGACCTTGGCCGAATCCTTCGGCAGGGTTTCATCGTGGTACGAACGCGCGGTGTCCGGGTCCAGGCCCAGGTTGAACTGGTCTTCCCAGCGGAACTCGAAGCGCGCCTTGCTCAACGCGTTATCGCGGATCTGCGCTCCCGGATGCCCCTTGGCCAAGTCCGCCGCGTGGGCCGCGATCTTGTAGGTGATGATCCCTGTCTTGACGTCATCCTTGTTCGGCAAACCCAGGTGTTCCTTGGGCGTGACGTAGCAGAGCATGGCGCAACCGAACCAGCCGATCATCGCCGCACCAATGCCGGAGGTGATGTGGTCATAACCCGGTGCAATGTCGGTGGTCAGCGGGCCGAGGGTGTAGAACGGCGCCTCGTCGCAGCACTCCAGCTGCTTGTCCATGTTCTCCTTGATCAGTTGCATCGGCACGTGGCCGGGGCCTTCGATCATGGTTTGCACGTCGTGCTTCCAGGCGATCTTGGTCAGCTCGCCTAGGGTTTCCAGCTCGCCAAATTGCGCGGCGTCGTTGGCGTCGGCAATCGAGCCCGGACGCAGGCCATCCCCGAGGGAGAAGCTGACGTCGTAGGCCTTCATGATTTCGCAGATTTCGTCGAAATGGGTGTAGGTGAAGTTCTCTTTGTGGTGGGCCAGACACCACTTGGCCATGATCGAACCGCCACGGGAAACAATGCCAGTAACGCGTTTGGCGGTCAGCGGTACATAGCGCAACAAGACGCCTGCGTGGATGGTGAAGTAGTCGACGCCCTGCTCGGCCTGTTCGATCAGGGTGTCGCGAAACAGCTCCCAGGTCAGGTCTTCAGCCGCGCCGCCGACTTTTTCCAGGGCCTGGTAGATCGGCACAGTACCGATCGGCACCGGCGAGTTGCGGATGATCCACTCGCGGGTTTCGTGGATGTGCTTGCCGGTGGACAGGTCCATCACCGTGTCCGAACCCCAGCGAATGCCCCAGGTCAATTTCGCCACTTCTTCTTCGATTGACGAACCCAGAGCGCTGTTGCCGATGTTGCCGTTGATCTTCACCAGGAAGTTACGGCCGATGATCATCGGTTCCAGTTCAGTGTGATTGATGTTCGCCGGAATAATTGCCCGGCCACGGGCGATTTCTTCGCACACAAATTCAGGTGTGATGATTTTCGGCACGCTGGCGCCGAAGCTGTGGCCGGCGTGTTGCTGGTCCAAAAGGCCTGCGGCACGGGCTTCTTCCAGCTTCATGTTTTCGCGGATGGCGACGTATTCCATCTCGGCGGTGATGATGCCTTGGCGGGCGTAGTGCATCTGCGTGACATTGGCCCCGGCCTTGGCCCGGCGCGGGTTCTTCACGTGGGCGAAGCGCAGGGCAGTCAGCTCGGCATCGCTCAGGCGCTGCTGGCCGAAGTTGGAACTCAGGCCGGCCAGGCGCTCGGTGTCGCCACGGGATTCGATCCACGGTGAGCGCACGTCGCACAGGCCTTTGCGCACATCGATGATGACGTTGGGGTCGGTGTAGGGGCCGGAGGTGTCGTAGACCACCACGGGGGCATTGATTTCGCCGCCGAGGTCGGTGGGGGTCACGTCGAGGCTGACTTCGCGCATCGGCACGCGAATGTCCGGGCGTGTGCCCTGGACGTAGATTTTTTGCGAGCGGGTAAACGGCTGTACTGATTGCTGATCGACCTTGGCCGATTCACTCAAATGCACGGTGTTTTTTAGTTTTGTACTCATCACGGGCTCTCCAGACACATCCAGGCAGTGGATTTTTGTCGGAGTGAACCTGTGACGGATGGGCGCACTGTAAATAAGTGCTGTGCTTGGCGCACGAGGGCTGTTCGATTGTCGAACAACATCCCGGACGAAGCACAAGAGGACTCGCCGGGTGACGAGAAATCTTGTTCCCTACGCAGGCGCTAACCTGATCAGGTTCAACGGGATCCGGTATTTACCGATCTCAGCCTCATAGCAAGGCACCCCGACAAGAACGCGGCCAGTCTAGACCATGGAGCAGGCAAATTACCAATAGCGGTGCATTCAGCGTGATGAATGGCGCAATTACAGGATTGTTGCGTGGTGTTGCGACCACTACACTCGGCTACTGTCTCAACGCCTTGACGCTGCGAATCGCTCGTCGTAGCCTTGGGCTCAAAATTATCGCCGTAATATTTACTCTAGGGATCGCCTCATGCTGCGCAAACTCTCACTGGCTCTTGCCGTGTCTTGTGCGACCAATGGAATGGTCTGGGCAGCTGAAGCGCCCTTGTCGACCAAAACCGACCTGGTCAGCGTCTATCAGGAAGCAGTGGACAACAACGCCGACCTGGCCGCCGCCCGCGCCCAATACGGCGCGCAGAAAGAAGTGGTGCCCCAGGCCCGTGCCGGTTTGCTGCCGAACCTGTCGGCCGGCGCCGACATCAATAATGTGCGCACCCAGATCGACCAGCCTGCGACCACCGCCAATCGCGATGCCCACTCCTGGCGGGCAACCCTAAGTCAGCCGCTGTTCCGTGCCGACCGCTGGTTCCAGCTGCAAGCCGCCGAAGCGGTCAACGAACAGGCGGCGCTGCAACTCTCGGCCACCGAACAGAACCTGATCCTGCAAAGCGCCGAAAACTACTTCGCCGTGCTGCGGGCCCAGGACAACCTGGCCTCGACCAAGGCCGAAGAAGCCGCCTTCAAACGTCAACTGGACCAGTCCAACGAGCGCTTCGATGTCGGCCTGTCGGACAAGACCGACGTGCTGCAATCCCAGGCCAGCTACGACACGGCGCGGGCCAACCGGATTCTGGCCCAGCGCCAGGTGGACGACGCCTTTGAAGCGCTGATCACCCTGACCAACCGTCAGTACAACGCCATTCAGGGCATCGTCCATACGCTGCCGGTGTTACCGCCGCTGCCCAACGACGCCAAAGCCTGGGTCGACACCGCAGGCCGACAGAACCTGAATTTGCTGGCCAGCAACTATGCAGTCACCGCCGCTGAAGAAACCCTCAAGCAACGCAAGGCCGGCCACGCGCCGACCCTCGATGCCGTGGCGCAATACGAGAAGGGTGACAACGACGCCCTGGGCCTGAGCAACCCAAACAACCTGCCGACTGCCTACGGCGGCGATGTCTCGCAACGCACCATCGGCCTGCGCCTGAGCATCCCGTTGTACAGCGGCGGCCTCACCAGCTCGCAAGTGCGCGAATCCTATTCGCGCCTTGGCCAGACCGAGCAACAACGCGAAGGCCTGCGCCGCCAGGTAGTAGAAAACACCCGCAACCTGCACCGTGCGGTGAACACCGATGTGGAGCAGGTACAGGCACGCCGCCAGTCGATCATCTCCAACCAGAGCGCGGTGCAAGCTACGGAAATCGGTTACCAGGTGGGCACGCGCAATATCGTTGATGTGCTGGATGCCCAGCGCCAGCTGTACACCTCGGTGCGCAACTACAACAACAGCCGCTATGACTACATCCTCGACAACCTGCGCCTGAAACAGGCGGCAGGGACGTTGAATCCGGGGGACTTGCAGGACCTGGCGCGGTATCTGAAGGCTGACTACAACCCGGACAAGGACTTCTTGCCGCCGGATCTGGCCAAGGCGGCTGCCGAGCAATTGAAGGCTAATCCCGGTTATTGAGCAACTGCCCCTGGAGCGAGCTTGCTCGCGAAGAACTTAAGGACGCCGCGTTTATTCAGACTGAACGCGTAATCGTTAACGTTTATCGCGAGCAAACTCGCTCCTGCAAGGTCAGCGATTGATCAGTCGATCAAGCCCATCGAGCAACCGCTTCAAAGCCCCTTGGTTAGCCTGCATCACCTTGAGTCCCGCTTCCGCCATCCTCTGTGAATCTCGCGGCAACTCAAACAGCCGCTGCACCGCCACCGCCAAACCGTCGGCATCATCCACTTCCTGCAACGCTCCGGCCTCGCGCATCATTGCCCCGATTTCAAGGAAGTTGAACAGGTGCGGGCCACAGATCACAGGCTTGCCCAGCGCCGCCGGTTCCAGCAGATTGTGGCCGCCGTTGGGCATCAGGCTACCGCCGACAAAAGCGCTATCGGCCAACGCGTAAAGAAACAGCAACTCCCCCATGGTGTCGCCGAGCAACACTGAAGTGGCTGCCGTAACAGGCTGATCGCTGGAGCGACGCACCGTGGCTAAGCCTTGCTGCTGGCACAACTCGAACATCGCGTTGAAGCGCTCCGGATGGCGCGGCACCAGGATCAGCAGCGCATCGGGGTGGCTGGCAAGCAATTGGCGATGGGCGGCGAGCACCACTTCATCCTCGCCTTCGTGGGTACTGGCGGCAATCCATACCGGGCGCTCGCTGGTTTGCCATTGCTGGCGCAGTTCTGCGGCGCGAAATAACAGCTGTGGATCGATGGTCAGGTCAAACTTGATCGAGCCGGTGACTTCGACGGTTTGCGGCCGCGCGCCGAGGCTGCGAAAGCGCTCGGCCTCGGTTTCGGTCTGTACGGCGAACAGGCTCATTTCTGCCAGCATCGGCGCAGTCAACTTGGCGAATCGCCCGTAGCCCTTGGCCGAACGGGCCGATAGCCGCGCATTGGCCAATGCCACGGGGATACCGCGCTTGGCACACTGGTGGATATGGTTGGGCCACAACTCGGTTTCCATGATGACTGCCAGCTTGGGCTGGACCCGATCCAGAAACCGCTTTGCGGCGCACGGCAAGTCATAGGGAAGATAGCAATGCTGGATGCGCGGCTCATTGGCAAACAGTGCCTGGATCCGCTCGGAACCGGTGGGCGTCATGCAGGTGACGGTGATCGGCAGCTGTGGATAACGTTGCAGCAGGCCACGGATCATTGGCGCAGCGGCGATGCTCTCGCCCACCGACACCGCGTGCACCCAGATCCCACCGGGTTGCATCGCCGGCAACCCATAGGAAAAGCGTTCACTGACGCGCTTGGCATAGGCCGGGGCCTTGCGCGCCCGCAGCCAAAGACGTAAAGCCACCAACGGCAGCGCCAGGTAAAACAGACAGCTGTAGAGAGTTCTATTCATGGCGGCGGAGTTTATCGGCTTTTTCAGTCGATCGCCTGCAAGCACTCGGTAAAACGTTCGGCGAGAAAGCGTGCGGCGGGGCCAAGGGGCTCGTCGCGGCGCCATACAAGCTCCACAACCAGCGCCGGAGGGGTCCATTCGCCGTCCAGTTCGACCATCTGGTCCTGATACGTCGGATACTGCACCACATGCCGGGGTAGCCAGGCCCAACCCAGGCCACGCACCAGCCATTCGGCGAGGACGTAGAAGCTGTCGGCGCGCCACACTTGAGGACTTGCGGCCTCACTGCCGGGGTAGACACTGGTTTGCGTGGACATCAGCAACTGGCGAAACTGCGCCAGATGCTGGCAAAGCACATGCTTTTGCGTCGCCAGAGGATGTCCGACGCCGCATACAGTGACCATTTCCACGCGGCCTACTACTCGCCGCTCAAGGGCTTCGGGGATTTGGTCGTGGTAGAACAGCAGACCCAGATCCGCCTTGCGCTCAACCAACTTTCGCGCCACGTCACCTTGGGCGACGCTGGACAATTGCACTTCCAGGTTGGGAAATTTTCCCGCCAGGATTTCAAGGCTATCCAGTACCGGTTGATAGAGCATGGCCTCGTCCTGAGCCAGGCGCAGGCACGCTTCTTCCCCGCGCATTAACGACATGGCACGACCATTGAGGCGTTCGCACTGGCGCAACACTTCCCGCGCTTCTTCAAGCAACACCGTTCCGGCTTCGGTCAACCGGGGCTGGCGACCACTGCTGCGATCGAACAGACTGACCCCCAGGTCCGCCTCCAACAGCGCAATCCCATTACTCACCGCCGATTGCGCCTTGCGCTGGTCACGCGCCACCGCCGAAAACGAACGCTGCTCGGCAACGCTGACAAACAGACGCATCTGTTCCAGGCTCCACTGCACACTCATGGCTTAACCCATCTTCAATTCAGATAGGTAATGACTTTACCCCATCTGAAGAGTCTCTAGAATGCCGACCTCATCAAACAAGCCACACACCGAGGATTTACCCATGAACGTCGCCTACTACTATCTGGCCATTGCCATTTGCTCGGAAGTGATCGCTACTGTTTCCATGAAAGCCATCAAGGGCTTCAGCACACCGATCCCGCTGCTGCTAGTGATCGTCGGTTACAGCGTGGCGTTCTGGATGCTGACGCTTGTAGTGCGCACCGTGCCGGTGGGCGTGGCCTATGCGGTGTGGGCCGGGATGGGTATTGTCATGGTCAGCATCGCCGCGCTGTTTATCTACGGGCAGAAACTCGACATTCCGGCGATGCTGGGGATGGCGCTAATTGTACTGGGGGTGGTGGTGATTCAATTGTTTTCGAAAACGGCGGGGCACTGATCTTTCACTTGAGGCTCAAGTGGGTTCGAAATTCGCAGCCTCGTTTCACTCGATAGCTCCTGCGACAGGTCTGCCATTAGAGAGCGTGTTGCATTGATCCCGGGCAAAGATCCATTTCATGAGTCTGTATACTGAGCCTCTTGTCTTGAACACTGAGGTTGCCCCATGCCATCCGTTATTTCCACCGACGTTCTGATTGTCGGCGCCGGAGTTGCCGGCCTCTGGCTCAATGCGCGCCTGCGCAGCCAGGGCTTTTCCACGGTACTGGTGGAGAATGCCACCCTCGGCGGCGGGCAAAGTGTGAAGTCCCAGGGGATTATTCATGGCGGGGCCAAGTACGCCTTGCACGGTGTCCTGACCGGCGCCTCCGAAGCCATCGCCGACATGCCCCGCCGCTGGGGCGAAGCTCTCGCGGGAAATGGCGAGCTGGACCTGTCCGGCGTGCGCCTGCTGTCCCAGGCCCACTATCTATGGTCTCCCGGCACCCTGGCCGGCAATCTCACCAGTTTCTTCGCCAGCAAGGCGGTGCGTGGTCGCGTCAATCAGGTCAAGGGCGACGACCTGCCGCCGGCGCTGCAAGACCGCCGCTTCAAGGGCAAGGTCTATCGCCTGGCCGAGTTGGTGGTGGATGTGCCGAGCCTGATCGAACGCCTGGCGCAATTGGCCGGCGACGGCTTGCTCGCCGGGCAGCAGATCGAACCACTGCTGGAAAATGACGCATTGGTTGGCTTGAAGGTCGATGGCCGCGAAATCCGCGCCCAGCGCATCGTCCTCAGTGCTGGCGCCGGCACCGCCGATCTACTGAGCGCACTGGGACTGAGCCAGCCGGCCATGCAATGCCGCCCGCTGCACATGATCATCGCCAAGGGCCCCGGCCTTAAGCCGCTGTACGCCCACTGCCTGGGCGCCGGCACCAAGCCGCGCGTCACCGTGACCACTCACCCGGCGGCCGATGGCAATTGGGTCTGGTACATAGGCGGTGATATTGCCGAGGCCGAAGGCGTGGCTCGCACGCCCGCCGAACAGATTGCCACTGCGCAAAAAGATCTGGCCCATCTGTTGCCCTGGATCGACATGAGCCAGACCCAATGGGCCACCTTGCGCGTGGACCGCGCCGAACCCTTGCAATCGGGTCTGACCCGGCCGGACAGCGCCTTCCTTGCCGAGCAGGATCGACTGCTGGTGGGCTGGCCGACCAAGCTGGCCCTGGCGCCGGACTTCGCCGATCGCGTGATCGAGGCACTGGACCGTGACGGCATCAAGCCCGGCCCAGCGCAAACACTGCCCGACCTACCGAAACCGACCATCGCCCAACCCGCCTGGGAGCAACTGTTGCCATGACCCTGCCGACCCTGCATGACCTTCACCGCCCGCTGGGCAGCACTGGCCTGCTGGTGTCGCCGCTGGGTCTGGGTACCGTCAAGCTGGGCCGTGACCAAGGCGTGAAATACCCCAACGGCTTTCAAATTCCGAACGACGACGAGGCGCGAATGCTGCTGCGCCAGGCGCGGGAACTGGGCATTAACCTGATCGACACCGCGCCCGCCTACGGGCGCAGCGAAGAGCGCCTGGGGCCGCTGTTACGCGGCCAGCGCCAGGAGTGGGTGATTGTCAGCAAGGTCGGTGAAGAGTTCACCGATGGCGTGTCCAGCCATGACTTCAGCGCCGCCCACACCCGCCTTTCCGTGGAACGTAGCCTGCAACGATTGGAAACGGATTTTATCGATCTGGTACTGGTGCATTCCGACGGCAATGACCTGCACATCCTCAACGACTGTGAGGTCTACCAGACCCTGGCAGACCTCAAGCGCGAGGGCAAGATTCGCGGTTTCGGCTTCTCCGGCAAAACCGTCGAAGGTGGCGTGAAGGCTCTGGAACAGGGTGATTGCGCCATGGTCACCTACAACCTGAACGAACAGGGCGAAAAAGCCGTGATCGATTATGCCGCCGCCCACGGCAAAGGCATCCTGGTAAAAAAGGCCCTGGCCAGTGGTCACGCCTGCCTTGAATCGGGAATGGATCCAATTCACGCCAGTTTCATCTTGTTGTTTGCGCAAACCGGCGTGGCCAGTGCTATTGTCGGGACCATCAATCCGCTGCACCTCGCCCATAACGTGGCGACCGCTGCCAAGGTCATTCGCCAACTCTGATGCCGCCGACGCGGCCGACCCCGACGCAAGGAGGAGCCGACATGCCGCGAACGCTCATAAGAAAAAACCCCAGCAACTTTAAAACACTGCCACTGTTCGTCGAAGCCACCCCCGAAGGCTTGAGTTACCAGAGCGTGGGCATGCCGCTCAACTTCGCCCAGACCCTGCAACGACGCAAGCCGGTGGACGTAGCAGACGCCGAGCGCTTCTCCCTGGAGCTGGCCAACCTTGGCGTGTCGGTACGCCTGACGCTGCATTGGCAGAATCGCAATTACTGGGTGCTGGTGCGCCAGCGTCGGCAGGATCGCGGCGACGTGGTGCTCAAACTGATCTCCGGCTATGTCCCGGCCCACGAACTGAACCTGCCGCTGCACACCGCCATCCAGGAAATCGCCGAAGAATGCCTGCTGGAAACCCCGGAAGGCTGGCTCGGCGGCCGCTTCAACGACACCTGGCTGCCGGCGCCCTACTCATCCGCCCTGCATTACCGCGAAGCGCTGCCGTTTCGCCTCTCGCCCTTGTCCGGCGCCGCCCGCCCAGTGCGTTGCGCCAATATGCAGCTGATCGAACGCCCACAGGCCTATGTGCATCTGCCCACGGCCTCGCTGCAATTGATTTATGACCTGCGCCTGGAAGTGCCGAAAGAGGCCAAGTCCCTGAGCCTGTTTCATGTTGATGAGCGCCTGGAAGGTGATCAACTGGTGGCCCGCCTGGACCGCCAACGCCCCGACCTGTACCTGATGCCCCTCAAGGATGGCCAGCCCTGCGCCGAGCTGTATACCTTGAAAAAGGATCAGCTTTACCCGGCCAGTACGCGGGGTTTGTACCTGGCAGAGAGCTTCGCCCAGCAGGAAGGTTGGCTGGTGCGCGAGGAACGGATCAGGTGGAAGGATTGGCTCAGGCAGCAGGGGCTGAGTGCGCCGGAGAAAGAGTCGAAGCTGAAACAGCTGACTGGCAGGGCGCGGCAGATTTTGCGCAAAATCGTGCCGAAAAAGGCAAACCGGTAACAGGACTACCGAGGTAATGCTATCGCAGCATAGGTATCGACACATCTTGAAGGCAGGAACCGCCGTAGCAGCTACGTCGGCCGCACCACCGCTCTCAGATCAGCCCAGCACCGAGTCACACCTGACGCAGCCCGCCGGGGCTCGACAGCTACGAAAATAGCGGGGCGGCACGATGCATAGATACCCATGGCTATCGCAGGCAAGCCCCACACTAAACCCCTATCAGTTGTTGCGGATCTTCTCGACAATCGCCGTGGTCGAACTGTTTTCCACCAGCCCCAACACTTTGACCTTCCCGCCATAGGCGCTGACGATATCGGCACCGACCACCTGGTCGACCGAGTAATCGCCGCCCTTGACCAGCACGTCCGGCTTGACCTGGGCCAGCAGGCTCTCCGGGGTGCCCTCGGCAAAGCTGATCACCCAGTCCACCGCTCCCAACCCGGCCAGAACCGCCATGCGCCGGTCGACGCTGTTGATCGGCCGACCCGGCCCTTTCAGGCGGCTGACTGATGCATCATCGTTGACCGCAACGATCAAACGATCGCCCTGGGCTCGCGCCTGCTCAAGATAGGTCACATGACCGGCGTGCAGGATGTCAAAGCAACCATTGGTGAAGACGATGCTCTCGTTATGGGCTCGGGCGTCATCAATGGCCAGCAGCAATTGCTCAAGGCTCAACACGCCCCGCTCCGAACCTTCCTCACGCTGGATCGCACGGCGCAGTTCCGGGGCGCTGATGGCCGCGGTACCCAGCTTGCCGACCACGATGCCGGCGGCCAGGTTGGCCAGGGCCACTGCATGGGGCAATTCTTCGCCAGCCGCGATAGCCGCGGCCAAGGTGGAAATCACCGTATCTCCGGCACCGGTGACGTCGAATACTTCACGGGCCCGCGCCGGCAAGTGCATGGCCGGATGGCCGGGGCGCAATAAGGTCATGCCGTGCTCGCCACGGGTCACCAACAAGGCGCCCAGGTCGAGGTCGGCCATGAGGCTGGCACCCTTGGTCACCAACTCGTGCTCATCGGCGCAACCGCCGACGATGGTTTCAAATTCGCTGAGGTTCGGCGTGATCAGGCTGGCGCCTCGATAAATCGAGAAGTCCTTGCCCTTGGGATCGGCCAGCACCGGGATGCCACGGGCCTTGGCGGCCTGGATCAGCATCTGGTGGTTCTTCAGCGCGCCTTTGCCGTAGTCGGATAGCACCAATACCTTGATGCCTTCCAGCAACTCGTCGACCTGCTCACTGAGGGCCAGGGCGTCGGTGGCGAAGGGTTCTTCGAAATCGATACGCAGCAATTGCTGGTGACGACTCATGACCCGCAGCTTGACGATGGTCGGCTGATGGGCAATGCGCTGGAATAGCGCACGCACGCCGGCACCGCGCAGGCTGTTGGCCAGGCTGTCGGCGGCTTCGTCGTCGCCGGTCACACCCACGAGGGAGGCCGGGGCACCGAGCGCAGCAATGTTGAGGGCGACGTTGGCAGCGCCACCTGGGCGGTCTTCGATTTGCTCGACCTTGACTACCGGTACCGGTGCCTCAGGGGAAATCCGTGAGGTACCGCCATGCCAGTAACGGTCGAGCATGACATCGCCGACCACCAAGACAGGGGCTTGATCGAATCGCGGCATGGACAACTTCATGGAGCAACCCACATACAAAATGAACAGGGGCGCGATATTAGCACAGGGTTGTCAAAGGCTTGTGGGGGTCTGCACAGAAGATGTTGCTGATAGAAATGGGCTTAGCCTGGCCCTCACAGGGCCAGGCACAACCACTGGTTCAGGTGATATTCGCCGAAACCGGCGCATCCAGGCCCATGGCATGCAGGCGCGCGTAGTAGCCGTTCTGGGCCAATAGTTCGCTATGGGTGCCGCGCTCGACGATCCGGCCATCATCCATCACCAGGATCAGGTCGGCTTTTTCGATGGTCGACAGGCGGTGAGCAATCACCAGGGTCGTACGGCCCTGCATGACCTTGTCCAGGGCAGCCTGGATATGCCGCTCGGACTCGGTGTCCAGCGCCGAAGTTGCCTCGTCGAGAATCAGCAACGGCGCGTTCTTGAGCAATGCCCGGGCAATCGCCAGGCGCTGGCGTTGGCCACCGGACAGCAGCACACCGTTTTCGCCGATATGGGTATCGAAGCCCTTGGGCAACTGATCGATGAAGTCCTTGGCATAGGCATCGGCCGCGGCAGCTTCAACCGCTTCCCGTGGCGCCCCGGCCAGATCACCGTAGGCAATGTTGTTGGTCACAGTGTCGCTGAACAGGGTCACGTGCTGGGTCACCTGGGCGATATGCCGGCGCAGGTTGAGCAGGCGATAGTCCTCGATCTCCACACCGTCCAGCAGGATCTCGCCACTTTCATGATGGTAGAAGCGCGGGATCAGGCTGGCCAGGGTCGACTTGCCGCTGCCCGAACGCCCCACTAGCGCGACCATCTGCCCAGGCTCAGCAGTAAACGTGATGTCCTTGAGAACATGACGATCGGTGCCCGGATACGTGAAGTTCAGGTTGCGCACTTCCAGGCGACCGCTGACCGCCTCACGCTCAATAGTGCCGCGATCGATTTCAGCGTCTTCATCCAGCTGTTCGAAGATGCTCTCGGCACCGGCCACGCCTTTCTGGATGGTCGAGCTGACTTCCGACAGTTGGCGAATCGGCTTGGGCAACAGGCCAGCCAACGTAATATAGGCGACCATGTCACCGGCCGAGGCATCACCACGAAGATAAAGGACCAGGAACATCAGCACGGCCATGGCGGTGTAGATCACCAGTTGCAGTGCCGGGGTGTAGATCGCGCCGGTACGGGTCATGCGCAATTGCTTGTTGGTGTTGCTCAGGCTGGCCTTCTGGAAGCGCTTCTGCTCGTAGACCTCACCGCCGAAGCTGCGCACCACACGGTAGCCCTGGATGGTTTCCGAGGCTACGTGGGTGACGTCGCCCATCGCCACCTGAATCTTCTTGCTCTGCTTGCGAAATTTCTTGCTCGCCGTGCTGACCATCACCGCAATCAGCGGCAGGATGGCGATCATCACCAGCGTCAGGCGCCAGTTCATATAAAGCAGCGAGGCGAACAGGAAGATCACCGTCATGCCTTCGCGAATCACCACCTTGATGGCATCGGTAGCAGCGCCCGTGACCATCGTCACGTTGAAGGTGATGCGCGAAATCAGGTGCCCGGAGTTGTGATTGTCGAAATAACGGTTGGGCAAGGTCAGCAGGTTGTTGAACAACTGCACCCGCAGGTCGTGAACCAGCCCCAGGGAAACCTTGGCCAGAAAATAGTTACCCAGGAACGAGCCAAGGCCCTGCCAGGCGGCGATCAGGATGATCAGCAGCGGCACTGCCTGCAGCAGTTGCAGGTCACGCAGGAAGGGGACGCTGGGAAACAGCACCGCTTCAGGGTTGGACAGGCCGTCGACAAAGTACTTGAGGATGTACCCCAGCATGGGCTGGGTCGAGGCGAAAATCAGAAAGCCGACGATACTCAGCGCGAACAAGCCGACATAGGGCTTAACATAGCTGAGCAGGCGGAAGTATATTTTCAAGCTCGAAGGGCTTGCGCTCGGACTAGAGTCGGTCATATCACGCGGCGGTTTTGAAAAAGGAGGCTGACTTTAGCACAGCTTCTCTGTTGTACTTGCACCCGGCATTAGCCTAGGCCCGGTTCGCCCCGGCACGCGACATTATTTAGCCACTACTTTAAGATGGTCGGCTTTCTCTATTCCGGAATGGCTTTTCTGTATGCACTCCAAGCGTCTCACCTATGGCTCAAATCGCGTATTTGACTTTCTGTGCCTATGGATCTTGCCTATTGGCTTATTGCTCCTCTTGAGCGCCCTGTTCTTCGTCACCAATCGAAATATCTTACACAAGTTTTATTACGGTCTGTTCAGCGCGCCAACACTGCTGCTCCTGTGCCTGCGCCCGAGTGAACTCAAGCAGGTTTTCAGGGAGCCCCTGGCGATTGCCTTCGCGATGTTCTCAGCCTGGGCATTGATCAGTTTGCTCTGGAGCCCGGAACATCATCCCGATACCGATCTGTTCAAACGCCCTCTGCATACCTTCATGCTGTTTGCCGGCTGCGGCCTGCTGCTGCACTACCGCAATGAACTGTTCAAACCGATCTTCTTCAGTGCAGCAGTGATTGCACTGGTGGTCAGCGCCCTCAACCTGGTGGCATTCGCTAAAGGCTTTGAGCCTGGGATGCGGATGGTCGGCGGCATGGGTGCCCTGGACAATCCACTGCTCAGTTCTCATCTCTTCGGTTTTTTCAGCGTCTACTGGCTGTTCGTTTGCGCCACCAGCAAGCGCCTGCAAGTGCTGTGGTTCGCAGCGCCGGCGCTGGCGATCATGGTTGCCGCAGTCCTGGCCACGGGTTCCAGAACACCACTGGTAGCGTTGGTGCTGTCGGTGCTCTGGCTCAGCTTTACCGCCCGCAACCGGCGCTCGGCACTAATGATTACCGGATTGGCACTGGCCGCAGCAGCCATTTTGCTGTTCTTCCCCGAACAGATTACCCAGCGCGGCTCCTCCTTCCGTTTCGAGTTATGGGGCATGTCGCTGCAACGGATCGCCGAGCACCCATGGATCGGCCACAGCTACGATTCGGAGCTGTACCTGACGCTCGCCGATGGTTATCAACTACGCGAGCCTCACAACTTTGCCCTCGGAGTGCTCTATTACGTCGGCATCATCGGCTTTATTCCGTGGGCCTTCATGCTCGGCTGGGGATTGTATAAAGGCCTCAAGGAACGCGCCCAGCCGCTGTTCATCCTCGCCTCAACCCTGCTGGTCTATGGCATCGGTGCTGGCCTGACCGAAGGGGGCGGCATCCTCTCGCGACCCAAGGAACATTGGTTCCTGCTATGGGTTCCCCTGGCGTTGATCGCCGGCCTGAGCATCGCCCAGCGCCGCCGCAGCCTGTTGCGCATGCCAGTGCACACCCTCAAGCCCCAGGCTTTCGATCAACTGTGCAGCAATGCCCACGTGATTGAAGCCGATGGCCTTGGCCCCAAAGTCCTGCGCCTGGTAGACGGCAGCTTCCTCAAGGTCTTCCGGCCCCGCCGCTGGTACACCTCCGGCAGCTTCAATCCGTATTCCGAACGTTTTGCCAGCAACAGTGAGCAACTGCGGATGCTGGGTATTCCGACCCCCGAGATCCTCAATCTGTATCGCTTGCGTGATGGCAGCAGCGCTGTCACTTACCAGCCGCTGCCCGGCCTGACACTGCGTCAGGCCCTGCAAAGCCTGGACAGCAGCCTGCGCGAATCGCTGATTGAGCGCTTTGGTCGATTCATGGCCCAGCTGCACGAGCGCGGCGTGTACTTCCGCTCCCTGCACCTAGGCAATGTGCTGTTGATGGACGACGGTGAGTTCGGTCTGATTGACCTGGCAGACATGCGCATCCTGCCGTCCTCCCTGAGCAATACCCTCAGGCAGCGCAACCTGCGGCATATGCAACGCTATCCACAGGATCGCAACTGGTTGTTCGAGGTGCATTTCGAACAGTTGGCCAAAGGCTATTCGTCAGTCGCAAGCCCCGCCGCCACGGCAAAAATCCGCGAGCAAGTGCTGAGCCTCTCACAACCAGCCGCATAAAAAAGGCGACTATCACTCACTGATACTCGCCTTCTTCAACAGCCTTCTTGCCTGGCCACTCAGTTCCTGAGTGGCGCCAGGTACAGCCGCACCAACCCACGTAAAGTCTTGCGCCCCCAGAACTTCAACGGGATCTGCTTGAGGACCTCCCGCGCCAGCGGACGGTCGCGGTCGGCGGTCTTGAGGAACATTGAATTCAGGAAGTTGTAACGCACCTGGTCGTAGGCGGGATGATCGCTGAACAAACCGTAGGTCTTGAGGATGTTCTGGATCATGTACCGATGGTTCTTGTACGTATTAGTGGCGTGCTGGCGATAGCGCGCCATCACCACGTTCAGCACGTCGATGGTGTAGCCGGCGTGAGTGATCTTCAGTTCGATCAGCAAGTCTTCCAGCGGGATCAGTGGATCAAAGCCTCCCACCTGCTCCAGCGCTTCACGGCGAATCATCAAGGTCGGTGCAGGCGGGAACGGCTTGCGGTCCAGGAACAGGTCATCAAAATCCAGGCTGCGAAACGGCAAGTCGCGGCGCTGCTTCTTTTCCGGGTACGGCTTGCCGTCACCATCGATCAATTCAATATTGCCGGCGCAGATCCCGACCTTCGGCTTGCCCTCCATGTAGGCAACCTGGGTAGCGATGCGCTCTGGCAGCATGATGTCATCGGAACCGAAAGGCGCAACAAGGCTGCCCTTGGCGCGGGCGATGGCGCCATTGAGGGTGTTGGTCAGGCCCTGGTTCTGCTGTACCTGGAAATCAAAACCGTGCTCGGCCTGCAGACGCTGGATCAGCTCGACGCTGTTGTCCTTGGAGCCGTCGTCGACCACCAGCAACTCGATGTTCGGATACGTTTGGCCGAGCACACTGAGGATGCTCTGTTCGATATACGCAGCGTGGTTGTAGGACGCGATGATCACCGTGACCAGAGGTTGTTGCTGACTCATGCTTTACCTACTTCTCGCAGACCGGTTTCGATCAGGTCCAGATATTTGTGCTGGAACTCGGCCAGGGTGTGGTTTGCTTCCAGGTAGCGGAACACTTGTTCGCCCTTGGCCCGCAACTGTTCGTCGCTCATGGCCAGGTAAGTGTCCAGCGCCGCCGCCAACTGCTCGACATTGCCCGGATCATGGGACAGGCCACCAGCACCTTCCACCAGCGGCAACATGGCCGGACCGTTGGAAGCAATGATCGGCAAGTGCCCGCTCATGCCTTCCAGCAGTGCCAGGCCCAGGCCTTCGAACAGCGACGGCATGGTCCAGATGTCAAAGCCTCGCACATACTTCATGCCATCTTCACGAAAGCCCAGCAGGTGCGCGCGACCAGTCAGGCCGAGACGTTCGATGTCGACACGCAGATCCGCTTCGGCGCGGCCGGAACCGATGATGCCCACCTGAGCCTCAGGATATTTGTCCTTGAGAGAGGCAAAGGCTTGCAGCAAATGGGTGTGGCCCTTGATCGGCACCAAGCGGCCCAAGGCGCCAATCATCCGTGCATCCAGCGGCAAGCCCAGGGCTTTGCGCGCCTCATCACGAGGCAACTGCAAGGCTTCGGCCTGGGGGATGTCGATGGCATTGGTGACAAAGGTGGTGTTTTCACGGGTGAACCCACAGTTGAGGTCCACCAGGTAATCCCTGACCGCTGCCGACACGCCAACAAACCGCCAGGCCGGGCTGACCCAACTCTGGGTCTGGCGCCGACGGTAGCCACGGGCGTATTCACCAAAACCGTGGGAGATGCCGATGCACAGCGGGATCTTCAACCAGCGGTTGAGGGACAGCATCATGTTCACCGACTTGAAACGGTTACAGATGACCACGTCGAATTTTTGTTCGCGGCAATACTTGTAGATCTGCCACATGGCGCCGAAACGGATGCCCTTGAGCGATTTTTCCGGCAGCTCGAAGTAGTGGGAGTGCTCCGCCACGCTCAGAGGCTGGCCGGGTAACGGACGACCACTGAGGTACCCCGATGTCACCTCGAAACGTTCAACCGGCAACGATTTGACGATCTGCTCACCGAGGTCGGCGAAGTCATTGGTCTTGACGTTGTAGTCCGGCTGTAACTGCAAAACCTTGTAACGAGGCTTCATAACTCTCCATGCTGCAATCGGGCTGCGGGCACGCGGCCCGACGAAAAAGGGTTTGGCAAGCGGCTCTCCACTTGCCCTCAATAAGGTCTCAGTCCTGCTTCAGGACCCACAGCAATTCATGGCGACGCACGGCCTTGCGGAAGAACTCGTTCTCTCCGTAAGGCGATGGACCGCGGCCCGCCAGCATTTGCTGCAACAGGCGACGCAATCGGCGCTTGAACGGCGCGCGCGGTTGCAGGTCGTGCATCATGCCCAGGGCCATGGCCTTGTCCTGCTGCTGGCTCAAAGTAAGCTGCAAGCTGCAAGGTACAAGCTCAAGCGCTGAATCAAAACGTGGCGGCAGGGCTACGCCGGCACCGGAGTCGCCCATCGGCCAGCGGTCGTTATCATGCAGGTGATTGGCGTAGCCGAGCAACGTCGTGGGCTGCCAGGCCAGGCCTTGCAAGGCTTCAAGGATCGCCGCGTGAGCGCAGATATGATCCGGGTGCGGATCCAGCAGCGGCGTCGGCAACACAATCACCTCCGGGCGAGCCTTGAGCAACAGCGCCCGCAAGTCGGCAATCAGGTTGCTCCAGGTCGGTGCGCCATCCACATCGCCAGGCAGCGCCAGGGAATTGAATTGGCGGAACAACCGCGTATCGTCCAATTGTGCTTCGCGGGAGTCTTGGGGCTGGTCCGGCGCGGCCTGCATGGCCGACAGCTGCATACAGAAGTACCCCAATTGCACGCAGTGCGCCTCGGGAACACCCGCCCAACGGGGCACAGTGACGCTGTCCCAGGCGCGCAATCGGCCTTTGATACGCGCAGCGTCCGCCTTGGGCAGGCCCATCTGTTGATAGTGCTGGGCCTCAATTTCGCCGGCAGTGAGGGTGACAACCCAGCTTTCATCAGCCTGGCTGTACAGGCTGAATGCGGCCAACTCGGCATCGTCGGCGTGGGGTGCGATGACCATCACCCGCTGCCGACGGTAGTCCGGCTGGCGGAACAGCCACAGCGTCGGCTGTCCCTTGAGACGACAGAAGCGCCCGCGCAAACGCAAAGTTCCGCTCGCCAGCGCCTCTGCCGAACCCGTGAGGTTGAGGTAACGCACACCGGCCACGCCACGCTCGAAGACTTGCCGGTCAGGCGTTTGCGCACCGAGCAACTCCACCGCAGGATCGAAAAACCGTCCAAGCCAATGGCTTTTGAGCTGTACGCCCAGGATCAAGGTTTCATCGCCCGCCAACTCGACTGGAGAATCCAACACCAGCCGCCCCGCATCCAGGCGCACGCCCGGCTGCTCGCTACTGGCCGCAAAGGCGTATTGATAGTCATCGCTGGGCAAGTAGAAAAGATGATCGGCAAACCAGGCTTCATGGGCCGCCCACACCACCACCGCCAGAATCAGCGGCAGCCACCAGGCCACCAGAACGCCTGCGGCTATCAACACCAGCAAGCCAAGCAACAGCGCAATGCGCTTGTTGCGGCGATGGCGCTTGAGCAGTTGTTGCTTGCGACTCATACGCTGAACACCGGCACCGGGTTACACCAGCGCTCCTTGTATTCGCGGTCGGCGCGACCGAAGGAGAAGCGCAGCGGCTTGTCACTGGCCCGCGCCTGTTCCCAGGCGCTTTGCGTGTTGAGGAAACTCAGCACGCTACCAGGGCTGAATGCCTTGGTTTCGGGATCAACACCGCCATTGACGTATTCGGCGCTGACCCACTCCGGGGCCTGCACCTGATACACCAACTGCACAGCAATCGGTGCGTCGTTGAGAAACAGTACCGAGCCTAAGAGGAACTCCTTGAGCAGTTCCAGCACCTCGGCCAGGCGCTCGGCACCGGCTGCCGGAAAACCCCAGCGGCGCTGGAACAGATCGCAATAGATCGCCGCCAGCTCAGTGCTGGAAAACTCGCTGACCGCCCGCACCACGCCGCCCGCTTCTTCCAGCAAACGCAGTTCGCGGCGCTGGTTGTAGCGAAACTTCTTCGACAGGTCTTCAGGGGTACGCGCCATGGCCAACTGCTCGGCCTGGGGCTTGAGGGTGCTGACGCGCCCATCGTTCAGGGCCGACAGGTAGCGGGCACGATGGCGCAACGGCAATTGCGCATCAGCGGCAATCGGCAGAATGATCTCAGCGTTGCCCAGGTCGAACAGGCCTTTTTTGCCTTTGCGCTTGAGCACGTCCTTGGACAGGGCCAGGTCGCGCCCCCAGGTGGCAATCGCCCCCTTGAGTTCACCGTCCTGCTCCCAGCCCAGGTAACGCACCGGAATCTGCGCCAGGTTCGCCAGCCGCTCGACAACCTGCGGATGAGTCGCCACGCTGCCGCCGAAACGCTGCCAGGCCTGGGCGTAAACCTCGGCCTCGACAGGCGTCCAGCCACGTTCACGCCAGCCCTGGAAGCGGTTCAGCATTTAAACCACAGCGTCATAAGGGTCCACGCCGTCCTTGACCACGAGGATGTCTTCCATGATCAGGTACTCAAGGTCGGAACCGAAGAACATGTTCAGCGCATCGGTGGGCGAGCAAATCATCGCTTCGCCACGACGGTTGAGCGAGGTGTTCAGGGACACGCCGTTGCCGGTCAACACTTCAAGCTCTTTCATCATGTCGTAGTAGCGCGGGTTGTATTCGCGCTTGAGCACCTGGGCGCGGGAGGTGCCATCTTCATGGACCACTTCCGGCACGCGGGTTTTCCACTCATCCGACACTTCAAAGGTGAAGGTCATGAACGGCGCCGGGTGATCGACCTTGATCATCTGTGGGGCGACGGTGTCGAGCATCGACGGGCAGAAAGGCCTCCAACGCTCGCGGAACTTGATCTGGTGGTTGATCCGGTCAGCCACGCCGGTGGCGCTTGGGCAACCGATGATCGAACGACCGCCGAGGGCACGCGGACCAAACTCCATGCGGCCCTGGAACCAGGCCACCGGGTTGCCGTCGACCATGATTTTGGCGATGCGTTTCGGGGTGTTTTCGATCTGGCGCCACTTAGGCTTGCTCGGGTGCTTGGCGCAGGCGGCGATCACGTCTTCGTTGCTATAGGACGGGCCGAGAAAGACGTGTTCCATCTTCTCCACCGGTACACCACGGGCGTTGGACACATAGGCGGCCGCACCGACGGCGGTGCCGGCATCGCCGGACGCCGGCTGCACGAACAGCTCCTTGACGTCATCGCGGGCAATGATCTTCTGGTTCAACTTGACGTTCAGCGCACAGCCGCCGGCGTAGGCCAGCTTGCCGGTCTCCTTGAGGATGTCGCCCAGGTAATGGTCGATCATCTGCAAGGACAGTTTCTCGAACAACGCTTGCATGCTGGCGGCGTAATGGATGTAAGGCTCGTCGGCAATATCGCCTTCGCGCTTTGGACCCAGCCACTCGATCAGTTTTGGCGAGAAGTAGAAACCCTTGCCCTTTTCTTTATAGCGGCGCAGGCCGATGACGTTGGCGTAGTCGGTGTTGATCACCAGTTCGCCGTTTTCAAAGGAGGCCAGGCGCGAGAAGTCGTATTTGCTGGCATCGCCATACGGCGCCATGCCCATGACCTTGAACTCACCGTCGAGCATCTCGAAACCGAGGAACTCGGTGATCGCGCCGTACAGGCCGCCCAGGGAATCCGGATCGTAGAATTCCTTGATCTTGTGGATCTTGCCGTTTTCGCCGTAGCCGAAGAACGTAGTGGCGTACTCACCCTTGCCGTCGATCCCGAGGATCGCCGTCTTCTCCTGGAAACCGGAGCAGTGATAGGCGCTGGAGGCGTGAGCCAAGTGGTGTTCGACCGGTTCGATCTTGATTTTCTTCGGATCGAAGCCCAGTTGCTCCAGGCACCAGACGATCTTGTTGCGATAGCGCTTGTAGCGACGGTTGCCCATCAGGATCGCGTCAAGGGCGCGGTCCGGGGCATACCAGTAACGCTTGGCGTAGTGCCAGCGGGCCTCGCCGAACAGGCTGATCGGGGCGAAAGGAATCGCCACCACATCAACGTCGCAAGGCTTGATGCCGGCCTGTTCCAGGCAGAACTTCGCCGACTCATAGGGCATGCGGTTCTTTGCATGTTTGTCGCGTACGAAGCGCTCTTCTTCAGCGGCCGCGATCAGCTTGCCGTCGATATACAAGGCTGCGGAAGGATCATGACTAAGGGCGCCGGACAGGCCAAGAATCGTCAATGCCACAGGGGTCTAGCCTCTTTTAGTCTGCATGCAGGCGCGTGCGCCTGAAAAAAGTGTGCCCCTCGCCTAAGCGAGAAACAGCTAAAGGGCGAGATTATAGCGTAAAGACGTGCCGGGATGATCTAGCGTTTATGGCGACCGGTTGTCACTGCGGGACCAGCGGAAGATCTCGACGCAAGCAGGCCTTTTGGCGTACGACTTATGAAGCACTTCTTTAGACATAAGTGGGGAGGGTTAGCCAAAGGATGGACGATTAGACTGCAGCCTCTTCATGAACGACCTGGCCGCCAATAAATACTGATGTTGCCATCGGCACCCTGCCGATAAATCGTATAAGGCAATACAACTGTATCGACAATGCCCGACACCGTTATATCCACCAGTACCAGCGGCACCAATATTCCAGTGGGATCTGGCGCTGCGTGCAGCGCGCAAAAATCAAAGGCCACGCCGCTGTAAACACGAGGAATCGACTGACAATAGGTTTTTACTTTTCTGAGCTCACGTGCCGCGGCGGCGTCTTCGCGCAGCACTGTGTTGACTGTCCCGCATCCGTTCAAGACCAGCGAGGCAGCGATAAGTGCAGCAGTCATTTTTATCATTAAGGTAAGCCCTCCAAATCGTCAGCCACACTAACATCGGCCTTATTCGCTACCCAGACCCTGAGCACCATCACGCCACGTAGGAATATTCCGAAATGGCAAAAGCTGGCTGAATCGTTAAACTCGCGCACTTTTGCGTGCCCCGGACCCTGGCTTACTCATGAACACACCCGTCCCCTCCCGCTTTGTCCTGTTGTTGCCTGGCCTGCTGGGCCTGTGCAGCGCCGCCCTGGCAGACGGTGCACCGCTGATCCTCGACCCGAGTGTCGTCACCGGCTCACGCAGCGCCAGCCCCAGCTTCGATCTACCGTATTCGGTGGACAGCATCAGCCGCGAGCAGATCAGCGACGGCCAACTGGGCATCAACGCCTCCGAAGTCCTGTCGCGAGTGCCAGGGCTGGTGGTGCAGAACCGCCAGAACTACGCCCAGGACTTGCAGATTTCTTCCCGCGGCTTCGGTGCTCGCTCGGCGTTTGGCGTGCGCGGCATCAAGCTGATTGCCGACGGCATCCCCGCCAGCACCCCGGACGGCCAGGGCCAGGCCGCCACCTTCAACCTCGACACCGCCGAGCGTATCGAGGTACTGCGCGGCCCGGCAGCAACGCTGTATGGCAGCAACGCCGGCGGAGTGATCCAGATGTTCTCCCGTGACGGCGAAGGCCCACCGCGCATCGGCGCCGAAACCCTGTTCGGCAGCGATGGCCTGAACAAGAACCACCTCACCGCCGAAGGCGCGGTGGACGGCGCCGGATTCGTCCTCGACGCCTCGCGCATGGACACCAACGGCTACCGCGACCACAGCAGCGCCCGCCGCGACCAGACCTTCGCCAAGCTCAACTTCGAGCCCGATGAAGACAGCAAAATGGCGCTTATCTACAGCAGCCTGGAGCAGAACGGCACTCAGGACCCGCTGGGGCAAACCTGGGACGCGTACAAGGCCGACCCGCGCTCGGTGAGCAGCAATGCGCTGCAGTACAACACCCGCAAGAGTATCGATCACCAGCAGTTGGGGATGAATTACGAACGGTATTTCGGTGGCGCTACCTTGCAGGCCACTGCCTATACCGGGCGGCGGAGTGTGATTCAGTATTTGTCGATTCCGAAGTTCACGAATACGGGAGAACTTAACCCCGCCAACGAACGTGGTGGCGGGGTGGTGCAATTCGACCGAAAGTTCTACGGCGGCGGCGTGCGCTGGATGCAACCCATCGATAGCGCACCCGGCGAGTTGATGATCATCGCAGGCCTGGACTTCGACCAGAGCGAAGACAGCCGCCACGGCTATCAAAACTACAGCGGTACCACCCTGGGCGTGAAAGGCCAACTGCGCCGCGATGAAATCGATACCGCCCGCAGCCTCGACCCTTACATCCAGACCAACTGGGCCATCGACAACTGGACCCTGCAAGCCGGGCTGCGCCACAGCACCATGGAACTGGACGTCGACGACCAGTTCCTGAGCAAAGGCGATTCCAGCGGTAACAAGACCTACCAGAAAAACACGCCATCGATGAGCGTGATGTACGCCTTCACCCCCGACCTGCACGGCTATGTCAGCGCTGGCAAGGGTTTCGAGACGCCCACTCAGGCGGAGTTGGCGTATGCGCCGGGCAATATCGAAGGCTTCAACTTCGGCCTGAAACCGTCCGAAAGCACTCAATATGAAGTGGGATTGAAGGCGCAGTTGAACAGCAGCACGCGAATCAATGCTGCCGTTTTCCAAATCACCACCGAGGATGAACTGGTGGTACAAGCATCCAAGGATGGCCGTACCAGCTACCAGAACGCTGGCCGTACCTTGCGCCGAGGCTTTGAACTGGGCATCGAAAGCCAGCTTAGCGAACAGTGGAGCACCAACATCGCCTACACCCGCCTGCAGGCCACTTACGACAGCGACTTCGGCGGCGGCGCAAAAGCAGTGGACAAAGGTAACTACCTGCCCGGCGTGCCACAAACCACACTCTTCGCCGAACTGAACTGGAAACCCCGAGATTGGGTGAGCACCGCCATCGAGGGCATGTACCGCAGCAAGGTCTACGTCGAAGACACCAACCAGCAACGCGCCGCGCCGGGCTACAGCGTGTTCAACTGGCGTGCGCGGTTTGAGCAGAAGGTCGAGCACTGGGCCTTTCACCAAACCTTGCGACTGGATAACTTGCTCGATCGCCAGTATGTCGGATCGGTAATTGTCGGGGATGGCAATGATCGCTATTACGAAGCGGCGCCAGGAAGGTCGTGGTTTGCGGGGGCGGGGGCTGAATACCAGTTCTGATCCAGTCTTGCGGTGCTCAATCTGGCGTCATCGTGGCCTAGGTATCTACGCAATTTCTCGTAGCAAGCTGTGGAAGATGTGTAGATACCTATGCCCATCGCGAGCTTACCCGCGATGGGATTCAAGCAGCGCCAACAATCTCCCTGGGCAACCGCTGATCAATCACCCGATACAACGCGCTGCTCTCGGGCCAGTTGCGGATAAACCGCGCACGATCCTTGGCATACGCCTGGGCGAAGCTGCCAATCGAGCCGTGCTGACACATCGAATCCAGGTCAATCAACGCCCAACGATCCCCATGCCAGAACAGGTTGTGCCCCTTGAAATCCCCATGACTGATGCGCTCGCGGATCAACTCGCCGAACAGATGCTCCAACGCCAGCAACTCGGCTTCGGGCGCGTCACCGCTTTCAACATAGGGGGCAAAATGCTCAATGATGTCCGGCCCCGGCAGGTATTCGGTAATCAGGTAGGCGCGGCTGCGCAACCAGAAAAAGCGCTTTTCCAGAAGCGCCAACGGTTTGGGCGTAGCAATCCCCAGAAACGCCAGGCGATTGCCTTCGCGCCAGGAATGCCAGGCCCGGCTCGGCCGCCAGAAGCGCTTGAGCCAATGGGCGAAGCCTTTGATGTTGTAGCGCTTGATCACCAGCGGCCGGCCGGCAACCTCAACTTTGGCCACACTGGCCGCACCGCCGGTCTTGTACAGATGACCCTGGTCGAGCAAAGCATCGGCCTGCTCCAGCACCGGCAACATCGCCGCTTCTTCTTCGCGACGGATCGCGCGCAAGGAAAAAGGCCCGCGCAACACACTAAACAGCGTGCATTCGCGACCAACCTTGCCGAGGAAGTCCTTCAAGCGCCAGACGCTGACTTTATGCACCTGCTTTTGCAGGGCTTCCAGCGGCAAGGCGTGTTCGCCGTTGCTCAGCAGGTAATGCACCAACAGCTCTTCGGTAAACGGTTCGAGGTTTTTCGGCAATTGCGCGAAAAACACCCCGAGGTTTTCCAGTACCCGGTTGCGCGACAGCGGCTTGCCCGCTTGTTCGACGCAGATCCCGGCACCATCAATCAGGTATAGCTTGCCGTCCTGGCGCAGCAAGTTGTCCAGGTGCAGGTCTTCCTGCCACAAGCCCTTGGCGTGCATCGCAGCAATCGCGACCAGCGCTTGGGCCAGAACCGTTTGTTGCTCATCAGCCAACGGCGGTAAGGCTTCGACGCCATGCCAGGCGTCAGCCAGGCTCTCGGCACCCTCCAGGAGCTCGAACAGCAACCAGCCGCCCTCGCCTTCTTGCAGCCCATCGGCCAGCAACAGCGGGGTGGTCAGCCCTTGCTCAGCAAGCAGGCGCACACCCTTGAGTTCACGCTGAAAATGCCGGGCGGCCTTGCTGCCGACCAATAGCTTGGCCAGTACCGGCCGGCTGCGCCAGATCGCCGCACCCACATAGCGCTGGCCCGGTAACACCCGCAGCAGGCTCAACAGTTGCAACTGCCCAGGGCCCGCCGCATCGGCCAGTTCCACACTCAGGGGTAAGCTGGGGGTGCGACCGACACTTTTCAGTTCGGACAAACGCATCAACGGGTCTCCTTGTGACTGCGGCGAGCCGCCAGGCGCTGGGCCCAAGTATCGACCAGCAAACTATCTTCAGGCTGATCGAGATACGCCGCCAACAATTGGCGAACCTGATCTTGTGACCATTGTGGTGCCCGGCGCAACAGCGGCTCCAGGTCCTTGACCCGATCCCGCCAGCCAAACAACAGCGGCCGGGTTTTCTCCAGGTCGATCAACTGCGCGGCATAACCGTCGCCCGTGGCCTGGAGGAAAATATGCTTGGGATAAAAACAGCCGTGAACCTGGCCGACGCTGTGCAGTTGCCGCGCCAATTGGCCGCAGGCCTGCAAGATTGCCCGCTGCTGGTCGTCGCTCAGTGCAGACCATTGTTCCAGCAACGAATCCAGGTCATTCCAGCCATCCAGGGCGCGGGTCAGCAACATCGCCCGATGTTCGCCAGCAACTTTACGCTCGCCAAAAAAGGCCGCCTGTAACGCCGGAATGCCCAACCGCCGATAGCGGCTGATATTACGAAACTCTCGGGCAAAGCTCGGTTCGCCAAAAGGCCGCTGCAAGGTGCGCGTCAGGTAGTTGCTCTGGCGCTTGAGGTAGTAACCGTGACCTTCCAGCTCCAGGCGAAACACGCTACTCCAGCCGCCACGGCTGGTGTTGGGCTCGTCCACTGCGTCCAGTTGTTTGGCCCACAGCGCGTCAAAAGTGCCGAGACCGTTGCGCTCAAGTAGCGCGCGATCTTCAGCCGCCAGGAAGTCACTCATTCGCGGCCCTCGAAAAATTTCACCACATGGCGAATTCTCTGTTTGTCCGACGCACTCAAGTGCTTGCTCTGACGATACTGCATGTAAAACCGCAGGCGCTGAGTGGCCGACAAGTGATACTTGGCGACCTTGTCCAGGCACGCCAGATCCTTGGTGATCCGGTACTTGAGCCAGAAGCCACGCCAGAAAGCGCCGTTGGGACAGTCGATCAGGTACAGGGTTTGCTGGTCGTCGATCAGCAGGTTGCGCCACTTCAAATCGTTGTGGGTAAAGCAGTGGTCGTGCATGGTCCGGGTGTATTCGGCGAGCTGGCGGCTGACCTTGTCGACCCAGACAGGGTCCGACAATTGCGGGTCATTGCGTTCGGCCAACGCCGACAAGTCTTCAGTCTCGGGCAACTCGCGGGTGATCATCGCCCCGCGGTCATAGGCTATGCCTTTGCGTTCCAGACCCCAGGCGATCACGTCAGCGGTGGGAATGCCCCACTTGGCGAAGCGCTTGAGGTTCTGCCACTCGGACTTGACCCGCGGCCTGCCCAGGTAGCGACGCAGGCCCTTGCCGGCGCCGACGTAACGCTTGACGTAATAATTGACCCCGCCGCGCTCGACACGAATGACTTCGGACAGCGGATCGTGGGTCAGCCGCTCACCTTGCAGGGCGAACACCGCGTCGAGGCTACCAAAATCATCCGCCAGGGCGGCGTAAGCGGGTTCCAGGTTCCAACCCGCCATCAGAGCGCATCCCCATAACGTTGTTTACGGGCGTAGAGCTTGGCCGCCTTGCCTTCCAGCCAGTCCAGCAAGGCCGCTTCTTCAGCCAGGATCTGGCGCAGCGGTTGCTGGAAATAGCCCTTGAGGAAGCGAAATTTGTCACGCTGGGTCAGGCCGATATCCAATGCCGAGAAGTACAGCGCCGCCAGGTCCTTGTTGCGCCAGCGCAGCGGGATCTTCGGGCGTACCTGGGCACGGTGCAGGTCGATCACCGAGAGTTTGAAATCGTCGGCCACCAGCGGCTTGTCGGTGTGCAGCAGGAAATGGCAGATGTAGCAGTCACGGTGATTGACCCCGCCGCGATGCATCATGCCGGTCATGCGGGCCACTTCGGCGATCAGCGCGTGCTTGATAACAGGTACGGGCGGCTGCTTGAGCCAGTCCATGCTCAGGTCTTCGAGGCTGACGGTAGGCGCCAGCTCTTCGGTGACGATAAATGAGTGTTGGTCTGCCGGGTTGCTGCCCTTCTCGCCGTAAGCCACGGCGGTCATGGTCGGCACGCCGACTTCCTGCAGGCGCTGGATCGCCAGCCATTCCTGGCCCGCGCCCAATACCGGCAACTTGGCGGTGATCAGGTTCTTGAGGATTTCGACCCAGCCGATCCCCCGATGGACTTTCACAAAAAAACCGTGGCCGTCCACTTCCGTACGCAAGGTACGGCGGGCATCGAGTTCACGGTACACCTGGCCGTCCAGCTTCTCGACTTCGGCGAACGCATCGCGTCCGGCCCACAAGGTTTTGAACGGTTCGGCAAGAATCAACTTCATCGGTTTGGCTCCGCCAGAATCAGGTCCGCAGCGTACTGCGGCATGCTATAGAGGTCGGCCGTCTCAGCGAAGACCAGGCCATTGCAGCTCCAGGCCGCGCGCGCTGCATTGTCGTCGAGCATATCGACCAGGTACTGGTTGAGCTGGGCCTGCTCGAACGGTTCGTCCAACACCCGGCCACTCTGGGCCTTGTCGATGTAGAAGGCGTAACCACAGACCTTGCTCACCAGTACCGGGAGGCCGGCGACCACCGCTTCGATCAGCACCATGCCGGCCGCCTCGTTGTAGGCCGGGTGGATCAACAGGTCCGCCCCCAGCAGGAAACGCGGGATATCGCTGCGCCCCTTGAAGAACTGCACCTGATCACCCAAGCCCAGCGCGGCACTCTGCAATTGGAATACTTTGGGGTCGTCCTGGCCGATTACAAATAGCCGGGTGCGTTTCTTCAAAGCGCACGGCAGTGCGGCCACGGCCTTGAGGCTGCGATCAACACCCTTGGTCTTGAAGCCCGAACCGATTTGCACCAGCAGCAGGTCATCTTCAGCCAGACCGAATTCGCGGCGAAACTCGGCACGAATCTCGGCGGCGTTGGGCGGTGCACGACGGTCACGACTGATGCCTGGCGGCAAGAAGTGAAAGCGGCTGGCCGGAGTGCCGTAATACTTGCTGAACAACGCCTGCTGATGCTCGGAGAGCACCATGACTTGGGTCTTGGCGTCCTTGTCGAACACCGCCCGCTCGTATTCGGCAAAGTGCTTATAGCGGCCGAACCAGCGGTACATCGGGTTGCGCAGGGTTTGCGCCTTGTCTTCAAAGACTCCGTCGGCGGCGAAGTACACGTCCAGCCCCGGCATCTTGTTGAAACCCACCACACGGTCCACCGGGCGCTTGGCCAGGTCGGCCTGAATCCAAGCGTAGAGTTTTTCGTTACGACGATGGTTGAACAGCGCCTTGACCGGCGCCACCAGCACTTCGAAACCCGGCGGCACGTCGCCTTCCCAGATCAGGGTGTAAACACGAATCTTGTGGCCACGCTGCTGGCACTCCAGGGCAATGCGCATGAAGTCGCGCTGCAGGCCACCAAAGGGGAAATACTTGTAGAGGACAAAAGCCAGTTGCATCAGTGTTCCTCAGCCAGTAACAACGTGCTTAACCGATTTGCCACACGCTCAGGGTTCAAGCGAGTAAAGCACAGCGGCCACTCGCGCTTGATATCAAACCGGTGCTGATCTTCGGCAGTCGGTTGATAGGTGCATTTCTTTTGCAGGCACGGCGCGCAAGGGAAGTCGCTGCCCAAATGGATCTGCGCCTTACCGTAGGCGCCTGTCAGGCCTGGATTGGTGGGACCGAACAGGGAAATAGTCGGCACGTCCAGGGCGGCGGCCAAATGGCCGAGGCCGGTATCGACGGCGACACAGGCCTTGGCGCCCGCCAGTACTCGCGCCACCCCCGCCAGGTTCAGCTTGGGCAGCACTTCGGCGTTCTTCAGGCCTTGGGCCAGGCGTTCGGCGCGAGCCTTTTCGGCGGCGTTGCCCCAAGGCAGCTTCACGTCCACGCCCAGGCTACCCATACGCTCGGCCAGTTCGCGCCAATAGACTTCGGGCCAATGTTTGGTGTCCCAGGTGGTGCCATGAAGCAGCAGCACAAACGGCTTCTTCGGCGGCAAACCCAGCAGTTTGTCGACGCTCAGGCCGTAATCTCCCAGCCCCTTGGGCAGGTCATAACCCAAGGCCACGGCGAATAGTTGGCGCAAGCGCTCCACCGCGTGTTGCCCACGGGCCACGGCCAGACGGCGGGAGTAGAAATGCGCCGCGATGGGTTCACGGGCCGACTGCTTGTCGAAACCGGCCACCGGGGCGCGCACGTAGCGGGACAACCAGGCGCTTTTCAGCAGGCCCTGAGCGTCGATCACCAAGTCGTATTTGGTCGACTGGATTTGCTGCTTGAAGCGCCGCCATTCGCCGCTCTTGATGGTCTGCCAGATGTTCTTGCGCCAGCGGCGAATCGCCACAGCAATCACCTTGTCCACCGCCGGATGCCAGGTAGGGATTTCGGCGAAACCTTCTTCCACTACCCAGTCAAAGCGAATCCCCGGAATCGCCCGGGCCGCGTCGGTCAACGCCGGCAAGGCATGAATCACATCGCCCAGGGATGAGGTCTTGATCACCAGTACCCGCAACTCAGCGAACCTCGACCACAGTGCCCTGCAACCGCTGCAAGGCGTCGGCCACAGGCTGCGGCAGCAACTGGCGCAAGCAGTTGTAGTGGCCAAAACGGCAGGTACGGTCAAAGCACGGGCTGCAATCCAGACCCAGCCGCACCACTTCGACCTTGTCGGCCAACGGCGGGGTGAAATCCGGGGAAGTGGAGCCGTACACCGCTACCAGCGGGCGATTCAACGCAGCAGCAACGTGCATCAGGCCGGAATCGTTGGACACCACCGAATCGGCGCAGGACAACAGGTCGATGGCCTCGGCCAGGGACGTGTCGCCGCTGAGGTTGACCGCTTCTTCGCGCAGTCCCGGAATCAAACGCTGACGAATGTCTTCACCCACCGAGTGATCATTTTTCGAGCCGAACAGCCAGACTTGCCAACCTTCGCGAATTTTTATCTCGGCGACCTTGGCGTAGTGCTCCGACGGCCAGCGCTTGGACTCGCCAAACTCGGCGCCAGGGCACAGCGCCAGCACCGGCCGGTCTAGTGTCAAGCCGAATTTGGCCAGGGCCGCGTCGCGGGTAACCGGATCGATTTGCAGGCTGGGGCGCGGGTACGGCGTCGGCAACTCGGCACCGGGCGCGTAGGCCAGGGCCATAAAACGCTCGATCATCAGCGGGTAACGCGCCTTGTCGAGCTTGCGCACGTCGTTGAGCAAGCCGTAACGGAACTCGCCGCGCCAGCCGGTGCGCTTGGGGATGCCGGCGAAGAATGGCACCAACGCCGATTTCATCGAATTGGGCAGCAGGATCGCCTGGTCGTACTGGCCAGCCAGGGACTTGCCGATGCGTCGACGGGTCGCAAGCTCCAGGGCGCCATGGCCGAGCGGAAAGCTCAAGGCCTGACGCACCTCGGGCATACGCTCCAGAATCGGCCGGCTCCACTCGGGGGCGAGCACGTCGATTTCGCAGTCGGGATGACGTTGTTTCAGGCACTGGAACAGTGTCTGCGCCATCACCATGTCACCGACCCAACTGGGCCCAACGATCAGAATATTCATGTAGTTTCCACAAACGATACGGGGAGGCTCATGCCTCCCCGCCTCGATAGTCTGTGCGGGAATGGCACACCCAGCTCCCACATTAAAAAATGTCCCACATTAAAGTTGTTTCAGCTTAACCCCAGTTCCTTCCAGATTCGCTTCACCTGGCGCCGTTCGTCCGCGAACTGGTCACCGCTGACCACCCCGGCCTCATTCTGCAAAGCCTGACGATGAGCGACGGAACGGTAGGCCTTATAGACCTCACGCAGCAGATGGGCATCGGCGGCGGCCATTAGCCCGACCTGCTCCAGGCCTTCCAGGATGCGGATATTGTCGGTGTAGCGTAGCAACGAAGGATGTTGCGCAGACCACGCCAAAGCCGCGTATTGCACCATAAATTCAATATCGACGATACCTCCGGCGTCCTGCTTGAGGTCGAACGAGGCCGTGGGCTCGAAGGCATTGGCCCCGGTGCCGGCCGCCGTGGACCTGGTTCCCAGATTGTCACGCATCTTGGCGCGCATCTCACTGACCTCCTGGCGTAGCTTCGCCAGGTCCTGCGCACGCCCCAATACCTGGGCCCGCACTTGCTCAAAAGCACGACCAACGTCCTGGCTGCCCACCAATACCCGCGCCCGCACCAGAGCCTGATGCTCCCAGGTCCAGGCTTCATTTTCCTGATAACGGGCAAACGCCCCCAGGGAACTGACCAACAGACCGGAAGCGCCTGACGGTCGCAGGCGCATATCCACTTCGTACAGTTGCCCGGAGTTGGTCTGGGTGGTCAGCAGATGAATGATTCGCTGGCCCAATCGGGTAAAAAACTGCGCACCGTCGATGGGTTTGGCGCCGTCGGTTTCGGCTTGCGGGTCACCGTCGTGAATAAACACCAGGTCCAGGTCCGAACCATGCCCCAGTTCGATACCACCCACTTTCCCATAACCGACAATGATGAACCCAGGATCGCACAGGGTGCCGTCCACACGCTGCGGCGAACCGTGGCGAGCGACGGTCTGGCGCCAGGCCAGGGCCAGCACTTGTTCGAGAATCGCTTCGGCGAGCCAGGTCAGGTAGTCACTTACTTTCATCAATGGCAGGCTGCCAGCGATTTCCGAGGCGGCGACCCGTAGGCGGTGGGCCAGCTTGAAATTGCGCAGGGCTTCCATCTGCTGCTCAAGGTCGTCTTCGGGGATCCGCGTCAGGCGCTCGCGCAGTTCGGCAGCCAGTTCCGGCGCCAGAGGCGGCTTGAACAGGCGGCCTTCGTTGAGCAATTCGTCCAGCAGCAACGGGAAGCGGGTGATCTGCTCGGCGATCCACGGGCTGGCAGCGCACAGGGTCAACAGCCTACGCAAGGCGCCAGGGTTTTCCGTCAGCAGTACTAGATACGCGGAACGCCGTGCCACCGCTTCAACCAACGGCAACACGCGTTCCAGCACCAGGTCCGGGCTGGCATGTTCGACCGACTGGGCCAGCAAACGCGGGATAAATGCGTCGAGACGCTCACGGCTCAGACGCTGCATGGCGCGCAATTGCGGGCTGCCGCGCAGTCCGGCCAAGGCCCTCAATGCCTTGGGTCCGTCGACAAAACCGCCTTCGTGCAACTGACGGCAAGCGGCTTCTTCGTCCTGGGACTCTTCCCACAGCGGCAACCACTCTCCGCCCACCACCAGTTCGCTTTCCTCGCCCTCCTCTTCATCCGGATCGGCGATGACTTGGCGAAAGTGCCAGTCCACCCGACCGCGCCAGTACATCAGCCGCTCATGGAACGCCGTCCAGTCCGGGAAGCCCATCATGAAGGCAATCCGCGCCTGATCCTCTAAGCCGTCCGGAAGCATTTGCGTCTGCCGGTCGGCAATCGCCTGGATCGCGTGTTCGGTGTAGCGCAGGAATTCGTAGCCATTGCGCAACTCGGCGACCACCGCCGGCGGAAGGTAACCCTGCCCTTCCAGGGTGCCAAGCACCTTTAACAGTGGGCGCTGCTGCAGGCTCAAATCGCGACCGCCATGGATAAGCTGGAACGCCTGGGCGATAAATTCCACTTCACGAATACCACCAGAGCCCAGCTTGATGTTCTCGGCCATGCCCTTGCGCCGCACTTCCTGCTGAATCAGCTGCTTCATGGTGCGCAGCGCTTCGATGGCGGAAAAATCCAGGTAACGGCGGTAGACAAACGGTCGCAGCATGTCGAGCAGTTGCGCGCCGGCCACCTGATCCCCGGCCACCACCCGCGCCTTGATCATGGCGTAGCGCTCCCAGTCACGGCCCTGGTCCTGGTAGTACTGCTCCAATGCATTGAAGCTGAGCACCAGCGCCCCGGATGAACCGTAGGGCCGCAGGCGCATGTCGACGCGAAATACAAAGCCGTCGACCGTCATCGGGTCAAGGGCCTTGATCAGCTTCTGGCCCAGGCGGATGAAGAACTCCTGGTTGTCCAGGGAGCGCTTGACGCCTACGGTCTCGCCGCCTTCCGGATAGGCAAAGATCAAGTCGATGTCCGACGACAGGTTCAACTCCACCGCGCCGAGCTTGCCCATGCCGAGAATGACCATCGGCTGCGGCTCGCCGCTACGTCGGCCGGTGGGTGTGCCGAACTGGACACAATGGCGCTGGTACAGCCATTGATAGGCCTGGTCGATGCTGGCGTCGGCCATGTCTGACAAATCGCGGCAGGTCTGGACCAGGTCCGCCTGTCGGGTCAGGTCGCGCCAGATGATCCGTACTTGCTGGCGAGTGCGCTGGCGGCGCAGGCAGCGACCCAGCTCATCTTCTGTTTCGGCTTGTTGCACAGCACCCGCGATCTGCCCGCACAGCTCATCGGGTGCAAAACCGCGATCCAGCTCGCCCCAGGCCACCAGTTCCAACAACATCACAGGGTCACGAACGCTCTGTTCACTGACAAAATCACTAGCGGCGCAGACCCGGGCGAAGTCGGCCCAACGTTGCGGCGTCCAGTCGGACAGACCATGGTCGTCGTCCAGTTGCGCCACGGCGGCGCGCAACGATTGCTCGGCACGACTGACAAACGGCAAAAGAATGGCTGGCAGTTCAGCCAGCATTGGAAGGCTCATGGTCTATCCTTGATCGGCATGTGAAAGGCCTGTTGCGGTGATAGCAAGAACCACGCTCGGTGAAGGACTGTCGAACAAAAGTTAGAAATAGCTGAAAACTTTTCGTTTTTGGCAGTCAACATCAATTCTTCACCTTTTCTTGTTCGCAAAAGACCCACAATAACGATTATTCTCACCAACCAGAAGGAGCCAACAGCTCACTCTTCTGTAGTTTTACTACTCGTATATACATTCGAAAGGCTGAAATGGCCGACGATTTGTAGTAAAACTACACAACGCCGGAACAATCTCCGGTCATCCAAGAATTTATGTCGTCTGCCCACAAGGCCAGTCGCAAACTCAGGCAACCGATTCTGGAAGCCTTTCCGCCCTGGAGCAAGCCATGCAAGACCTCGATCCCGTCGAAACCCAGGAATGGCTGGACGCCCTGGAATCGGTTCTCGACAAAGAAGGCGAAGACCGTGCTCACTACCTGATGACCCGTATGGGCGAACTCGCGACCCGCAGCGGCTCGCAACTGCCCTACGCCATCACCACACCGTACCGCAACACCATCCCCGTTACCCACGAAGCACGCATGCCTGGCGACCTGTTCATGGAACGCCGCATTCGCTCGCTGGTACGCTGGAACGCGATGGCCATGGTAATGCGCACGAACTTGAAAGATTCTGACCTGGGCGGTCACATCTCCAGCTTCGCCTCCAGCGCAACCCTGTATGACATCGGCTTCAACTACTTCTTCCAGGCCCCGGCCGAAGAACACGGCGGCGACCTGATCTACTTCCAGGGCCACACCTCGCCAGGCGTTTACGCCCGCGCGTTCATGGAAGGTCGCATCACCGAAGAACAAATGAACAACTTCCGCCAGGAAGTCGACGGTCATGGCCTGTCGTCCTATCCGCACCCTTGGCTGATGCCCGATTTCTGGCAGTTCCCGACTGTATCCATGGGGCTGGGCCCGATCCAGGCGATCTACCAGGCGCGTTTCATGAAGTACCTGGAAGCCCGTGGCTTCATCCCGGAGGGCAAGCAAAAAGTCTGGTGTTTCCTGGGCGACGGCGAGTGCGACGAGCCGGAATCCCTGGGCGCGATCTCCCTGGCTGGCCGCGAAAAGCTGGACAACCTGATCTTCGTCATCAACTGCAACCTGCAGCGCCTCGACGGCCCGGTTCGCGGCAACGGCAAGATCATCCAGGAACTCGAAGGTGTGTTCCGTGGAGCTCAGTGGAACGTCACCAAAGTCATCTGGGGCCGTTTCTGGGACCCACTGCTGGCCAAGGACGTCGACGGTATCCTGCAACGCCGGATGGACGAAGTCATCGACGGCGAGTACCAGAACTACAAGGCCAAAGACGGCGCGTTTGTTCGCGAACACTTCTTCAACACGCCTGAACTCAAGGCGATGGTTGCCGACCTGTCCGACGACGAGATCTGGAAGCTCAACCGTGGTGGCCACGACCCGTACAAGGTCTACGCGGCGTACCACGAAGCGGTCAACCACAAAGAACAACCTACCGTCATCCTGGCCAAGACCATCAAGGGTTATGGCACTGGCGCCGGCGAAGCGAAAAACACCGCGCACAACACCAAGAAGGTTGATGTTGAAAGCCTGAAGCTGTTCCGCGATCGTTTCGACATCCCGGTCAAGGACGAAGAGCTGGAAAACCTGCCGTTCTTCAAACCTGAAGAAGGCAGCGCCGAAGCCCGCTACCTGAGCGAGCGCCGCACTGCACTGGGCGGTTTCGTGCCACAGCGTCGCGCCAAAAGCATCAGCATTCCGACGCCACCACTGGAGACCCTCAAGGCGATCCTGGACGGCTCGGGCGACCGTGAAATCTCCACCACCATGGCCTTCGTGCGAATTCTCGCGCAACTGGTCAAGGACAAGGAAATCGGCCCGCGTATCGTCCCGATCATCCCGGACGAAGCTCGTACCTTCGGTATGGAAGGCATGTTCCGCCAGTTGGGCATCTACTCCTCCGTCGGCCAGCTCTACGAGCCAGTCGATAAAGACCAGGTGATGTTCTACCGCGAAGACAAGAAGGGCCAGATTCTCGAAGAAGGCATCAACGAAGCAGGCGCCATGAGCTCCTTCATCGCTGCCGGTACTTCGTACTCCAGCCACAACCAGCCGATGCTGCCGTTCTACATCTTCTACTCGATGTTCGGTTTCCAGCGTATCGGCGACCTGGCCTGGGCTGCTGGCGACAGCCGTACCCGTGGCTTCCTGATCGGCGGCACCGCTGGCCGGACCACGCTGAACGGCGAAGGCCTGCAACACGAAGACGGTCACAGCCACATCCTGGCGGGCACCATCCCGAACTGCCGCACCTTTGATCCAACCTACGGCTATGAGCTGGCGGTGATCATCCAGGACGGCATGAAGAAGATGACCGAAGAGCAACAGGACGTCTTCTACTACATCACCGTGATGAACGAGTCCTACCAGCAGCCAGCCATGCCGGCCGGTGTCGAGGAAGGCATCATCAAAGGCATGTACCTGCTCGAAGAAGACACCAAGGAAGCGGCGCACCACGTGCAGCTGATGGGCTCCGGCACCATCCTGCGTGAAGTCCGTGAAGCGGCGAAAATCCTGCGTGAAGAGTTCAACATCGGCGCGGACGTGTGGAGCGTTACCAGCTTCAACGAACTGCGTCGCGATGGCCTGGCCGTGGAGCGCAGCAACCGTCTGCACCCAGGTCAGAAGCCTGTGCTGAGCTACGTAGAAGAGTGCCTGACTGGCCGTAAGGGTCCGGTTATCGCCTCCACCGACTACATGAAACTGTTTGCTGAACAAATTCGCCAGTGGGTCCCGTCCAAGGAATTCAAAGTCCTGGGCACCGACGGTTTCGGCCGCAGTGACAGCCGCAAGAAGCTGCGTCACTTCTTCGAAGTTGACCGTCATTTCGTGGTGTTGGCAGCCCTGGAAGCCTTGGCTGACCGTGGTGATATCGAACCTAAGGTGGTGGCTGAAGCTATCGTCAAGTTCGGGATCAACCCGGAAAAACGCAACCCACTGGACTGCTGAGGAGATTTTCTGTGAGCGAACTCATTCGCGTACCTGACATCGGCAGCGGTGAAGGGGAAGTAATTGAACTGTTTGTGAAGGTCGGCGACCGTATCGAAGCCGACCAGAGCATCCTGACCCTGGAATCGGACAAGGCGAGCATGGAAATCCCTGCTCCCAAGGCCGGCGTGGTCAAAAGCCTGAAAGTGAAGCTGGGCGACCGCCTGAAAGAAGGCGACGAACTGCTGGAACTGGAAGTCGAGGGTGCCGCTGCCGCGGCGCCTGAGGCTCCTGCTGCGGCCCCGGCTGCCGCCGAGAAGCCTGCCGCTGTTGCCGAGGCCCCAGCGGCCCCGGCCCCGGCCGCCGCCACAGTCCAGGACATTCATGTTCCGGACATCGGCTCGTCGGGCAAGGCCAAGATCATCGAGCTGCTGGTCAAGGTCGGCGACACCGTCGAAGCCGACCAGTCGCTGATCACCCTGGAATCCGACAAGGCCAGCATGGAAATCCCATCGCCGGCTGCCGGCGTGGTGGAAAGCATTGGCGTCAAGCTGGATGACGAAGTCGGCACGGGTGACTTCATCCTCAAGCTGAAAGTCCAGGGTGCTGCTGCACCTGCTGAAAAAGCTCCTGCCGCCGCGGCCGCACCAGCCGCCAAGGCTGAGGCGACCCCGGCCGCCGCTCCAGCGCCTGCTGCAAAAGCCGAGGCCGCACCGGCCCCTGCTGCTGCGCCTGCGCCAAGCGGTGCCAAGGTTCATGCCGGCCCTGCCGTGCGCCAACTGGCCCGTGAGTTCGGCGTCGAGTTGAACGCGGTAACGGCCAGCGGCCCCCACGGTCGTGTGCTCAAGGAAGACGTGCAGGTCTACGTCAAATCCATGATGCAGAAGGCCAAGGAGGCTCCGGCCGCAGGCGCTACCGGCGGTGCTGGTATTCCGCCGATCCCGGTTGTGGACTTCAGCCGCTTCGGCGAAACCGAAGAAGTGCCGATGACCCGCCTGATGCAAATCGGCGCGTCGAGCCTGCACCGCAGCTGGCTGAACATTCCGCACGTGACTCAGTTCGACCAGGCCGACATTACCGACCTGGAAGCTTTCCGCATCGCGCAGAAAGCCGTGGCCGAAAAAGCCGGCGTCAAACTGACCATCCTGCCACTGCTGCTCAAGTCCTGCGCGCACCTGCTCAAGGAACTACCGGACTTCAACAGCTCGCTGGCACCTAGCGGCAAGGCGATCATTCGCAAGAAGTACGTGAACATCGGCTTCGCGGTCGATACCCCGGACGGCCTGTTGGTGCCTGTGATCAAGAACGTTGATCAGAAGAACCTGCTGCAACTGGCTGCCGAAGCCGCTACGCTGGCTGCCAAGGCCCGTGACAAGAAGCTCACCGCAGACGACATGCAAGGCGCTTGCTTCACCATCTCCAGCCTCGGGCACATTGGCGGCACTGGCTTCACGCCAATCGTCAACGCACCGGAAGTCGCGATCCTCGGCGTTTCCAAGGCCACCATCCAGCCTGTGTGGGACGGCAAAGCCTTCCAGCCCAAGCTGATGTTGCCACTGTCGTTGTCCTACGATCACCGTGTGATCAACGGCGCCGCTGCTGCTCGCTTCACCAAGCGTCTGAGCGACCTGCTGGCGGACATCCGCACCATCCTGCTTTAAGCCACAACGGGCCCTCCTCTGATAGGGAAGGCCTGGTTTCAAGGTTTTCCGAGCGCCACGCTCGTACCTCAACCCCGCCAATTTGGCGGGGCTTTTTTTGCCTGTTTTTTGTAATCCTATTGGAGCTGCCGCGCAGCCCAACGGGGGCGATACGCAGATCCGGCAAACCCCCTCACCACAAACCACCCATCACCCCAATTGCAGAAATCCCCCGCCCTGCCGATAACGCACTTATAGCACTTAGCCTTCATCCTCTCTTGTCAGTCCGTGCTGCATGATGCAACCTTGCCGCAGACAGCAGTAAAGAGGGCGTGAGCCCGGCGCAATGCGCATTTTTCCAAGCGAGTTCCCCCATGAAAAGCCAACCCGATGTCGCCCGAACGGCGGCCGAGGTAGTGACGCAATTACCGGTGCCTTCGCGCCTCGGTATGCTGCGTTTCGAGCGGCTAAATGAGGCAAGCTGGGCACTCTTGTACCTTGATCCCAATTGCGAAAAACAGTTCGGCCTCCCGGCGATGGAACTGTGCTCCCTGATCGGCTCGCCCTACGCCAGCCTGATGGAGCCCCAGGCCCGCTATCAGTTGCATGACGCGATTCAACAGCAACTGACGGCCAGCCCCCATTACCTGGTGCGCTACACCCTGCACACCAGCCACGGCCCCTTGAACCTGCTGGAACTGGGCGAAGCCTACAAACAGCACAATCGCCACCTATTGCGCGGCTACCTGATGGTGGTGGACGGCCTGTTCAGCAACCTGACACCGATGCCCGCCGCCGACCTGGAAGACCAAAACAGCCGTTTGCAGATCGCCCTGGAACTCAACCAACGCACGCAACAGGAACAACTGCAACACCTGGAACGGGTGCGCGCCCAGCAGGAACTGATCCTGCTGTTGGCCCGCCAGCGCTACAGCACCAACAATTCCCTGCAAGAAGCCGCTGAACTGATCACCCGCAGCGCCTGCGATATTTATCAGATCGACTGTGCCAGCATCTGGAACCTGGAAGACCAGCATCTGGTGCCGATCTCCGCCTTCCACCGCGCCGATCAGCAACACCACCTGCCCATGCCCATCGACGCCAGCGGCTTCCCGGATTACCTGGAAGCCCTGCAAACCAGCCGCGCAATTGATGCCGGCAATGCCATGCGCGACCCGCGCACACGGGAGATGGCCGAGAGTCTGCGCCCGCGGGATATCCACGCCATGCTCGACGCCAGTATCCGCATCGATGGCCAAGTGGTGGGCGTATTGTGCCTGGAGCAAAGCGGCACCACCCGAGCCTGGCAGGCTGACGAGATTGCTTTTGCCGGCGAGTTGGCCGACCAGTTCGCCCAGGTGATCAACAACCACAACCGTCGCACCGCCACCAGCGCCCTGCATTTGTTCCAGCGGGCCGTGGAGCAAAGTGCCAACGCATTTCTGCTGGTCAATTGCGATGGCGTGGTGGAGTACGTCAACCCCAGCTTTACGGCGATCACCCAGTACAGCTCCGAAGAAGTCCACGGCCACAAGCTGTCGGAACTGCCGGCCCTGGAGAATCTCAGTGCGCTGTTGTTCGACGCACGATCGAGCCTGGCCAAGAGCAACAGCTGGCAAGGCGAATTCAAGAGCCGACGCAAAAACCTCGAGCCCTACTGGGGGCAGTTGTCGATCTCCAGGGTCTATGGCGACAATCGCGAGCTGACCCACTACATCGGCATCTACGAAGATATCACCCAAACCAAGCTGGCCCAGCAGCGCATCGAGCGTCTGGCCTATACCGACAACCTCACCAACCTGGGCAACCGTCCGGCGTTCATCCGCAACCTCGACGAACGCTTTGCCCGGGACAGCGACACTCCCATCAGCCTGCTGCTGGTGGACATCGACAACTTCAAGCGAATCAACGACAGCCTCGGCCACCAGACCGGCGACAAGCTGCTGATCAGCCTGGCCCGGCGCCTGCGCAACAGCCTGAGCACCGGCGGCAGCCTGGCGCGGTTCGCCAGCAACGAGTTCGCGGTGCTGCTGGACAATACCGACCTTGAGGTCGGCCAGCAGGTGGCATTCCAGTTGCTGATGACCCTCGACAAGCCGATGTTTGTCGACAACCAACTGATCAGCGTCACCGGCTCCGTGGGCCTGGCCTGCGCCCCGCTGCACGGCCGCGACCCGCAAACCCTGATGCGCAACGCAGGCCTGGCGCTGCACAAGGCCAAGGCCAATGGCAAACATCAGGTCCAGGTGTTCACCGAAGCGCTGAACGCCGAGGCCAGCTACAAACTGTTCGTGGAAAACAACCTGCGCCGCGCCCTGACCCAGAACGAGTTGGACGTGTTCTACCAGCCAAAACTGTGCCTGCGCAGCGGCCGCCTGTTGGGGATGGAAGCGCTGTTGCGCTGGAATCACCCGGAAAAAGGCATGATCCGACCGGATCAGTTCATCAGTGTGGCCGAAGAAACCGGGCTGATCATCCCCATCGGCAAGTGGATCGCCCGCCAGGCCTGCCGCATGAGCAAACGACTGAGCGCCGCCGGCATGGGCAACCTGCAGGTAGCGATCAACCTGTCACCCAAGCAGTTCTCCGACCCTGACCTGGTGGCCTCAATTGCCGCCATCCTCAAGGAAGAACAGCTGCCTGCCAATTTGCTGGAGCTGGAGCTGACCGAAGGCCTGCTGCTGGAGGCCACCGAAGACACGCGCCTGCAATTGGACCAGCTGAAGAGTTTCGGCCTGACCCTGGCCATGGACGATTTCGGTACCGGCTACTCGTCGCTCAGCTACTTGAAAAAATTCCCCATCGATATCATCAAGATCGATCGCAGCTTTATCCATGAGATCCCGGACAACCAGGACGATATGGAAATCACCTCAGCGGTGATCGCCATGGCCCATAACCTCAAGCTCAAGGTCGTCGCCGAAGGCATCGAAACCGCCGAGCAACTGGCGTTCCTGCGCCGCCATCGCTGCGACGTCGGCCAGGGCTACCTGTTCGACCGGCCCATCCCCGGTTCCGAGTTGCTGGAAAGACTTAAACGCTATCCTCGCGGGCCAATCGCCTGACAGCGCTGTAACACTCGGGCACACTGGCGGTCTGAATTACTCTGTTAACTCAATCTGACTGAGAGGACTGAACATGGTCTTGCGCTCGGAAATCCTGGTGAACAAAAACGTGCTTCCCACTCAAGAACAAGCTCTGCCTGGCCGTGAAACCCCAATGACCTTGCCCGAGACGCACTTCGTCAATGGCAACCCGCTGCTGGGCCCATTCCTGGACGATGTAGGCTTCGCGATCTTCGGCCTGGGCTGTTTCTGGGGCGCGGAACGCCGTTTCTGGCAGCACGAAGGCGTGGTCAGCACGGTGGCCGGCTATGCTGGCGGCTACACGCCGAACCCGACCTATGAAGAAGTCTGCTCGGGCCTGACCGGCCACAGCGAAGTGGTACTGGTGGTATATGACCAGGCCAAGATCAAGTACGAAGACCTGCTGAAAATGTTTTGGGAACTGCACAACCCAACCCAGGGCATGCGCCAGGGCAATGACATCGGCAGCCAGTATCGTTCCGTGATCTACGCCACTACGCCTGAGCAGTTGGACGCAGCGAAGGCCAGTGCACAGGCTTATCAGAACGAGCTGAGCAAGGCTGGCCTGGGCACAATCACCACGGAAATCGAAGAGGCTCCGACAGTCTACTTCGCCGAGGCGTATCACCAGCAGTACCTGGCAAAAAATCCGGCCGGCTACTGCGGGATTGGCGGCACAGGCGTGACTTGTCCGATCTGAAGATCGGAGCTGCAAGTTTTAAGCTTCAAGCTGCAAGTAAGAGCAGGAACGCGCTTCTTGCAGCTTGAAGCTTTCATTCAGCAATGAGCCAATCCATCTGCCACCCACCCTGGGTTTGCCCAAGTTGCTTGGACAGCCATGGCAGCAGCTCTCGCAATTCTTCCTCCAGCCCCCACGGCGGATTCGCAATCGCCAAGCCCGAGCCGTTCAGGGTATTGGGCGTGTCCAACGGATGCACCAGTAATTCCACCCGCAGCAACTTCGGCGCCCCGGTGCCCGCCAGGTCCTGGTAGAAGCGGCGCAACATGCGCTGGTCCTTGATCGGGTACCAGATCGCCGCGACGGTCTGACGCATACGGCCAATAGCTTCCTTGAGGGAGGCGGCACAGCGCTGCATCTCGTCGAGTTTTTCGAACGGCGGATCAATCAACATCAATGCACGTTTTTCCGGCACCGGCAGCAGTGCCCGCGGTACATGCCAGCCTTCGCCCAGGTGCACCTTGACCCGACGATCACCCTTCATGTTGTCCTTGAGCAACACACCGTCTTCGGGGTGTTTTTCATTGAGCAGCACGCGATCCTGCGGGCGAGTCAGGCGCCGCGCCAGCTCCGGCGAGCCTGGGTAGTAGCGCAACTGGCCATCCGGGTTCATTTCGTGCAGCACGCGCATGTAGTCGGCTGTCAGCGGCGGCAGGTCCGTCGCGTCCCATAGCCGGGCGATGCCTTCCAGGTATTCACCGGTGCGGTTGGCCTGGTCGCCCTGAAGGTCGTACAGACCAATTCCGGCGTGGGTATCAAGATAGGCAAACGGCTGCTCCTTGCGCGACATCAGGGCGATGAGGCGGGTCAAGGTCAGGTGTTTGAAGACATCGGCGTGGTTGCCGGCGTGAAAGGCGTGACGATAATTCATGGTTGCTCCTGCGCAGGGGGCGAAGTTTACCTTTTACGCGGGCAAAGGTGCAGGGTTGCGCGCCAGGTGGTGCTTATATCGCAAACACAGGCGCATCTCTGAAAACAATCTAAATACAGCGCGGCAGCGCGCTTATTGTGGCGAGCCGGCTTGCCCGCGTTAGGCTGCGCAGTAGCCCCCAGTACATAAACCATTTCCAAGGAGGTCAACAACGCTCATGAAAGACGCCACTATCGCCCTGCACCACGGCTTCAAGTCGGACCCGACCACCAAGGCCGTTGCCGTGCCGATCTACCAGAACGTCGCCTTCGAATTCGATAACGCCCAGCACGGCGCCGACCTGTTCAACCTGGATGTTCCCGGCAACATCTACACGCGGATCATGAACCCCACCAATGACGTGCTGGAACAACGCATGGCAGCCCTGGAAGGCGGGATTGCTGCCTTGGCCGTATCGGCTGGCAGCGCGGCGATTCATTATGCGATCCAGACCCTGACCCGCGCCGGCGACAACATTGTCACCACTCCACAGCTTTACGGCGGCACCTATACCCTGTTCGCCCACCTGCTACCGAGTTTCGGTGTCGACGTGCGCTTTGCCCGAGACGATTCGGCCGAGGCCATCGCCGAGCTGATCGATGACAACACCAAGCTGGTGTACTGCGAAAGTATCGGCAACCCGGCGGGCAATATCATCGACATCGAAGCCCTGGCCGACGTCGCCCACGCCCGTGGTGTACCGCTGATGGTGGACAACACCGTGGCTACGCCGATCCTGTGCAAGCCGATCCAGTTCGGCGCCGACATCGTCGTGCACTCGGTGACCAAATACGTTGGCGGCCACGGCAACTCCTTGGGTGGCGTGATCGTCGACAGCGGCACTTTTCCCTGGACGAAATATCCGGAAAAATTCCCCGGCCTGAACCAACCGGAGCCGGCCTATCACGGCGTGGTCTACACCGAAAAATTCGGCCCGGCGGCGTTTATCGCCCGCGCCCGTACCGTACCGCTGCGCAACACCGGTGCGGCATTGGCACCGATGAACGCCTTCTTGCTGCTGCAAGGCCTGGAAACCCTGGCGCTGCGCATGGAGCGCCATACCGAGAACGCGCTGAAGGTTGCGCAGTTCCTGCAAGGTCATGCGCAGGTCGAGTGGGTCAGCTACGCCGGCCTGCCGGATCACCCACACCATCATCTGGCACAGAAATACATGCAGGGCAAACCTTCGGCGATTCTGTCCTTCGGCTTGAAGGGCGGCTTTGATGCCGGCGTGCGCTTCTACGATGCGCTGCAAATTTTCAAGCGCCTGGTGAACATCGGCGACGCCAAGTCCCTGGCTTGCCATCCTGCCTCCACGACCCATCGGCAGATGAATGAGCAGGAACAGGCCAAGGCCGGCGTCAGACCAGAAATGATTCGCCTGTCGGTGGGTATTGAAGCTATTGAAGACCTGATCGAGGACTTGCAGCAGTCGCTCAATGCCTGATCAACCCAGCTCGGCGGTGAGGTAGGCGGCCAACGCCCGCTGATCACCGCCAGGCTTGCGCACAAAATACGCGACCTTGTGCTTCAAGGTCGTGATCGCGAACGCCTGATGCAGGTCCGGTCGCTCCTCTTCCAGCCATTGCAGCAGGTTGTCCACCAGAGGAGCGGTCGAATGCTCGCCCAACTGCTTGAGAACCTGTGGCGGAACCTCCCACCAAGGGCTGGTCCCCACAGCGCCTGCCAATGCTCCGGCAACTGCATGGTGTTGACCATTGATCCAATACCGCCCGAATACGGGAATCACCCCACCCGCCTCAGGCCCGAGCGCCTCCAGGACAGGCAGTAGATACGTCCCGTCCCAAAAGCGAAAAAACACCACCTGCCCCTCTGGCAACAGCACCTTGGTCAGGCTGCGCAGATGATCGACAACGGTTTGTAAAGGGCAGGACGATACGCCCAGCCAGCCCCAGTCGCCGGCCTCGCATTCAGCGACCCAATCAAGAAAGGGACTGTCAGCGACAACCACCGCGACATAGGGCATGACCTCCTCCCACGCCCCATACTCGCTGTTGGCCCAGACGGAACTGGGCAAGCCGCCGCCGGCCAGCCGCCAGGCCTCAACCGGTTTGCATTGGCTGGCATTGCCCAATATGGCGAACAACTGCTCACCGGCCTGCAAAGGTTCGCGGGCCAGCCAATCACGAGGGCTGGTCATAAAGAGGCTCCGCTCAACGGCGCGCCACGATACGGCGGGGAGTTGCACACGCCGCTCTTGCAGCGCTCGCACTCCTCACAAAACGGCGCGCGGCGCTTGAGGCTCACTACCTGTGCCACGCTCAACGGCGCCGCCAGGACGGCCAACAAAGCCTTCTGGACACCTGGCAGCAATGGCGCAGTCACCACCCCTGCCTGGGGCGCACCGCCAATCTGAATCGGCGAGCTGCTGAAAATCCCGCCCGCCGACACCGTAATCCACTGGCCTCCCGCTTGCAGGGTCACGCTGGCGCCCCCGTCGACGACAATCTGCTGCCCGGCACTCAAGTGAATCTTCTGCCCCGCCTGCAGCGAGTGACTGGCCAGTTGCACCTGCTGTGCCCCGGCAATCACCAGATGATCATCCTGCTTGAGTTCAGTCAGGCGATTGCCATGGGTAATGCGCTGTTCCTCACCGTGCAGCTCATGGCGCGATTGGCCACTGACCTTCACGCTGCGCCGGTTATCCACTTGCAGGCGCTGATCGTGCAACACGTGCTGGGTCCAGTCGCGCTGGGCACGCAGGTAGATTTCCTCGGCGCCCTTGCGGTCTTCGATGCGCAGTTCGTTGTAGCCACCGCCACCGGGGCTGCTTTGGCTACGGAAGATGCTGCGGGTTTGGTCTGCCGGCAGATCTAGGGGCACCAGCGTCGCCGCGTTGGCCAGACAGCCAACCACCAGCGGCATATCGGCATCACCATTGATGAAACCGACCAACACCTCCATGCCCACCCGAGGGATCAACACTGCGCCGTAATGCTCATGAGCCCAACCGCTGGCAACCCGCAGCCAACAGCTTGAATGCTCGTCGTATGCACCGCCTCGGTCCCAGGCCAACTGCACCTTGACCCGACCGTATTCATCGCAGTGAATTTCACTGTCCACAGGCCCGGTGACTACCGCGTTCTGGTACCCGCAGATCGGCGCACGAGGTGCCGGCAGAGGCGCACGAAATGGCACATCCCAAGGCGTGGCGGTGAATTGGTTGCGATAACCCTGACACCAACCATCATCCGCCGTATCGGTAACAGACTCCTCCAACACCTGGGGTTGCTTACCCTCATGGGTCACCTGCGTCACCAGCCACAAATCATTCCACTCCTGGCGAGGGTGCCCTGCCAGTTTGAGAAACTGGCCGCTCACCAGCGACGATTGATCACCACTACCATGAGCCAGCCAATAGTCGCTGCGGTGACGCTCCAGGGCGCGTTTCGCCAGGTATTTGCCGTGGGGACGATCGGTAAAGTGGCCTGGATAATCGTGATCTTCCAGAGAAGGAAGCTGCTCACCGAGGACTTCGCTTTCCAGCTCCAGACGCGGTTTTCGAAAGTTGTAATCGCGCAGGTTCACACCCGTTGTCCGGGTCTCCAGACGCACCGAAAAGCGGTTGATCACCGGTGTATCAGCCACCATCCCGGAACCGGGCGCGTATTGGGTTGGCTGGTCACCTTGGGCAAACACAGTCTGGTCATCACCAAACACCAACAGGTGGCCCTCTGGGCGGTGCTGGAAGTGATAGTGAATTCCCGACTCGGCACACAGCCTCTGAACAAACGCCAAGTCGGTTTCATCGAACTGCACGCAGTACTCACGCTCGGGATAAACACCCCCCACCCGGAACTCAAAGGCATCGCTCTGAATCCCCTGCCCCTCCAGCACCAGCGCGATGATCTGTGGCACGCGCTTGTGCTGGAAAATACGCTGGTGGCTGCTGTGTTTCAGATAGGTCAACTGCGGCACCAGGCTGATCTGATAGCGGGTCAGCCGACGGCCCGCGTCACCTTGAGCAACCCGGTAGAGCAGACCATGAATGCCATGCCCCTGAGCGTCGAAGCCAAGGAAAGCCTGACGATGCAGCAGGCTTTCCAGATCAAGGTCTGGCTGTTCGCTGACCAGCTCCAGATCAAAGCAGTAGGGCTGGCTGATGGCTTCCTCCCCTCTGAATTCGAGGACCTTGAGGTCGCTGGGTACACCATCGAGGGTCAGGGTAAAGGCACTTTGATTGGCAGGAGCGAACATCCGGTGTTTCTCTGCGAGTGATAGGCGAGGGATTCTGCACCAGCCATTTACCGAACTGAACGCGCGGCGAGCAATTCAGTAAATCCCTACACTGCGAGCGCCTGAGTCCTCGGATCACCCGCCTGAATCACGCCCATAAAAAACGGCCCGCCATCCAAAGAATGTGGGCCGTTTTTAATTCAGCGGGCAATCAATGCCCCACCAGAACCATTACTTGTTGAGTTTGAAATCCTTCTCGGCCGCATCAAAGCGCTCAACCATGCCAGCACTCGGCGCGCCCATCTTGCTCACGAAGTAGATCGCCAGGCTGGCGAAGATAAAGCCTGGGATGATTTCGTACAGGCCGAGCAACTCAAAGTGCTTCCAGACGATCACGGTGATCGCGCCGACCAGGATACCGGCCAGTGCGCCGTCGCGGGTCATGCCTTTCCACAGGACCGAGATCAGCACCACAGGACCGAACGCAGCGCCGAAACCGGCCCAGGCGTAGCTAACCAGGCCCAGTACACGGTTTTCCGGGTTGGCGGCCATGGCGATGGCGATCAACGCAACCAGCAGCACCATTGCACGACCGACCCACACCAGCTCAACCTGGGAAGCGTTCTTGCGCAGGAAAGTTTTGTAGAAGTCTTCGGTCAGGGCGCTGGAGCACACCAGCAACTGGCAGCTCAAGGTGCTCATCACGGCAGCCAGGATGGCCGACAGCAGCACGCCAGCGATCCATGGGTTGAACAGCAGCTTGGCCAGTTCGATGAACACCCGCTCAGGATTCTCGGTCACGGGACCGGCGACTTCCGGGTGTGCCGAGAAGTAGGCGATACCGAAGAAGCCCACCGCCACGGTGCCGCCCAGGCACAGGATCATCCAGGTCATGGAGATGCGTCGGGCATTGGCAATCGACTTCACCGAATCCGCCGCCATGAAACGCGCCAGGATGTGCGGTTGGCCGAAGTAACCCAGGCCCCAGCCCATCAGCGAGATGACGCCGATGAAGGTGGTGTTTTTCAGCATGTTGAAGTTGTCAGGGTTCTGCGCTTCAATCGCCAGGAACGTGGTATCGACGCCGCCGGTGGCCAGCAGCACGATGACCGGCGTCAGCAACAGCGCGAAGATCATCAGCGTGGCTTGTACGGTGTCAGTCCAGCTCACTGCCAGGAAGCCGCCGACAAAGGTGTAGGCGATGGTCGCAGCAGCACCGGCCCACAGCGCGGTCTCGTAGGACATGCCGAAGGTGCTTTCGAACAGGCGGGCACCGGCAACGATGCCGGAAGCGCAGTAAATGGTGAAGAACACCAGGATCACCACCGCAGAGATGATGCGCAGCAGACCACTTTTATCTTCGAAACGGCTGGAGAAGTAATCCGGCAGCGTCAGCGCGTCGCAGTTGTGCTCGGTCTGTACCCGCAGGCGACCGGCGACAAACAGCCAGTTTAGGTAGGCACCGACGATCAGGCCGATGGCGATCCAGCTTTCCGACAGGCCGGACATATAGATCGCGCCGGGCAAGCCCATCAGCAACCAGCCGCTCATGTCCGAGGCACCGGCCGAGAGCGCGGTAACCACGCTGCCGAGGCTGCGACCGCCAAGAATGTAATCGGAAAGGTTGTTGGTGGAGCGATAGGCCATGAGGCCGATCAGCACCATTGCCGCGATGTAGATCACAAACGTGATCAAGGTGGGATTACTTACACTCATTGAGTTACGCCCTGGCATTGTTTTTATGTAGCGGCGGTCTGTCAGGACGGCTACCAACGATTTAGGTTGGTAGACGAAGCTGCATGCCGCGCATTTATGACTGACGTTTCCCCAGGAAAGCCATCAGCCGATGAACCGAACTTTACAGCTGGTTGCACCTTGGCCGCGAATGCTATTCAACAAAGCAAATAAGGTGCAACCAGTTTTTTGAGAATAAGTTGCACCTCGCTGTTTTTTTCGGCAAACGGCTTGTTCTTGCTCCTTTTCGGAGTAAAAACAGCAAAATCCAGAAGCAAATGCACCAACAAAAGCCGATTTGGTCGAGTTGAGATTTTTTCCTGACGAGCAGCGCTCTTTTCCGAGAAAAAAGGGTTGCACCCGGTTGCACCTCTTTCAGCGCGAAGCTAATCTTGCCGCCAGCTAATGCCGCGCAGTAGTGGCACCCATGAGGATAAAAATATGGCTACGACCACCCTTGGGGTCAAACTTGATGACCCAACCCGCGAACGCCTCAAGGCCGCCGCGACCTCCATTGATCGCACGCCGCACTGGCTGATCAAGCAGGCAATTTTCAATTACCTGGAGAAACTTGAGGGTGGTGCAACCCTGAATGAGCTCAATGGCTTGAGCAGCAAGGACGCCGACGATGCCGGTGAGGTCCAGAACGACCACGCCCATCAGTGCTTCCTGGAGTTCGCCGAGAGCATCCTGCCGCAATCGGTACTGCGCGCCTCGATCACCGCCGCTTACCGCCGCCCTGAGCCGGAAGTGGTGCCGATGCTGATCGAGCAGGCTCGCCTGCCGCTGCAAATGGCTGAAGCCACCAACAAGCTGGCCGCCTCGATTGCCGAGAAACTGCGCAATCAGAAGAGCGCAGGCGGCCGGGCCGGTATCGTGCAAGGCCTGCTGCAAGAATTCTCCCTGTCGTCCCAGGAAGGCGTGGCACTGATGTGCCTGGCCGAAGCGCTGCTGCGCATCCCGGACAAAGGCACTCGCGATGCACTGATCCGCGACAAGATCAGCACCGGCAACTGGCAGCCGCACTTGGGCAACAGCCCGTCGTTGTTCGTCAACGCTGCCACTTGGGGCCTGCTGCTAACCGGCAAACTGGTCGCCACCCACAACGAAACAGGCCTGACTTCGTCCTTGAGCCGCATTATCGGCAAGAGCGGCGAGCCGATGATCCGCAAGGGCGTCGATATGGCCATGCGCCTGATGGGCGAGCAGTTCGTCACCGGCGAAACCATCGCCGAAGCCCTGGCCAACGCCAGCAAGTTCGAAGCCAAAGGCTTCCGTTATTCCTACGACATGCTCGGTGAAGCAGCACTCACCGAACACGACGCGCAGAAGTACCTGGCCTCGTACGAACAAGCCATCCACTCGATCGGCAAAGCCTCCCACGGTCGCGGGATTTATGAAGGCCCGGGCATCTCCATCAAGCTTTCGGCACTGCACCCTCGCTACAGCCGCGCCCAATACGAGCGCGTGATGGACGAACTGTACCCGCGCCTGCTGTCCCTGACCCTGCTGGCCAAGCAATACGACATTGGCCTGAACATCGATGCCGAAGAAGCCGACCGCCTGGAGCTGTCGCTCGACCTGCTGGAACGCCTGTGCTTCGAGCCGCAACTGACCGGCTGGAACGGCATCGGCTTTGTGATCCAGGCTTATCAGAAACGTTGCCCGTATGTGATCGACTACGTGATCGACCTAGCTCGTCGCAGCCGTCATCGCCTGATGATCCGCCTGGTAAAAGGCGCGTACTGGGACAGCGAAATCAAGCGTGCCCAAGTGGAAGGCCTGGAAGGCTACCCGGTATACACCCGCAAGGTGTACACCGACGTTTCCTACATTGCCTGCGCACGCAAACTGCTGTCGGTACCGGAAGTCATCTACCCGCAGTTCGCCACCCACAACGCCCACACCCTATCGGCGATCTACCATCTTGCCGGTCAGAACTATTACCCCGGCCAGTACGAGTTCCAATGCCTGCACGGCATGGGTGAACCGCTGTACGAACAAGTTGTAGGCAAAGTTTCAGAAGGCAAGTTGAACCGTCCGTGCCGCGTGTACGCACCGGTCGGTACTCACGAAACACTGTTGGCGTACCTGGTGCGTCGCCTACTGGAAAACGGCGCGAACACTTCGTTCGTCAACCAGATTGCCGATCAGTCCATCTCGATTCAGGCGCTGGTGGCCGATCCAGTGGCCAGCATCGAGCGGATGGCGACGCAGGAAGGCGGCCTCGGTCTGCCGCACCCGCGTATCCCGCTGCCGCGTGACCTGTATGGTGCCGAGCGCGCCAACTCCGCGGGCATCGACCTGGCCAACGAACACCGTCTGGCGTCGCTGTCCTGCGCCCTGCTGGCTTCCGCGCATAACAACTGGAAAGCCGCACCGATGCTCGGTTGCCCGTCGAGCAACGAAGCTGCTGCTCCGGTGCTGAACCCGTCCGATCACCGTGACGTGGTCGGCCACGTGCAGGAAGCGACCGTCGAAGACGTCGACAACGCCATCCAGTGTGCCCTGAAGGCCGCGCCGATCTGGCAGGCCACTCCGCCCGCCGAACGCGCCGCGATCCTTGAGCGTGCCGCCGACTTGATGGAAGGCGAAATCCAGCCGCTGATGGGCCTGCTGGCCCGCGAAGCCGGCAAGACCTTCGCCAACGCCATCGCCGAAGTGCGCGAAGCCGTGGATTTCCTGCGTTACTACGCGGTGCAGGCACGCAACGATTTCACCAACGATGCCCACCGCCCATTGGGCCCAGTGGTCTGCATCAGCCCGTGGAACTTCCCGCTGGCGATTTTCAGTGGCCAAGTGGCTGCCGCATTGGCCGCCGGCAACCCGGTACTGGCCAAGCCTGCGGAACAAACGCCGCTGGTCGCCGCCCAGGCCGTGCGCCTGTTGTTGGAAGCCGGTATCCCGCAAGGCGTGCTGCAACTGCTGCCGGGCCAGGGCGAAACCGTCGGTGCCCGCCTGGTGGGTGATGATCGCGTCAAGGGCGTGATGTTCACCGGCTCCACCGAAGTCGCGCGCTTGTTGCAACGCAATGTCGCTGGTCGCCTGGATGCCCAGGGCCGTCCGATTCCGCTGATCGCCGAAACCGGTGGTCAGAACGCAATGATCGTCGACTCCTCGGCGCTGACTGAACAAGTGGTCATCGACGTGGTGTCCTCGGCCTTCGACAGTGCCGGTCAACGCTGCTCGGCCCTGCGCGTACTGTGCTTGCAGGAAGATTCGGCAGATCGCGTGATCGAAATGCTCAAAGGCGCGATGGCTGAATGCCGCCTCGGCAACCCTGAGCGCCTATCCGTAGATATCGGCCCGGTGATCGACGCCGAAGCCAAGGCTGGCATCGAGAAGCATATCCAGGCCATGCGCGACAAAGGTCGCACCGTGTACCAGGTAGCGATTGCCGACGGCGAAGAAGTCAAACGCGGCACCTTCGTGATGCCAACCCTGATCGAACTGGAAAGCTTCGACGAGCTGCAACGGGAGATTTTCGGCCCGGTGCTGCACGTGGTGCGCTACAAGCGCAAAGAGATCGACCAACTGATCGCACAGATCAATGCGTCCGGCTACGGCCTGACCCTGGGCGTGCACACCCGTATCGACGAGACCATCGCCAAGGTGATCGACAACGTCCATGCCGGTAACGTCTACGTCAACCGCAACATCGTCGGTGCAGTGGTCGGCGTGCAGCCATTTGGCGGCGAAGGTTTGTCGGGTACGGGACCGAAGGCTGGTGGCCCGCTGTACCTGTACCGTCTGTTGTCGACTCGCCCTACGGACGCGATCGAGCAATCCTTCGTTCGTGGGGATGCACTGGCCGCACCGGATGTTCGCCTGCGCGATGCCATGAGCAAGCCTTTGAGCGCCCTGCAAGCCTGGGCTGACAGCAGCAAACTGGTGGAACTGAGCGCGTTGTGCGTGCAGTTCGCTACGCAATCGCAAAGCGGTATCACCCGCCTGCTAGCTGGCCCGACCGGCGAGCGCAACAGCTACGCCATCCTGCCCCGTGAGCACGTATTGTGCCTGGCGGAAGTGGAAGGCGATTTGCTAACACAACTGGCTGCCGTGCTGGCTGTAGGCAGCTCGGCGGTGTGGCCGGAAGCTGAATTGACCAAGGCACTGTTCGCACGTTTGCCGAAGGAAATTCAAGCGAAGATCAAGCTGGTGGCCGACTGGACCAAGGACGAAACCGTGTTCGATGCCGTCCTGCATCACGGCGACTGCGACCAACTACGCGGGGTTTGCCAGCAAGTGGCCAAGCGGGGCGGGGCGATTGTCGGGGTTCATGGCTTGTCTTCGGGCGAAACCGGGATTGCCCTGGAGCGCCTGGTGATTGAGCGGGCGTTGAGTGTTAACACCGCGGCGGCGGGCGGTAACGCCAGCTTGATGACTATCGGTTAAATAAAGTGCTTGTTGTAGCGAGCGGGCTTGCCCGCGTTGGAGCGCGAAGCGCTCCAAAAACCAGCCATCGAGATCTACCTGAAAACACTCGGTGACTGGTTTTGGGGCTGCTACGCAGCCCAACGCGGGCAAGCCCGCTCGCCACAACGACCCACTCACTATACTGATGTAATCATCGCCTCGTTCTGCCCCTCCATCACCCACATCAATCTTGCTATCCAGCCTCTATTTGCGCACTTAGACTCGGCCCATTCCCACACAGGTAAGCCGCCATGTCCGAGATGCTGCTCAGTTCCCGCAATCTGGCTTTCGAGCTGTACGAAGTCCTCGATGCCGAGGGCCTGACCCAGCGTGAGCGGTTTGCCGAACACAACCGCGAAACCTTCGACGCCGCCATCGGCACCGCCCGCAGCATTGCCGAGAAGTTCTTCGCCCCGCACAACCGCAAGGGTGACGAGAACGAGCCGCGCTATGAGAACGGTCAGGCGATTCTGATTCCCGAAGTGAAATCGGCCGTCGATGCTTTCCTCGAAGCAGGCTTTCTCAACGCCGCCCGCAGTTTCGAAGCCGGTGGCATGCAGTTGCCAACCTTGCTGTCCCAGGCCTGTTTCGCCCACTTCCAGTCGGCCAATGCCGCCTCGACCTCGTATCCATTCCTGACCATGGGCGCAGCCAACCTGATCGAAAGCTTCGGCACCGAGGAGCAGAAACAACGCTTCCTGCAACCCATGATCGAGGGCCGTTTCTTCGGCACCATGGCCTTGACCGAGCCCCACGCCGGCTCATCGCTATCGGATATCCGCACCCGCGCGGAGCCTGTGGCTGACGGCACTTACCGACTCAAGGGCAATAAGATCTTTATCTCCGGCGGCGATCACCCACTGTCGGAAAACATCGTACATATGGTGCTGGCCAAGCTGCCAGACGCGCCAGCCGGAGTGAAGGGTATTTCGCTGTTTATCGTGCCCAAATTCCTGGTCAACGACGACGGCAGCCTGGGCAAACGCAATGACGTGCTGCTGGCCGGGCTGTTCCACAAGATGGGCTGGCGCGGCACCACGTCCACAGCACTGAATTTCGGCGATAACGGCGACTGTGTCGGCTATCTGGTGGGCAAACCCCATCAAGGTCTAAGCTGCATGTTCCAGATGATGAACGAAGCGCGAATCGGTGTCGGCATGGGCGCGGTGATGCTCGGTTACGCCGGCTACCTGTATTCACTGGAGTACGCCCGCGAGCGTCCGCAAGGCCGCCTGCCGGACAGTAAAGACCCGAACACCGCGCCGGTCTCGATCATCCAGCACGCCGATATCAAGCGCATGCTGCTGACGCAAAAGGCTTACGTGGAGGGCGCCTTCGACCTGGGCCTGTACGCGGCGCGGCTGTTTGATGACACCACCACCCTGGCAACCGAAACGGAGCGCAAGCAGGCCCATGAGCTGCTGGACCTGCTGACGCCCATCGTCAAATCGTGGCCATCGGAGTTTTGCCTGAAGGCCAACGAACTGGCGATCCAGATACTCGGCGGCCATGGCTACACCCGTGAGTACCCGGTGGAACAGTACTACCGCGATAACCGCCTGAACCCGATCCATGAAGGTACCCATGGCATTCAGTCCCTGGATTTGCTCGGGCGCAAACTGGCGCAAAACGGCGGCGCGGGTTTGAAGCAACTGATTCGCCTGATCGCCGAGACCGGCGCCAGGACGCAGAAATATCCGTCACTCACAGCCCTGCGCGAACCTTTGGAGCAACTGGTGACGCGCCTGCAGAGCGTTACCCTCGGGTTGTTGACCGACCTCGCCCAGGGCAAGGTCAACAGTAGCCTGGCGAACTCGGCGCTGTACCTGAAAGTATTCGGGCATACGGTGATCGGCTGGCGCTGGCTGGAACAGGCGATTCGTGCCGAGGAAGGACTGGAGAAGGGCAATGCAGCGGATATCGCCTTCTATAAAGGCAAGCTGCAAGCGGCCCGGTACTTCCTGACATGGGAAGTACCGGGCTGCCATCATGAACTGGCGATTCTTGAGGCACGGGATGATACGTGCCTGGGTATGCAGGATGAGTGGTTCTAACCGGGCAAATCAGGGTTGCCCGATGGCCTTGGAAATCACCTCGACCGTGGCGCTGACTTGCTCTTGGTAACGGTCGAGTGCCTGCTGGTGACCCTTTTGCATTTCGATCTGCTCGGCGCACAGGTTCAACGCCGCCAGCACCAGTAATTTGTCACCGATCAGGGTCGGGTACTTTTTCTTGGTGGTGGCCAATGACGCCTTGAGCATCGTCACGGCGCTCATCAGGGTGCTGCCTTCCCCGTCAGGTGCCTTGATCGAATAATCCTCACCGAGAATCGAAACGACCTTTATCCCCTCGGCGCCCTGATTCATGCGCTGACAGGACCTGCGCTCACACGCTCAACCAACGCTTGAATACGCGCGGCGGCGGCGCCCTGCTTTTCTTCCTGTTCCATCAGATTCAGTTGCAGACTGTCGTTCTCATCCTTGATGCGGGCCATTTCTGCCTTGAGGCTTTCATTGGTGCCCAGCAGGTCTTGGTTCTGCTGTACGAGGTCACTGACAAGTTGTTCCAGCTGGCTGAGGGATGCTTCTAACATTTTGATTTCTCGGGCTTTTTAAAAGGGCGGTGACGATAAAGAAAATTCACCTTGGAAGCCAGGGATATCCTGGCGCGGGGCCTTGATTATACGGGTCAAGCCACGCTTTGGAGCCTTAGTGACTGCTTTTGTACCATCTGGTTCCTGAATCCACTCCAACACCCCTCAACTGCGACAAAAACGCACACCCCATCAAGACTTTAGTCGTATGACCGATAGGTCATGGACAACCCGTCTCAAAGCGCGCCGATCGCGCTTTACCCAGGATCACAGCATGTCTCTTCGTAATATGAATATCGCTCCGCGAGCGTTTCTCGGCTTCGCGCTCATTGGTGCGCTCATGTTGTTTCTCGGTGTATTCGCCCTGAACCAGATGAGCAAGATTCGCGCGGTGACCGAAGACATCACCTTGAACAGCGTGCCAAGCATCCGAGCCCTGGATGAGTTCACTCAGTTGACCCTGCGTTTGCGGGTGCTGTCCTACCGCTTGCTGACCAATCGCGAACCGGATGTGCAGCAAAAGACCCTGGAAGCCTTTGAACTGCGCAATCAGCAGATCCGTACTGCCCAGGGTGCCTACGAAAAACTGATTGAGGGCAGCGAAGAGCGTGCGGCGTACGATGAATACATACGCCTGCTGGGGCAGTACCGCCAGATTGAAGAACGGATGAAGAGCCTGTCCCGGACCAATCAGGTAGAAGAGTTGAGCGCACTGCTCAACACCGAGCTGCTGAGCAACTCCGAACAGGTCAATACCGTCCTGACCCGCCTGCTGGACATCAACAACAGGATGGCCATCGACAGCAACCTGCAGGCCGAAGACCAATATGATTCGGCCTTCAACCTAGTGGTAGCCCTGTTGCTCCTGGCCACCACGCTAACCATGCTGTTCGCCTGGCTGTTGACCCGCAGCATCACTCAGCCAATTGCCCAGGCCTTGAGCGCCGCCGAAGACATCGCCGAAGGCAACCTGACGCGACCAATCAAGGTCGATGGCGACGACGAAGCCGGACGCTTGCTGCTCGCCATGTCGAAGATGCAGGAAAAATTGCGCGACACCTTGCAGCGTATTTCCGGCTCGGCCACCCAGTTGGCCTCCGCAGCTGAAGAACTGAATGCCGTCACCGATGAAAGCGCCCGTGGCCTGACCCAGCAGAACAATGAAATCGAACAGGCCGCCACCGCCGTCAACGAAATGACCAGCGCCGTCGAAGAAGTGGCCCGCAATGCGGTGAGCACTTCCGAGGCCTCGAAAAATGCCACGTCCTCCGCCGGTGATGGCCGTGACCTGGTGCAGGAAACCGTCAGTGCCATCGAGCGCATGAGCAGCGATGTGCAGGCAACCGCCATATTGATTGGCAACCTGGCGGAAGAATCCCGGGATATCGGTAAGGTGCTGGACGTCATTCGTGGCCTCGCCGACCAGACCAACCTGCTGGCATTGAACGCAGCGATTGAAGCCGCCCGCGCCGGGGAAGCCGGCCGTGGGTTTGCTGTGGTCGCCGATGAAGTGCGCGCCCTGGCCCATCGCACCCAGCAGTCCACCAGCGAAATCGAGCGTATGATCGGCAGCATTCAGTCTGGCACCGAGCATGCGGTGGATTCGATGCGCAACAGCACCGAACGCGCCGAGTCGACGCTGAACATCGCCAAAGGCGCGGGGATGTCCCTGGACACCATCAACACCGCCATCGTCGAGATCAACGAACGTAACCTGGTGATCGCCAGCGCTGCCGAAGAACAGGCGCAGGTGGCCCGTGAGGTAGATCGCAATCTGGTGAACATTCGTGATTTATCGGTGCAATCGGCTACGGGCGCCAGCCAGACCAGTGCGGCGAGCAGTGAGCTGTCGCGTTTGGCGGTGGATCTGAATGGGATGGTGGGGCGGTTCCGCCTTTAATTGAACTGAACACCCACCCTCAAAACCTTTTTGACAGCGCAGCAATTCAACAGGTTAGAATCACTGGCACGCAGACTGCATGGTCAGTTTGCGCCCAGTTTTTCTTGCTTATGGAGTACTGCCTTTGAATGCGACGACCATCAACAGCCTGTTCTTGATCGGCGCGTTGCTGGTAGGTGCGAGCATTCTGGTGAGTTCTCTTTCGTCCCGCCTGGGTATCCCGATCCTGGTGATCATCCTGGCCGTGGGCATGCTCGCCGGCGTCGATGGCGGCGGCATCATCTTCGATAACTACCCGACCGCCTATCTGGTGGGCAACCTGGCCCTGGCAGTAATCCTGCTGGACGGCGGCTTGCGCACAAGGGTGGCGAGTTTTCGTGTGGCACTGTGGCCGGCCTTGTCGCTGGCGACAGTGGGGGTGTTGATTACCACCGGCCTCACCGGGATGGCCGCCGCTTGGCTGTTCGACCTCAACATCATCCAGGGCCTGCTGATCGGCGCCATCGTCGGCTCAACGGATGCGGCAGCAGTGTTCTCACTGCTGGGCGGCAAGGGCCTGAACGAACGGGTCACCGCCAGCCTGGAAATCGAATCCGGCAGCAACGACCCGATGGCGGTGTTTCTCACCGTAACCCTGATCGACATGCTCGCCAGCGGCCAGACCGGTTTGCACTGGAGCCTGCTGGGCCACCTGATCCGCGAGTTCGGCATTGGCGGCATAATCGGCCTGGGTGGTGGCTGGCTGATGCTGCAGATGGTCAACCGGATCAACCTGGCCAACGGCCTGTACCCAATCCTGGTGATTGCCGGCGGCCTGTTTATCTTCGCCATGACCAACGCCCTGCACGGCAGCGGCTTCCTCGCCGTGTACCTATGCGGCCTAGTGATCGGCAATCGTCCGGTGCGCAGCCGTCATGGCATCCTGCATATGCTCGACGGCATGGCCTGGCTGGCGCAGATCGGCATGTTCCTGGTGCTGGGCCTGCTGGTCACGCCCCATGACTTGCTACCCATCGCCCTGCCGGCCCTGGGCCTGGCGCTGTGGATGATCCTCTTTGCACGGCCGCTGTCGGTGATGGTCGGCCTGCTGCCGTTCAAGGCCTTCCATGATCGCGAGAAAGCCTTTATCGCCTGGGTTGGCCTGCGCGGGGCGGTGCCGATCATTTTGGCGGTGTTCCCGCTGATGGCCGGCCTGCCCCACGCCCAGCTGTACTTCAATCTGGCGTTCTTTATCGTTCTGGTGTCGTTGCTGGTGCAGGGCACCAGCCTGCCGTGGGTCGCCAAGTTGCTGAAAGTGACGGTACCGCCGGAGCCTGCGCCTATTTCCCGGGCAGCCCTGGAAGTGCACGTCACCAGCGAGTGGGAGCTGTTCGTCTACCGTCTCGGTGCGGAGAAATGGTGCATCGGGGCCGCCCTTCGCGAGCTGAAAATGCCCGAAGGTACGCGCATCGCCGCGCTGTTTCGCGGCCAACAACTGCTCCATCCGTCGGGTAGTACGGTGCTGGAAGTCGACGATTTGCTCTGCGTGATCGGCCATGAACACAACCTCGCGGCCCTCGGCAAACTGTTCAGCCAAGCACCGCAACGGGGCCTGGACCTACGCTTCTTCGGCGACTTCGTATTGGAAGGCGACGCCCAGCTGGGCGCGGTTTCGGCACTGTACGGGCTCAAGCTTGAAGGCATCGATCCGGACATGCCGCTGAGCCGCTTCATCACCCAGAAAGTCGGTGGCGCGCCGGTAGTGGGTGACCAGGTGGAGTGGAACAACACCATTTGGACCGTCGCAGTGATGGACGGGAACAAGATCGGCAAAGTCGGCGTCAGATTCCCCGAAGGAAGTCGCACGGGTCCCGGACTCTTCCTCTAAACTCTGCCTGTAAATTTCGGTGCGATGACGCGCATTCGACGTCAGGACACCCCTTATTTTTCACCTAGCTCGACCGGTATCCATGACAACCCTGCGCACTTTTTTAGCTACCGCCCTGTTTGGCTTAAGCCTTTGTGTCAGCGCCGTACACGCCGCCGACCCACCCAGCGTCGACGCTGTCCAGCAAACCCTGGACAAGCTGCCTGACCGCAAGTTGCCCGATGCGGACATGAAGGCCCTGCAAGCGATCCTGCAGCAAACCCTGACGCTGCTCGGCAACAAGCAGGATTACGAGCAGCGCCTGGCCGACCTCAAACGCCAGTTGGCAGACGCCCCGCGCCAGACCACGGAAAACCAGCGCGAGCTGATCCGGCTCAAGGCCACCAAGGTAATTCCGGTCGCCCAGCGTTATGCCACCTTGCCCATCCCGCAACTCGAACAACTGCTGGTGCAGCGCACCACCCAGCAAGGCGACCTGCAAAAGGACCTGGCCGACGCCAACAGCCTGACCATCGCCGCCCAGACTCGCCCCGAGCGCGCCCAGACCGAAATCAGCAGCAGCCAGACGCGCATCCAGCAAATCAACACCATCCTCAAGGCAGGCAAGGACAACGGCAAAAGCCTCAGCGGCGACCAGCGCAATCAGCTGAACGCCGAACTGGCGGCCCTCAACGCCTTGATCCCCCTGCGTCGCCAGGAACTGGCGGGCAACAGCCAATTGCAGGACCTGGGCAACAGCCAGCAGGACCTGGTCCAGGAAAAGACCGCGCGCCTGGAGCAGGAAATCCAGGACCTGCAAACCCTGATCAACCAGAAACGTCTGGCCCAGTCCCAGGAAACCGTCACCCAACAGTCCATCGAAGCGCAGAAGTCCGGCGGCAGCAGCTTGCTGGCGACCGAAAGCTCGGCCAACCTGAAGCTGTCCGACTACCTGCTCAAGAGCACTGACCGCCTCAATGAACTGACCCAGCAGAACCTGCAAATCAAGCAGCAACTGGATACCGTGACCCAAAGCGACTCGGCACTGGATGAGCAGATCAACGTGCTCAAGGGCAGCCTGTTACTGTCGAAGATTCTCTATAAGCAGAAGCAGGCATTACCGCGCCTGAAGGTCGACCGCGACCTGGCGGACGACATCGCCAACATTCGTCTGTATCAGTTTGAGGTCAACCAGCAGCGCGAGTTGATCAACCCGCCCAGCGCCTACGTCGACAACCTGCTGGCGACCCAGCCGGCCGACCAGGTCACCCCGCAACTGCGCCGCACCCTGCTGGAACTGGCCATCACCCGCGCCGACCTGCTGGAACGGCTGAACCGCGAACTGAGCGCCGCCCTCAACGAATCCATCACCCTGCAACTGAACCAGAAGCAGCTGTTCAGCACCGCTTCCAGCCTGCGGGCGACCCTCGACGAACAGATGTTCTGGATCCCCAGCAACAAGCCGCTAGACGTCGAATGGCTGGAAACCGTGCCCAAGCGCCTGGAAAAACAAGTCACCACCCTGCCCTGGGCCTCCAGCATCAGCGAGCTCTACGACGGCCTGACCCAGCGCCCACTGCTGTTCCTGCCGCTGCTGCTGTTGATCGGCGCGCTGCTGTGGCGACGCAGCCACCTGTACGACCGACTGAAAAAGTTCCACCTGGACATCGGCCACTTCAAGCGTGACAGCCAATGGCACACGCCGATGGCGATCCTGGTGAATATCCTGCTGGCAATGCCCGTGGCGCTAGCCTTGGCGCTATGCGGCTATGCCCTGCAAATCGACGCCCGCGGGCAAAACGCCAACCTTGGCGTGGCCCTGTTGCAGATCGCCCAGGCGTGGCTGGTGTTCTACACCGCCTATCGGATCCTGGCGCCGGGCGGCGTGGCCGAGCTACATTTCCGCTGGGAAAAACCCCAGGTTGAATTCCTCCAAGGCTGGATTCGCAAGCTGGGGCTGGTGGTACTGGCGCTGGTGGCCGTGGTGGCCATCGCCGAGCATCAACCGGCGGCGCTGGCTGACGATGTGCTGGGCATCGCCGTGGTACTGACCTGCTACGCGCTGATGGCGTGGCTGCTCAGTCGCCTGCTGCTCAACAGCCCGACCCATGAGAAAGCCTCGCTGTTTCGCAAGGTCGTCGGCGTGCTATTTACCGCACTGCCCGTCGCGCTGTTTATCGCCGTGTGCTTCGGTTACTACTACACCGCCCTCAAGCTCAGCGACCGCCTGATCAACACCCTGTACCTGCTGATGTTTTGGCTGGTGATCGAAGCCACCTTCGTCCGTGGCCTGGGGGTTGCCGCGCGGCGCCTGGCCTATTCACGCGCCTTGGCCAAACGCCAGGCCGCCAAGGAAGCTGGTGACGGCGACGTGGTGATCGAGGAGCCGACCCTGGACATCGAACAGGTCAATGAACAGTCGATGCGACTGATCCGTCTGGCCCTGCTCGGCGGCTTTATCGCCGCGCTGTACTGGGTCTGGTCCGACCTGATCTCGGTGTTTTCCTACCTCGACAACATCACCCTCTACGAATACACCAGCGGCACCGGCGCCAATATCAGCATGGTGCCCATCAGCATCGGCGACTTGTTGGGGGCATCGATCATCATCGGCATCACCTTCGCCCTGGCGCGCAACCTGCCAGGGCTGCTGGAAGTGTTGGTGCTGTCCAAGCTGGACCTGGCCCAGGGCAGCGCCTACGCCACCACCACCCTGCTGTCCTACGTGATTGCCGGTATCGGTTTTGTCTCAACCCTGTCCACCCTTGGGGTGAGCTGGGACAAGTTGCAATGGCTGGTGGCGGCACTGTCGGTGGGCCTGGGCTTCGGCATGCAGGAGATCTTCGCCAACTTCATCTCCGGCATCATGATCCTGTTCGAACGCCCGGTGCGCATCGGCGACACCATCACCATCGGCAACCTGTCGGGCACGGTGAGCAAAATCCGCATCCGCGCCACCACCATCACCGACTTCGACCGCAAAGACATCATTGTCCCGAACAAGACCTTTATCACCGGGCAACTGATCAACTGGTCGCTGACCGACACCATCACCCGGGTCACCCTGAAACTGGGCGTGGACTACGGCTCCGATCTGGATCTGGTGAAAGAACTGCTGCTCAAGGCCGCCAGGGAAAACCCGCGGGTACTGAAGGAACCGGAACCCCTCGTGTACTTCCTGAATTTCGGTGAAAGCACCCTCGACCACGAGTTGCGCATGCACGTGCGTGACCTGGGGGACCGCAACCCGGTGCTCGATGAGGTCAACCGCTTTATCAACCGCGAGTTCAAGAAGCAGCACATCAACATCTCATTCAGGCAGATGGAGGTTTACCTGAAAAACCTCCACGGCCAGGAATACAAGCTGGTGCCGGTGGAAGACGACAACAAGACCATCCTGGCGCCCGTCAGCGACCAGGACGCGCCCAAGCCAACACTCGGCAAAGTTGAAGATGCGCCGCAACCGCCAACCAGTAAACTCGACTAACCGTGCTATCCCCAGCAGAATGCTCGGACATTCTGCTGGAGATGGCCGTTGAAAGCTCTCGACGAACTGACCTTCGACAACCGCTTCGCCCGTCTGGGCGACGGCTTCTCGACCCATGTGCTGCCCGAGCCCATCGACGAGCCGCGCTTGGTCGTGGCGAGCAAGGCCGCCATGGCCCTGCTCGACCTTGACCCCACTATTGCCGAAACCCCGGTGTTCGCCGAACTGTTCAGCGGCCACAAGCTATGGGCCGAGGCGGAACCACGGGCGATGGTCTATTCCGGGCATCAATTTGGCTCCTACAACCCACAACTGGGGGATGGACGGGGCCTGCTGCTTGGCGAGGTCTACAACGAAGCCGGCGAACACTGGGACTTGCACCTCAAGGGCGCCGGGCAGACGCCTTACTCGCGCATGGGCGATGGCCGCGCAGTATTACGCTCGTCGATTCGTGAGTTTCTTGCCTCTGAAGCGCTGCACGCCCTGGGCATTGCCAGTAGCCGCGCCCTGTGCGTGATCGGCTCTACCACCCCGGTATGGCGCGAGAAACAGGAGCGCGCCGCCATGGTTCTGCGCCTGGCGCCGAGCCATGTACGCTTCGGGCATTTCGAATATTTCTACTACACCAAGAAGCCCGAGCTGCAGAAGCAATTGGCTGAACACGTTTTGTCGCTGCACTTCCCCAAGTGCCAGGAACAGCCCGAGCCGTATCTGGCGATGTTCCGCGAGATTGTCGAGCGCAACGCCGAGTTGATCGCCAAGTGGCAGGCCTACGGCTTCTGTCATGGGGTGATGAACACCGACAACATGTCGATCCTTGGCATCACCTTCGACTTCGGACCGTTCGCATTTCTGGATGATTTCGACGCGCAGTTCATCTGCAACCATTCCGACGACCAGGGGCGTTACTCGTTCAGCAATCAAGTGCCGATTGGCCAGTGGAACCTCAGTGCATTGGCCCAGGCATTGACGCCGTTTATCAGCGTCGACGCCTTGCGGGAAACCCTTGGCCTGTACCTGCCGCTGTACCAGGCCCACTACCTGGACCTGATGCGACGTCGACTAGGCTTTACCTGCCCCGAAGAGGATGACCAGACATTGGTGGAGCGCCTGCTGCAACTGATGCAAGGCAGTGGCGTTGACTACACCTTGTTCTTCCGCCGACTGGGGGATGAATCCGCTGCGCTGGCCGTGGCGCGGTTACGGGATGACTTCATGGACCTCAAGGGCTTTGATGCATGGGCTGATCTGTACAAGGCTCGTGTTGCGCGGGAAGCCAATGGCGGTGAAGAACAGCGGCGTGAGCGGATGCACGCAGTGAACCCGCTGTATATCCTGCGCAACTACCTGGCGCAGAAGGCCATCGAGGCTGCTGAATCAGGGGACTACACCGAAGTTCGCCGGCTGCATGAGGTGCTGAGCAAGCCCTTTGAAGAGCAGCCGGGGATGGAGCAATACGCGCAACGACCACCGGATTGGGGCAAGCATTTGGAGATCAGTTGCTCTTCATAACTTCGACTTAATTGACATCCTCACCCAGCGCATGCGTCATTGATACCGCACCTTGATAAAGCCCATGCCTGACTCCAAATAGAACCCAGTGGCCATTTCTACGGAGCCCACCATGTCCGATCCTCTCGTAATCCCCTGCCCGCATTGCAACGGCCTCAACCGCATCCCCAACGAACGCCTGGGCGATGCGCCGAAGTGCGGGCGTTGCAAACAAGCGGTGTTGCTGAGCAAGCCCTTTGAGCTGAAACAGGGCGACTACGCCAACCAGATCAAGGGCGATTTGCCGCTGCTGGTGGATGTGTGGGCCGACTGGTGCGGGCCGTGCAAGTCGTTTGCGCCGGTGTTTGAACAGGCTGCCGGGCAGTTGACGGGAAAATGCCGATTGGCCAAGCTCGATAGCGAGGCCAATCAGCAGCTTTGCGCTCAGCTGGGTATTCGCTCGATTCCCAGTTTGATTTTGTTCAAAAATGGTCGGGAAGTGGCGCGTCAGAGCGGAGCGTTTCCGTTGCCGCAGTTGATGAGTTGGTTGCGCAGTCAGGGCGTGTAGCCCTATTTCAAACCCTGCTCGGTCAGTGTGGGAGCCGGCGGTGCGACGCTTCGACTTGCCCGCGGTGAGCAGGCAAGCAACCTCCCACACTGTTTTATGTCGTCTGCGCGATCAGGCGTTTTCCAGCAGGTTATGCAACGCCACAAACTGCTGCGTCAGCTTATGCCGTGGGTCCAGGTGGATCAGCGGCATATTCGCCTGATGAGACTCACGCATGCGTACCGAGCTGCCCAAGTACACCGGCAATACTGGCAAGCCTTCGGCAATCAACTCATCCAGCATCTGCTGCGGCAGGCTCGCCCGAGCCTGGAACTGGTTGACCACAATCCCTTCCACCTCAAGGCCTTCGTTGTGGTCTTCCTTCAACTCTTCGATTTCTGCCAGAAGACCATACAGCGCCTGACGGGAGAAGCTGTCGCAATCGAAGGGGATCAGCACGCGATCGGCGGCAATCAGCGCAGAAACCGCATAAAAATTCAGCGCCGGCGGGGTATCGAGGTAGATCCGATCGTAATCCTCACTCAACTCATCCAGCAGCTTTCGCAGCTTGTTGATCTTGTGTTTGGCTTCAAGCTTGGGCTGCAAGTCCGCCAGTTCCGCCGTGGCGGTGATCACGTGCAGGTTGTCGAAAGGGGTTTCGTAGATATCCACCTTGCCTTTCTTCGAAAACGGCCCGGAGGACAGGGTTTGCTTGAAGAAATCGGCAATGCCCATGGGGATATCTTCGCCGGTCAGTCCGGTGAGGTACTGGGTCGAGTTAGCTTGGGCATCGAGGTCGACCAACAGGGTTCGATAACCTTCACTGGCGCTGACCGCCGCCAGGTTGCAGGCAATACTGGACTTGCCCACACCGCCTTTCTGATTGAACACCACACGCCGCATGACAAAACCTCCATGTATCAATTAATGCCCGAGTGTAGTGGGCAAAAGCGCCCGTTAGCTACCTTGATCATCCATGCACTACAGCATCGCAGACGGGATCACACACTAAGCGTATTGCGTCACGGCTGTTCGAAAAGGAAAGGTCCGACAAGTCAGGACACCCCCTCATCATCGACAATTCATAAGTCTTTTCAGTAAATCTGTAATGCCCCATGAACAATTCTTTACCAACGTTTGCTAGAACCCCACAGCACCGGGATAATGCGCGCCACTCGGCCATTGCGCCATGTCCCGGTTTTGCGGGCCAATTTCTGCACAAGGAAGCCCGCAGGGGCGGGATATATTCTCAGTGATCAACTTCAACATCGCCCAATGGCGCGCCTGGGCCCCCGGGCTCGACAGCGTGGACAACTGGCGCGCATGGTGCCAGGACCCGGTGTTGCTCGCCCCCAGCGATGCCGCGCCCGATGTGTCGTTCCTGCCCGCCATGCAACGCCGCCGCCTGAGCCGCCTGGCGCGCATGGCTTTCAGCGTCGGCTGGCCCTTGGCGCAAGGCCTGCAAGACTTGCCGCTGGTGTTTGTTTCCCGTCACGGCGAAACCCCGCGCACCCTCGATATTCTCAGCGACCTGGCCAATGACCAACCCTTGTCGCCCACCCAGTTCAGCCTGTCGGTGCACAACGCGGTGATTGGCCTGTGGTCGATCCTGCGCAATGAAACCAGTGAGATGACGGCCCTCGCCGCCGCAGGCGATGGGCTGGAACACGGCATGCTGGAAGCCGCAGCCCTGCTCAACGAAGGCGCACCGGCGGTTCTGCTGGTGATCACCGAAGAGCAGCCGCCTGAGGCTTACGCCAGCTGGATCGACGACGTGCCATTTCCTTATGCCCTCGGCCTGCTGCTGACCCCAGGCGACGAATGGCAGCTGGAGCTACTGCCCGCCACGGTCCAATCCACCACAACGCCTCTCACAAAAGCTCAGTGGCCCCACGCCCTGAACCTGCTGCGCACCCTGCTCACCGAACAGGGCGCCTGCCAACATGCCTGGAAAAACCGAGTATGGAGCTGGCAATGCAAGCGATGACCGGCAAGCCCCGGGATGCCTATTACTGGCGGCTGTTCGCGACGGCGGCCAGCTTTACCCTGTTTGGCGTCGGCGGCCTGTGCCTGCGATTGTTGGTGTTTCCGCTGCTCAGTTGCTTGCCGGGGGACGCTCAACAACATCGCCGGCGTGCCCGCCACACCATTAGTTGGCTGTTCTGGTTCTTTATTCGCCTGATGCATCGTTTGGGCATTCTCACCTACAGCGTCGAAGGCGCCGAGAACCTGGGCCGCCCTGGCCAGATGATCATCGCCAACCACCCGTCGCTGATCGACGTGGTGTTCCTGATCGGCCTTATGCGCCAGACCAACTGCGTGGTCAAACAAAGCCTGTGGCAAAACCCGTTCACTCGCGGGCCGGTGCGCGACGCCGGCTACATCAGCAATGACGGCAGCGCCGACATGCTCGATGCCGCCGCAGGCGCCCTGCGGGAAGGCCAGACCCTGATCATCTTTCCCGAAGGCACCCGCACTTCGCCGGGCCAGATGCCGGCCTTTCATCGCGGGGGTGCCGCCATTGCCCTGCGGGGTGCGACAATCATCACCCCTGTGGTGATCAAGGTCAGCCCCACCACCCTGACCAAGGCCGAACCCTGGTATCGCATCCCTAAACGCCGTTTCCACTTCAGTTTGCGGGTGGGTGCCGATATAGAACCACAGACGTTTGCCGCACAGGGCCCCGCGCCCCAGGCTTCACGCAAGCTCAACGATTACCTACATCAGTATTTTATTAAGGAGCTCGCCGAAGATGAGCGACCAACACAGCCTTGAGCACGACATAAAAACGCTGATCATCGAGGCCCTGGGCCTTGAAGACATCAGCGTGGACGACATTGGCGACGAGCAAACCCTGTTCGGCGAAGGACTGGGCCTGGATTCGGTCGACGCCCTGGAGTTGGGCCTGGCGATCCAGAAAAAGTACGGTATCAAGATTGATGCCGACGCCAAGGACACTCGCAATCACTTCACCAACGTGGCCAGCCTCGCGGCGTTCGTCACGGCCAGACAGGCAGCTTGAGACCGGACCATGCAAACTCGTGACGATATCTTCAACACCCTGCGCGATGCCTTGGTGGAACTGTTTGAACTGGAACCTGAACGCGTCACCCTGGACGCCAACCTGTATCAGGACCTGGAAATCGACAGCATCGATGCGGTCGACCTGATCGACCATATCAAGCGCCAGACCGGCAAGAAAATAGCCGCCGAAGAGTTCAAGGCCGTGCGTACCGTAAGCGACGTGGTCGAGGCGGTCTACCGCCTGGTTCAACCGGCCGCATGAGCCGGCTGATCGGCCTTGGCCTGTTGCTGGCGGGGCTGCTGTACCCTTTTGCGGTGTATTTCGGCACGGAGCATTTTGCACCGTGGCAATTCGGCCTGCTGTTGGCCAGCCTGTGGTTGCTGCGGGCGCTGACGGGCGCACGCAACCCGGGCGCACGATGGATGGCCGTCGTCGCGATTGTGTTCTGCCTGTTGCTGGCCTGGTTCGACAACCCGAAACTGTTGCGCTGGTACCCGAGCCTCGTCAGCGGCTTCATGCTGGCGCTGTTTGGCTTGAGCCTGAAATATGGGCCGCCGATGGTCGAGCGCCTGGCACGCATGAGCGAGCCGCAATTACCTGAGAACGCAATTGTGTATACCCGCCAAGTCACAGTGGTGTGGAGTGTATTTTTCCTGGGTAACGGCCTGCTGGCCGCTGCCCTTACGCTGTGGGCGCCGCTGAGTTGGTGGACGTTGTACAACGGGCTGATCGCTTACGGGCTGATGGGGCTGTTGTTTGCCGTGGAATGGCTGATACGACAAAGGGTTCGAGGCCGCGTATGAATTGGTTGAATCTTGAGCACTTGCTGCTTGAGCCTGTTGCCCAGCGCCCGGTCACTGCCGAGCCTGATCTGAATCACGCACAGTTATGCGAGCAAGCCCTGAGCCTGGCTGCCGGGCTGCAAGCTCGTGGCATCCAGCGTTTAGCCGTGCACCTGGAAGACGCAAGCCTGCTGGCGATTGCTCTCTTGGGAGCCTGGCGCGCCGGGGTCAGTGTATTGCTGCCCGCCGACCTGCAACCCCAGACCCGCCAACGCTCGGCCGATGCCGTCGACGCTTGGCTGACCGAGGCTGCGGATCTGGACGCGCTTTACCAAGCCCCCCTTAGCGCCGCTGCACTGGACCTGGACACGTGCAGCCTGAGCTTGTGTACCTCCGGCTCCAGCGGCGAGCCCAAGCGCATCAACAAAACCCTGCGCCAACTGACCAATGAGGTCCAGGCGCTGGAATCCCTCTGGGGTGCCGGCTTGGGCGAGGCCTGCATCATCGCCAGCGTCGCCACCCAGCACATCTACGGTTTACTGTTCCGAGTGTTGTGGCCGCTGTGCGCCGGGCGAACCTTCGTGCGTCAACAGTTGGCATTCCCGGAAGACTTGCAGCGGGTCAGCCGCCAGCATCCGCACTTTGCCTGGGTCGCCAGCCCGGCGTTGCTCAAGCGCATGGGCGATAACCTCGACTGGCCGGCCTTGAGCGCGGTCAAGCGGGTTTTCTCCTCCGGCGGAGCCCTGCCTTTTGATGCGGCCAGCATCCTGCAACAACGCTTGCAGCAATGGCCAACGGAAATCCTCGGTAGCTCGGAAACCGGCGGCATCGCCTGGCGCCAGGGTCAAACCCTGTGGCAGCCGTTTACCGATGTGCAGTTGAGCCAAGATGCCAACGGCGCCTTGCGCATCGCCTCGCCATACCTGCCAGCCGGCCATATCGAACACACCGCCGACGCCGCGAGGATCCACGCCGACGGCCGCTTCGAACTGCTGGGCCGCCTGGACCGGATCGTCAAGCTGGAAGAAAAACGTATCTCCCTGCCGATGCTGGAACAGGCGTTGATGGACCACCCCTGGGTGACTGAAACCCGCCTGGGCGTGGTCCAGGAAAACCGCGCCTCCCTCGGCGCCCTGGTGGTGCTCAGCGCACAAGGGCTGCATGCCTTGCGCAATCAAGGCCGGCGCACCGTCACCCAAACCCTGCGCCAGCACCTGAGCCAACACTGCGAAGCCCTGGCCCTGCCGCGCCGCTGGCGGTTGCTGCGGCAATTACCGTTCAACTCCCAGGGCAAGTTGCCCCAGGCCGATGTGGAAACCTTGCTGCTGGCACCCCGGCCCAAGACACCGCAAGTACTGGAAAAAGTCGAAACCGACGGTGAGTGGACCCTGCAACTGGCGATCCCGCCGGACTTGGCCTACTTCAGCGGCCACTTCCCGCAAACCCCGGTGCTGCCAGGCGTTGTCCAGGTAGATTGGGCCCTGAGCCTGGGCCAGCAATTGCTCGACCTGCCAAAAAAATTCGTCGGGATGGAAGTGCTCAAGTTCCAGCAACTGGTCCGGCCTGATGACCGGATCGAACTGCACCTGCGCTTCGATCAGCAACGCGGCAAGTTGTACTTTACCTACCGCAATGACACCGCCGCCTGCTCCAGTGGCCGAATTCTCCTGGAGCCCGACCTTGCATAACCCCTGCGCCCTGATCCCGGTCTACAACCATGAAGCCGCCGTGCCCGCCGTGGTCCGTACCCTGCTAGCCAGCGGCCTGCCGTGCCTGCTGGTGGACGATGGCAGCAGCCCGGCCTGCGCTGCCGTGCTGGCGCAGTTGGCGACCCTCGACAATGTCTCCCTGGTCACCTTGCCCGCCAATCAAGGCAAGGGCGGCGCGGTGATGATCGGCTTCCGTGAGGCGGCGCGCCTGGGCTTCACCCATGCGCTGCAAGTAGACGCCGACGGCCAGCATGACCTGCGGGAAGTCGGCACCTTTCTCGACGCCTCGCGCACCCACCCGCGCGCGCTGATCTGTGGCTACCCCGAATACGACGACAGCGTACCCAAGGGCCGTCTGTACGGCCGCTACCTGACCCATGTGTGGGTGTGGATCAACAGCCTGTCGCTGGAGATTCGCGACTCGATGTGTGGCTTTCGCGTGTACCCGCTGGCGCCGGTGCTGGCGCTGATGGACTCGGCCAGGATCGGCAAGCGCATGGATTTCGACTCCGATATCCTGGTGCGCCTGTCATGGCGCAACCAGCCAATGCGCTGGCTGCCCACCAAAGTGCACTACCCCGCCGATGGTCTGTCGCACTTTCGCATGTTCCACGACAACGCCCTGATTTCGTCCATGCACACCCGGTTGTTCTTCGGCATGCTGGTGCGCGCGCCGATGATCCTATGGCGGCGGTGGCAGGCATGACCCAGGGCAGCAAACACTGGGCCGACCGTGAAGAGCGCGGCAGTTTCTGGCTGATGAAACTCACCGCGTTCGGCGCCAAGGTACTCGGGCGCCGAGCATTGGCTCCGGCTCTCTACGGTATAGTCCTGTACTTCTTCCTGTTCGGCCGCACCGCCCGCCAGAGCGCCTGGCAATACCAGCAGCGCCTGGCCGACTGGAGCGGGCGTGACGACTTGCGCCCCACGCGTCGACGGGTATTCGGCCAGTTCATGGCCTTCGCCGACGCCTTGCTGGACAAGCTCGACGTATGGAACGGCAAGCTGCGCCTGGAACAGATCGAGATCATCGACCCGGCCCAACTGCGCCAACAACTACGCGGCGAACGCGGGCAGATGTTGGTGGGCGCGCATCTGGGCAACCTGGAAGTGTGCCGGGCCCTCGCCGAACTGGGCGAAAAAGTCACCATGAACGTGCTGGTGCACACCAAGCACGCCGAGCGTTTCAACCGCCTGCTGGGCGAAGCCGGGGCGACCAATCTGCGGCTGATCCAGGTCAGCGAGCTGGACCCGGCGATCATGCTCCTACTCAGCCAGCGCCTGGACGACGGCGAGTGGCTGGCGATTGCTGGCGACCGTGTGCCGCTGCATGGCGGGCGCACGGCGCGGGTGGATTTCCTCGGCCATAACGCCGCCTTCCCCCAGGGCCCGTGGCTGTTGGCCGGATTGCTGAAATGCCCGGTCAACCTGCTGATGTGCCTGAAACACCAGGGGCGCTATCGCTTGATCATCGAGCCCTTCGCCCAACTGATCGAATGGAAACGCAGCGACCGCCAGCAGGTGATCGCGTTATGGACCGCCCGGTACGCCGAACGCCTGGGCCAGTTCTGCCTGGAAGCGCCCCAACAATGGTTCAACTTTTACCCTTTCTGGAAGACCGATGACGACGCATCTTGAGCCGGTAACCTTCGGCGAACTCCCTTTGCGCATCGAAGACGTGCTGGCCCTCGCCAACCGTCAGGCGCCGACTCGCCTGCAAGACGATGCCGAGTACCGCCAGCGCATCGCCAAAGGCGCGCAGTTCCTCGACTCCCTGCTGGACAAGGAAGGCGTGATCTACGGCGTCACCACCGGCTACGGCGATTCCTGCGTGGTAGCGGTGCCGCTGGAGCATGTCGAAGCGCTGCCCCGTCACCTCTACACCTTCCACGGCTGTGGCCTGGGCAAGTTGCTGGATGCGCAAGCAACCCGTGCGGTGCTGGCGGCGCGTTTGCAGTCGCTGTGCCACGGCGTTTCCGGGGTGCGCGTCGAGCTGCTGGAACGTCTACACGCCTTTCTCGAACACGACGTGCTGCCACTGATTCCGGAAGAAGGTTCGGTGGGCGCCAGCGGTGATCTGACACCGCTGTCCTACGTCGCCGCGACCTTGTCCGGCGAGCGTGAAGTGATGTTCCGTGGCGAGCGCCGCCAGGCTGCCGATGTACACCGCGAACTGGGCTGGGAGCCGCTGGTGCTGCGCCCCAAAGAAGCCCTGGCATTGATGAACGGCACGGCAGTCATGACCGGCCTCGCCTGCCTGGCCTTCGCCCGCGCCGATTACCTGCTGCAACTGGCCACGCGCATCACCGCGCTGAACGTGGTGGCGCTGCAAGGCAACCCGGAGCACTTCGACGAACGCCTGTTCGCCGCCAAGCCGCACCCCGGCCAAATGCAAGTCGCCGCCTGGTTGCGCAAGGACCTGGCCATCGACGCGCCAACCGCGCCGTTGCACCGCTTGCAAGACCGCTATTCCCTGCGCTGCGCACCCCACGTTTTGGGCGTGCTGGCCGACAGCCTGAACTGGCTGCGCTCATTTATCGAGATCGAACTCAACAGCGCCAACGACAACCCGATCATCGACGCCGAAGCCGAACGCGTGCTGCACGGCGGGCATTTCTATGGCGGGCATATCGCCTTTGCCATGGACAGCCTCAAGACACTGGTCGCCAACGTCGCCGACCTGCTGGACCGTCAGCTCGCGCTGCTGGTAGACGTGCGTTACAACCATGGTCTGCCGAGCAATCTGTCCGGTGCCCCTGCTGACCGCGCGATGATCAACCATGGTTTCAAGGCCGTGCAGATTGGCACCAGCGCCTGGACCGCCGAAGCGCTGAAAAACACCATGCCTGCCAGCGTGTTCTCGCGTTCCACCGAGTGCCACAACCAGGACAAGGTGAGCATGGGCACCATCGCCGCCCGCGATGCCATCCGTGTGTTGGAGCTGACCGAACAGGTCGCCGCCGCCACCTTGCTCGCCGCCAACCAGGGCGTGTGGCTGCGGGCCCAGGCCGAAGATGCCCGGCCGCTACCACCAGCGCTGGCCGCCATGCATGAAGAACTTGCCAAGGATTTCCCGCCCGTGATCGAAGACCGCGCCCTAGAAGGTGAACTGCGCCTGTGCCTACAACGCATCGCCGAGCAACACTGGAGGCTGCATGCGTAGCCAGGGCGTATTGCACAGCGACACCGAAATCCTCGTGCCGTTTTTCGACATCGACACCATGAACGTGGTCTGGCACGGCCATTACGTCAAATACCTGGAAGTCGCCCGCTGCGCCTTGCTGGACAAGATCGGCCACAACTACACGGCCATGCTTGAGTCGGGCTACGCTTGGCCGGTAATCGATATGCAGCTGCGCTATGTACGCGGCGCCACCTTTGGCCAGACCATCAATGTGCGCGCCAGCCTGGTGGAGTGGGAGAGCCGCTTGAAGGTCAATTACCTGATCAGCGACGTCACCACCGGCGAACGCCTGACCCGCGCCAGCACCGTGCAAGTGGCAGTGGAGATTGCCAGTCGCGAGATGCAACTGGCGTCGCCGACAGTGTTTGTCGAAGCCGTCGAAAGGGCCCTGAAATGATCTCTCCGTTTTCTGTAGGAGCGAGCTTGCTCGCGAAGGTCGTCAACGATAACGCTGGCATCCTGTTTAAACGCGGTGCCTTGGCGTTTTTCGCGAGCAAGCTCGCTCCTGCAGGAGTGGTGGTGTGTGTGCTGTTGGGGATTCCTGGCTTGGCCCACGCCTTCGACCTGCAACAGCTCAGCGATCAACTGGCAAAGCCCTCTGTGATCCACGGCAACTTCCTCCAGGAAAAACACCTGCGCGCCCTGCCACAGCCTCTGACCAGCAAGGGCTCCTTTGTTCTGGCCAAGGACCACGGTTTGCTTTGGCTGCTGAAAACCCCTCTGCAACAGGACTACCGCATCAGCGCCCAAGGCATTGCCAGGCGCGATGCCAACGGCTGGCAGCCGCTGCCCAACAAGAGCGCCGGGGCCGAGCAGAATCGTTTGTTCCTCGCCGTGTTACAGGGCGACAGCAGCGGCTTGCAGCGCGACTTCGAGTTGCAACTGCAAGGCGAGGCCACACAGTGGAAGCTAACGCTGATTCCGCGCTCGTTATTGCTCAAGCAGGTATTCACCCAGATCAATATCGACGGCGGCGACCTGGTGCAAAAAATCGAACTACTGGAAACCCAGGGCGACAGCACCGTACTGCGCATGCAGGACAGCACCAGCACGCAATCTTTGAGCGACGCGGAGCAACACGACTTTGCCCAGTGAGCGCTGGCTACCGCGCCTGTTCCTGATCCTGCTGGTGGCCGTGTTGGCCCTGGCCGGCTGGCAATGGCGCCAGGGTGCGCCACTGTCGGCCAACCTCATGGAACTGGTGCCCGGCACCGCGCCGGATGCATTGGAGCTGCGCGCCGAACAACGCATGCAGGAGCCACTGAACCGCGAAATGCTGGTGCTGGTGGGCCATGCCGACCGCCAGCAGGCGGTGGCCATGGCCCAACAACTGGGCGCGCGTTGGCAAGCCAGCAGCCTGTTTGAAAAGGTCCAATGGAACCTCCAGGCAGATCTGCCGGCCTTGCGTCAGCAGTTGCTGCAAGGGCGCCTGGCGATGCTCTCGGCCAAGGACCGCGAGCAACTGATCGAGCAGCCACACGCCTTTATTCAGCAACGGGTGCAGGCGCTGTTCGATCCCTTTACCGGTTTCAGCCTGGTGCCGAGCCAGGACGATTGGCTCGGCCTCACCGGACGCATCCAGAACAGCCAGCCGCAACACGGTTCGGTACAGTTGGATATTGGCAGCGGCGCGTTGATCGCCGATGCCGACGGCAAAAGCTGGGTGCTGCTGCGGGCGCGCACCAACGGCAATGCCTTCGACATGAAGTTGCCGCTTCAAGTGGCCGACTTGCTCCAATCCAGCCGCGAACAGGCCAGTAAGCAAGGCGTGCAATTGCTTGCTGCCAGCGGCCTGCTGTACGCGGCCAATGGTCAGCAGCAGGCAACCCGGGAGATGACCTGGGTCGGCGGCGGCGCCACCGTTGGCATCCTTTTGCTGTTGCTGCTGGCGTTCCGCCGCTGGCGGGTATTGTTGGCGTTTGTACCGGTGCTGGTGGGCATGCTGTTTGGTGCGGTGGCCTGTGTCGCGCTGTTCGGCCATATGCATGTGATGACCCTGGTGCTGGGGTCGAGCCTGATTGGCGTGGCGGTGGATTACCCGCTGCATTACCTGTCCAAGAGCTGGAGCCTGCAACCCTGGCGCAGTTGGCCAGCGTTGCGCCTGACCTTGCCGGGTTTGAGCCTGAGCCTGGCCACCAGTTGCATCGGTTACCTGGCGCTGGCCTGGACGCCATTCCCGGCCCTGACCCAGATCGCCGTGTTCTCCGCCGCTGGGCTGGTGGGTGCGTACCTGTCGGCGGTGTGCCTGTTGCCGGCCTTGCTCAAGGGCATGGATCTGCGCCCGGCCCAGTGGCCGCTGCGAATTGCCGAGTTTCTGCTGGGGGTGCGTGAGTCGTTGCTCAAGCGCCTGCCGAGCCCGGTGTTGCTGGTGTTGGTGTTGCTGTTTTGCGCCGGTGGTTTATGGCAGCTGAACAGCAAAAACGATATTCGCCAATGGATCGGCGCGCCGCCGCAATTACTGGAGGAAGCCCAGGCCATTGCGCGGATTACCGGCTATCAACCCACCAGCCAATTCTTCCTGGTGCGTGCGAACAATCAGCAGCAACTGCTGGAGCGTCAGACGGCGCTGAGCCAGCGTCTGGATCAACTGGTGAACATGGATAAGCTTCAGGGTTATCTGGCGCTCAATCAGTTGGTCAACCAGCCAAGCGAGCAACAACAAGTGCGCGAAGCCCTGAACAAGCTGCCGCAATTCTGGCAACCGCTGCTGGACCTAGGCGTACCGGCCAGCGCCCTGCAAGCGGAACTGGCGCAACTGCAAGCCCTGCCCACCGAAGACATCGACGCGGCGCTGATCGGCCCTCTGGCGCAGCCCTGGCGTACGCTGTGGCTCGGTGCAACCGACGATGGCGTGGCAGCCATGGTCAGCCTGCAAGGCCTGAACAACTCGGCGTTGCTGCGGGTGCAGGCCCTGGACTTACCCGGCGTGCAACTGGTGGACCGCCTCGACGACTTGAACCAGGTTTTCGCCGCCACTCAAATCAGCGCTGCCGAATTGAAATTGATGTCCTGCGTGCTGATCGTGTTGCTGCTGATCCTGCCTTTCGGCTTCGGTGGCGCCTTGCGCATTGTTGCCCTGCCGCTGCTCGCTGCGCTGTGCAGCCTGGCCAGCCTCGGTTGGCTGGGGCAACCGCTGACCCTGTTCAGCCTGTTTGGCCTGCTGCTGGTGACCGCCATCAGCGTCGACTACGCGATCCTGATGCGCGAGCAGATCGGCGGCGCCGCCGTGAGCCTGTTGGGCACGCTGTTGGCGGCCGTCACCACGTGGCTGTCATTCGGCCTGCTGGCGATTTCCAGCACGCCAGCGGTGAGTAACTTCGGCCTGTCGGTAAGCCTGGGCCTGGCGTTCAGTTTTATGCTGGCGCCGTGGGCCGGGCGTCAGGAACATGCGCAATGATGACCACCAACACCTTTGAATTGAATTTGATGATTGCCCAACCGGCAAGGAGCCACAGTGTCCACAGTTGAAATGGAACGTCGCCAGGTGGTGGTGATTGGTGCCGGTCCGTCCGGCGCCATTGCTGCCGCTCTGCTTAAACGTAACGGGCATGATGTGTTGATCATCGAGCGCCAGCACTTCCCGCGCTTTTCCATCGGCGAAAGCCTGTTGTCCCACTGCATCGACTTTATCGAAGAAGCTGGCATGCTCGACGCGGTCAACGCTGCCGGTTTCCAGGTGAAAACCGGTGCCGCGTTTGCCTGGGGCGAGCGCTACAGCGCCTTTGATTTTGGCGACACCTTCAGCAACGGCAAACCCACCACCTTCCAGGTGCAGCGCGGCGAGTTCGACAAGCTGCTGGCGGATCAAGCGGCGTTGCAGGGCGTGGAAATTCGTTACGGCCAGACCCTCGTCGGCGTCGACTTTGCCGCAGGCAACCGTTACCTGCACATACGCCGGGAGAACGGCAGCGAGTACCACCTCAAGGCCTGTTTCGTACTGGACGCCAGCGGTTACGGCCGCGTCCTGCCGCGCCTGTTGGACCTGGAGGCGCCGTCGAACTTCCCGTTACGCCAGGCGGTATTTACCCATGTCGAGGACCGTATCGAACATCCGGGCTTCGACCGCAGCAAGATCCTCGTCACCACACACCCGACCAAGCGCGATATCTGGTTCTGGACCATCCCGTTCAGCAACGGCCGTTGCTCGGTAGGCGTGGTGGCGGCCAAGGAGCATTTCGACGGCCGCGATGCAGACCTCGACGCTTGCTTGCGCAGCTTTATCGACGAAACCCCAAGCCTGTCCACAGTGCTGAAAAACGCGGTGTGGGATACCGAGGCCAGGACCATCGGCGGCTATTCGGCCAACGTCAAAGCCTTGCATGGTCCAGGCTTTGCTTTGCTGGGTAACGCGGCGGAATTCCTCGACCCGGTATTTTCCTCCGGCGTGACCATCGCCATGCGGTCGGCGAGCATGGCCGCCGGTTTGCTGCACCGACAATTGCAAGGCGAAACGGTCGACTGGCAAAGCGAGTTTGCCGAGCCGTTGAAGCGTGGAGTCGACACCTTCCGTTGCTACGTCGAGGGCTGGTACGCGGGAACGTTCCAGGATGTGATTTTCCATCCCACCAGCTCACCGGACATTCGTCGGATGATCAGTTCGATCCTCGCCGGATATGCCTGGGATGAGCGCAACCCGTTTGTCAGCGAGCCCAAGCGCCGGCTGCGGATGCTCTCGCAAATCTGCGCGGGAGATGGGGTATGAGCAGCCAATACCTGAGCAAAAACTACGTCGAGGAAACCAGGTTCGGCTTCTGGTTCCTGCGTAGCCACACCTGGCAGCACCATGTGCTGCGGGTAGCAATCAACGACCTGCGCAGTTTGTTCAGCGACCCGTTGCCGGTTGCGCCGGTGCTGCTGGATGCCGGTTGTGGCCAGGGCAAGTCGTTCCAGTATTTGCAGCAAGTGTTCGCCCCCGAGCGCCTGATCGGTCTGGACGCTGATCCCCACAGCCTGGACTTGAGCCGTGCTGAAGCGACGCGCCAGGGCCTCGCCATCGAGTTGATCGGCAGCGACTGCGCAACGCTGGATGTGGCCGATGCCAGTGTCGATATTCTGTTCTGTCACCAGACTTTCCATCACCTGGTGGAGCAGCAGCGCGCACTGAGCGAGTTCTATCGAGTGCTCAAGCCCGGCGGTTATTTGCTGTTTGCCGAGTCCACCGAAGCGTACATCGACACGTGGGTCATTCGCTGGCTGTTCCGCCATCCGATGCATGTGCAGAAAAGCGCTGCCGAGTACCTGGAGATGATTCGCGAACAGGGCTTCGAGTTCGAGCTGAAAAACGTTTCCTATCCGTACCTGTGGTGGAGCCGCTCCACGGATTTCGGCTTGCTGGAACGCTGGGGACTGCGCCGGGCCAAGCCGTTCGGCGAGCGGGAAGAAACCCTGGTTAACGTGGTCGCGCGCAAACCCCTCGCGGGCCCCGAGCAATGATCCGTGCGCTGCTGATGGGCTGTGTTTTATTGCTGAGCGCTTGCGCCAGCCAGCCGCCGTTGCCGGCGAAGAATCCGACCCTGACCTTGCCCCTGCAATTGCATGTAGAGCGCGAGCAGAACGGCCAGCGTCAGGATTGGCTGCTGGTGATCCAGCGTGAAGACGGCGCGATTCGCTGGTCGATGATGGACCCGCTGGGCATTCCCCAGGCCCGGCAAAAGCTGATCGACGGCGCCTGGCAGGCGGACGGTTTGCTGCCGCCCAACCCTCAGGCGCGGGAGTTGTTTGCCGCGTTGCTGTTTGCCCTGACCCCGGCAAATGAAGTGCCCGGCAACTATCCTGGCGCCCGTGAGTTCGACGATATCAGGGTGCTCAAGCCCCATTGGCAGATCATTTACCAATCGCCTCAGGTGTTCACCGTGAACCTGCCCGGCCAGGACCTGAACTACCACATCACCCCGCTGGAGGCTGCCCCATGACCGCCTACCTCAATGCCCTCGGCGTGATCTGCGCCTTGGGCCGTGGCAAGGGTGAAGTCAGCCGCAACCTGTTTGCCGCAGACTGCTCCGGCATGCGCGCGGAAAGTGGCTGGGTGCCCGAGCGCATACTGCCGGTGGCCGGCGTACACGGTGAACTGGCGACGATCCCACCAGAACTGGGCCAGCAGAGCAGCCGTAATAACCAACTGCTGCTGGAAGCCGCGTTGCAGATCTTTGATGAGATCCAACAGGCGATCGAGACTTTTGGTGCGGCGCGCATCGGCATCGTTCTCGGCACCAGCACTTCGGGTATCGACGAAGCCAGCCACGGCATCGCTCATTACCTGCGGGACAAGCAGTTCCCCAGCGACTACGACTACCAGCAACAGGAACTCAGCGCCCCGGCCAACTTCCTCACGGACTGGCTGCAACTGAGCGGCCCGGCCTACGTCATTTCTACCGCCTGCACTTCCAGCGCCCGCGCATTGATGAGTGCCCAGCGCCTGCTGGACCTGGGCATGTGCGATGCGGTGTTGTGCGGTGGCGTCGACAGCCTGTGCAAGCTGACCCTCAATGGTTTTTCATCCCTGGAAGCGGTGTCGGCGCAGCGCTGCAATCCGTTCTCGGTGAACCGCAATGGCATCAACATCGGTGAGGCGGCGGTGCTGTTCCTGATGAGCAAGACCCCGGCGCCCATCGCCCTGCTGGGCAGCGGCGCCAGTTGCGATGCCCACCATATTTCCGCACCGGAGCCCACCGGCAAAGGTGCGCTGCAGGCGATGAGCAAGGCCTTGGCCAGCGCGAAACTGCAACCCAAGCAGATCGGCTACCTGAACCTGCACGGCACCGCGACCCAGCATAACGACGCCATGGAAAGCCTGGCCGTGGCCAGCCTGTTCCCCTTTGGGGTGGCCTGTTCCTCGACCAAACCCATGAGCGGCCATACCCTGGGCGCCGCGGGTGCGCTGGAAGCAGCGTTCTGCTGGCTGAGCCTGTGCGCCGAGAACACCGCCCGCGCCTTGCCGCCTCACATTTGGGACGGTCAGGCCGACCCGGCGCTGCCCGCTTTAAAGTGGGTCGAGCCTGGTGACACCCTGGAAAAACGCTGCCTGATGAGTAACTCCTTCGCCTTCGGCGGCAACAACGTCAGCCTGATTATCGGAGACGCCCCATGATCGATTGGCCGCTCGCCGAACTGCTGCCTCACGCCGGTGACATGATCCTGATCGATCAGGTCCTGGCGTTCGATGAAGAACAAATTCATACCCGCCTCACCGTCACACCAGGCGGCCTGTTCAACCTGGACGACGGCAGCCTGCCCGCCTGGGTTGGCGTCGAACTGATGGCGCAAAGCGTCGCCGCCTGGGCCGGTTGCCGCGCCCGGCAGAACGGTGATGAAGTCGGCTTGGGATTTCTCTTGGGCACCCGAAAATTTGAATGCAATGTGGAGCGTTTTCCGGCTGGCAGCGAACTGACCATCCACGGCCTGTGCTCCCTGGAAGATGACAACGGCATGGGTGTGTTCGAATGCCACCTCACCGGGCCCGGTATCCAGGCCAGTGCGCGCCTGAACGTATTTCGACCGCCACAGGCGGCTACTTATTTAGCTGAATCCGAAGGAGTCCCTTCATGACTGAATCCATACTGGTCACCGGCTCCAGCCGTGGCATCGGCCGCGCCATTGCCCTGCGCCTGGCAAAGGCCGGCCATGACATTGTGCTGCATTGCCGAAGCGGCCGGGCCGAGGCTGACACCGTCCGAGACGAAATCGAGACCTTGGGCCGCAATGCTCGGGTGCTGCAATTCGACGTATCGGATCGCGCCAGCTGCAAGGCGACTCTGGAAGCAGACGTGGAAGAACATGGCGCCTACTACGGCGTCGTGCTGAATGCCGGGCTGACTCGTGATGGCGCGTTTCCCGCCCTGTCGGAAGACGACTGGGACGTGGTGATGCGCACCAATCTCGACGGTTTCTATAACGTGCTGCACCCGGTGATGATGCCGATGATTCGTCGACGCGCAGCGGGGCGGATTGTTTGCATCACGTCGGTTTCCGGGTTGATCGGCAATCGCGGCCAGGTCAACTACAGCGCCTCGAAAGCCGGGTTGATCGGTGCCGCCAAGGCATTGGCCATCGAACTGGGCAAGCGCAAGATCACCGTCAACTGCGTGGCCCCTGGGCTGATTGACACAGCGATGCTCGACGAAAACGTGCCACTGGAAGAACTGATGAAGATGATCCCGGCCCAGCGCATGGGCACCCCGGAAGAAGTCGCCGGCGCAGTGAATTTTCTGATGTCGGCCGAGGCGAGTTACATCACCCGTCAGGTGCTGGCCGTCAACGGAGGCCTGTGTTGATGAAGCGTGTGGTCGTCACCGGCATGGCCGGCATCACGTCCCTGGGTAGGGATTGGGACAGCATCGCGGCGAACTTTCGTGCCAAGCGCAGCGGTATTCGGCGCATGGATGAGTGGGATCGGTTTACCGAGTTGAATACACGGCTGGCGGGGCCGATCGATGATTTCGTGGTGCCGGCCCACTGGACTCGCAAGCAGCTGCGCAGCATGGGCCGGGTCTCGCGCCTGGCGGTGTGGGCAGCGGAACAGGCGTTGCAGGACGCCGGTTTGCTGGGCGACGAGTCGATCAAGGACGGTCGCATGGGTGTGGCTTGCGGCTCATCCACCGGCAGCACCGATGAGATCAAGGCCTTCGGCAATATGCTGCTCAACTCGGTGGCGCAAGGGCTGAATGCCAACTCCTACGTGCGGATGATGCCCCACACCACCGCGGCGAATATCAGCATTTTTTTCGGCCTTACCGGGCGCCTGATTCCCACGTCCAGCGCCTGCACCAGCGGCAGCCAGGGCATCGGCTACGCCTATGAAGCCATCAAGTTCGGCCGCCTGCCGCTGATGCTCGCCGGCGGCGCCGAAGAGCTGTGCCCCACCGAAGCCATGGTGTTCGATGCGCTCTACGCCACCAGCCTGAAAAACGACGCTCCGCAAACCAGCCCGCGTCCTTATGACAGTGGACGCGACGGCCTGGTGATCGGCGAAGGCGGCGGCATGCTGGTACTTGAAGAGCTGGAACACGCCTTGGCACGCGGTGCACACATCCACGCCGAAGTGGTGGGTTTTGGCAGCAACGCCGACGGCCAGCACACCACCCGTCCCGAACAGGTCACCATGCGCCGGGCAATGGAACTGGCGCTGGAAGATGCCGGCCTGGCACCTGACGCCATCGGCTATGTGAACGGCCACGGCACGGCCACGGAACAGGGCGATATCGCCGAAACCCAGGCCACCAGCAACCTGTTCGGCAGCCGCATGCCCATCAGTTCGCAGAAGAGTTTCCTCGGCCACACCCTGGGCGCCTGTGGTGCGCTGGAATCCTGGTTCAGCATCGAAATGATGAATCACGACCTGTACGTGCCCACCTTCAACCTCGATGAAGTGGACCCACGCTGCGGCGAACTGGATTACCTGCGCGGCGAGTTCCGCGAAATGCACAACGACTACGTGATGAACAACAACTTTGCCTTTGGCGGCGTTAACACTTCGCTGATCTTTCGCCGCTGGCAGTAAGCTTTTTTAACTGATTGGAGAAACGGAATGTCTTCCCTGTTACGTGCCACCCTCATCGCCCTGGCCCTGCTGACCGCCGCTGGCTGCACCAGCAAGCCGGTGCTCAACACCCAGACCGACATCCCGGCCAACGTCCAGGCCAGCGACGAAAAGGTCAAACAGGCGATCCTCGCGGCCCTGGAGAAACGCGAATGGACCGTGCAGCGCGCTGATCCGCAACTGATCCAGGCCGAGATCACCGTACGCAACCAGTACCACGCTGAAATCGATATCCGCTACACCCGCACCAGCTACGCCATCACCTACCGCGACAGCCGCGACCTGGGCTACAAGAACGGCAAGATCCATCGCAACTACAACCGTTGGATCAGCATGCTGGATCGGGACATCCTGGCCGGCTTGCGCGCCAATGGGGTGACGGGTGTGAGTGGCAGCAACACGAGCCCGGCAGCGCAGCTGTTCAAGGAGACCGGGACTTCGAAGCAGAATTGAGGCATTTGCTACTTGCCCCTTGAAACGACAAAGGGCGCCTTTCGGCGCCCTCTTCACAAACAGGTTGGCTTGTCATCGCCGCTTCCTGCCTGGCTCTACGATGGCTGGTTGCCCAGGATCCTCAGAGTCTCACAAGCCCCTTTCGGGAACCCGGCCAGTATGCCTGAAAACAGGTAATCGGCAATTGGTGTCATATCGCCGCTCGTCACGTCTGACACTCATCACAACCCCAACGCACTGCGCACCGCCGCTTTCACTGCCAAGAATTGTTCACTGGTAAGTTCGGCTATTTTGTAAATGCGTTTTCCATGCCGATCTTTGCTCTTGATCCGATCAAGCCTGCCTAGATTAACGGTAGCGACGATATCGCATTTCGCCCAACAGACCGGACTCGCTCCTTGCAAATGGCTTTCCAACTGAAAATGGTGCTCAAGCACCGTTCGCGGTTCCGTGGTGCTCAAGGGCACCACTGTTACCAACAACTTATTGGTCCTGTGCTTGCGTATCACAATGACAGGCCTGACCTTGATGATCTCCGGAGCTTCATAGCCCCGAAAATCACAAATCAGCACACTGCCTTCTTTAGGCTGGTAGAGAAGTGCCATCCATGTCACTCGCTTAAAAAGAAGCGATTCTGCGTAAATCCACAACAAACTACTAAGACGGTTCCGTTACTTGAGATGTGATCGTCGCTACACCACTGCCTTACGCCTCAGCAACTCAACAAACGCCTTGGCCATGGGCGATGGCTGGCCCTTGCGCTGTACCAGCCACACCGCCGTCACCGCTTCCTGATCAAGCAGGGTGCGGTAGACCACGCCATCAATACGGATGCGCTGATAGGACGCAGGCAGTACCGAGACGCCCAGGCCGGCGGCGACCAAACCGATGATGGTCATGGCCTCCCCCGCTTCCTGGGCGAAGTGCGGGCTGAAGCCGGCGTCGCGGGCCAGGTTAAGTAACTGGGCGTACAAACCACTGCCATAGGTGCGCGGGAAAAATACAAAAGGCTCGTCTGCCAATTGCGCCAGATGCAAACCGCGCTCGCTACCGTCCACCAGCGGGTGACCTGCGTTAAGTACAGCCACCAGCGGCTCACGCATCAACTCCACAACGCTCAAGGAGTCCGGCAACGGCAACGGCCGCATCAACCCAACCTGGATCGACTCGTCCACCAGCGACTCAGCCACCTCGGTACTGCTCATTTCCTGCAAGCTCAGATGCACCGCCGGGAAGGCCTGGCGAAAGGCGAATATTGCCTGTGGGATGCTGGAGTTGAACGGCGCAGAAGAGGTGAAGCCGATCTTCAGTTCGCCCAACTCCCCCAGTTGCGCACGACGCGCCACGTCCGCCGCTTTACCGACCTGGGCCAGCACCAATCGCGCCTCTTGCAGGAACAGTCGACCCGCTTCGCTCAGTTCGACCCGGCGATTGGTACGTTCAAATAAACGAGCGCCAATCTCTTGTTCCAACGCTTGGATCTGCTGGCTCAGCGGCGGCTGCGAGATGCCCAGCACCTGAGCCGCGCGGCCGAAATGGAGCTCTTCGGCAACGGCAATGAAGTAACGCAGATGGCGCAATTCCATGGAAACCCTATTAGGTCGTAAAAGCTATCAAACAGGTCGAACAATATATTGGAAAGAATCATTAGGCAGCTATATTCTTTTTCCCATTGCCAGCCCTGGCTGCTTTTCCGCCCCGAGGTCCCGCGTGAAATCTGCTGTCGCCCCACTTGCTCAAGAAGTCCCGCCCACCGCCCTGGATGAGGTGGTGGCGCAGCTCAATGAGCAGTACATCGAAAAAGGCACGCCGATGTTCATGCGCACAGTGCTGGCGCTGTTTTCCGGCGGCTTCGCCACCTTCGCCTTGCTCTATTGCGTGCAGCCGATGATGCCCGCGCTGTCCCACGAGTTTTCCATCAATGCCGCGCAGAGCAGCCTGATTCTTTCGGTAGCCACCGGCATGCTGGCCTTTGGTTTGCTGATTACCGGTCCGATTTCCGACACCCTTGGGCGCAAGCGAGTGATGGTTGCCGCGCTATTCTGCGCCGCACTGTGCACCATCGCCAGCGGCCTGATGCCCACTTGGGAGGGTATTTTGCTGATGCGGGCTTTGGTGGGCCTGTCCTTAAGTGGCCTGGCCGCCGTGGCGATGACCTACCTGAGCGAAGAAATACATCCACAACACATCGGCCTGGCCATGGGCTTGTACATCGGTGGCAACGCCATTGGCGGCATGAGCGGGCGCTTGATCATTGGTGTACTGATCGACTTCGTCAGTTGGCACACGGCGATGTTGATCATCGGCGCCCTGGCGCTGATCGCGGCCACGGTGTTCTGGAAAATCCTCCCCGAGTCGCGCAACTTCCGCGCCAGCACCCTGAACCCGCGCAGCCTGCTGGACGGCTTCACCATGCACTTCAAGGACGCCGGCCTGCCGTGGCTATTCCTTGAAGCCTTCCTGTTGATGGGCGCGTTCGTGACGATGTTCAACTACATCGGCTATCGCTTGCTGGCAGATCCGTATGACTTGAGCCAAGCCGTAGTGGGCCTGCTGTCGCTGGTGTACCTGTCGGGCATCTATAGCTCGGCAAAAATCGGTTCACTGGCCGACCGCCTGGGCCGTCGGCGGGTGCTCTGGGCCACCATCGTGCTGATGCTCGCCGGCATCACCCTGACGCTGTTTACCCCGCTGGTGCTGGTGATCGTCGGCATGTTGATGTTCACGTTTGGTTTCTTCGGCGCCCACTCGGTGGCCAGCAGCTGGATCGGCCGGCGCGCGCTGAAAGCCAAGGGCCAGGCCTCGTCGTTGTACCTGTTCAGTTATTACGCCGGGTCGAGCATTGCCGGGACGGCGGGTGGGATTTTCTGGCACTACGCGGGGTGGAGCGGGATCGGCGGCTTTATCACCAGCCTACTGGTGATTGCTTTGCTGGTGGCATTGCACCTGAGCAAACTGCCGGCAAAAAACGAAAAGGGCCGCTAAGCGGCCCTGTGGAGATGTGTGTCAGTGGTCAGTTGATAATTTCCACACGGTCAACATCGATCTCACGGCTCATCAGGCCCTTGTCGACCTCACCGGTCAGCTTGACTTGGGTCTTCTCATTGAAGGGAACGGGTGGCAGGTCCTCATCATCGATTTCCACAGCAATGGTACCGGTGGTGTCCTTGAACTCGTACTTCTCGTGGTCTTTGAGGCGACTGACGATATGACCTTGCAATACCACAGGCGTATCGTCGGATGCAGCTTGGGCGCCAGCAACAGTGACCACCGATTGCGCACCGGGGCCAGTGTAACCAGCACCCGCCAGGGCAGCGGTGCTAAACAAGGGGGCCAACAGGAGAGCTAAGTAACGGGTTTTCATGGGAGTGATCCAATTTGGGTTTCGATGGGGTCAGCATAAACACCGTGCCTGAATTGAAACTTAATGCAAAACGCCCGGCACAGGCCGGGCGTTATTTGTTATCGCAACCTGGTTACTCGTGATATTGCGCCGACAACTCATGCACCGCCCGCATGAATGCGCCAGCGTGCTCCGGGTCAACTTCCGGCGTAATCCCGTGACCAAGGTTGAACACATGGCCGCTGCCTTTGCCGTAGCTGGCGAGGATGCGGCCAACTTCGGTGCGGATCGCTTCCGGCTTGGCGTACAGCACAGTCGGGTCCATGTTGCCTTGCAGCGCCACTTGGCCGCCCACGCGACGGCGGGCTTCGCCGATGTCACAGGTCCAGTCCAGGCCCAGTGCGTCCGCGCCAACATCAGCGATGCTTTCCAGCCACAGGCCGCCGCCCTTGGTGAACAGGATCACCGGCACCTTGCGACCTTCATGTTCGCGGATCAGGCCGCTGACGATTTTGCGCATATAGGCCAGGGAGAACTCCTGGTACGCCGCCGCCGACAGGTTGCCACCCCATGTGTCAAAGATCTGCACCGCTTGGGCGCCTGCCATGATCTGGGCGTTGAGGTAGGAGGTGACCGACTGAGCCAGCTTGTCCAGCAACAGATGCATAGCTTGCGGGTTGTCGTAGAGCATGGCCTTGGTCTTGCGGAAGTCTTTCGACGAGCCGCCTTCGACCATGTAGGTGGCCAGGGTCCACGGGCTGCCGGAGAAGCCGATCAGCGGCACGCGGCCGTTCAGCTCACGGCGAATGGTGCTGACCGCGTCCATGACGTAGCCCAGGTCCTTGTGAGGATCGGGGATCGGCAGGGCTTCGATGTCGGCCAGGGTGCTGACGACTTTCTTGAAACGCGGGCCTTCGCCGGTTTCAAAGTACAGGCCTTGGCCCATGGCGTCAGGGATGGTCAGGATATCGGAGAAGAGGATGGCCGCATCCAGTTGTGGATAACGGTCCAGCGGCTGCATGGTGACTTCGCAGGCGAACTCCGGGTTCATGCACAGGCTCATGAAGTCGCCGGCTTTGGCGCGGCTGGCGCGGTACTCCGGCAGGTAGCGACCGGCTTGACGCATCATCCACACAGGGGTGACGTCAACAGGTTGCTTGAGCAGGGCACGAAGGAAACGGTCGTTCTTGAGGGCAGTCATGTCGGCATCCGCATAAAAAGTGCGGGCATTTTCTCAGAGCGCGACGTAAAAGGCACGGTATGCGCCGTGCCTTTTGTCTATCGGGTCAATTAGTCGCAGAGGAACAGCTGCAAGTTATAAGCTGCAAGCCGCAAGCACCGTGGCTTTGAGCTTGCAGCTAATAGCTTGAAACTTGCAGCTGGCGTCGTCAGACGCCCAGGTAATCCAGGATCCCTTCAGCGGCAGTGCGGCCTTCGAAGATCGCCGTCACCACCAGGTCAGAACCGCGAACCATATCGCCACCGGCGAAGATTTTCGGGTTGCTGGTCTGGTGTTTGTACTGGGCTTGTTCCGGAGCCACGACGCGGCCCTGGCTGTCGGTCTGGATGCTGAACTGCTCAAACCAAGACGCCGGGCTTGGACGGAAGCCGAAGGCGATGACCACGGCGTCAGCCGGGATGATCTCTTCGGAACCCGGGATCGGCTCGGGGCTGCGACGGCCACGGGCATCCGGTTCGCCGAGACGAGTCTCGACCACTTTCACGCCTTCGACGCGATCTTCACCCACAATGGCGATCGGCTGGCGGTTGTAGAGGAATTTCACGCCTTCTTCCTTGGCGTTCTTCACCTCTTTGCGCGAGCCCGGCATGTTGGCTTCGTCACGACGATAAGCACAGGTCACCGACTTGGCGCCCTGGCGAATCGAGGTACGGTTGCAGTCCATCGCCGTGTCGCCACCGCCCAGTACCACGACCTTTTTGCCTTTCATGTCGACGAAGTCTTCCGGCGACTTTTCAAAGCCCAGGTTGCGGTTGACGTTGGCGATCAGGAAGTCCAAAGCGTCGTAGACGCCCGGCAGGTCCTCACCGGCAAAGCCGCCCTTCATGTAGGTGTAGGTGCCCATGCCCATGAACACGGCATCGTATTCTTCGAGCAGTTGCTCCATGGTCACGTCTTTGCCGATCTCGGTGTTGAGACGGAACTCGATGCCCATGCCGGTGAACACTTCGCGACGGTGGCTCAGCACGGTCTTTTCCAGCTTGAATTCAGGGATGCCAAAGGTCAGCAGGCCACCGATTTCCGGGTTCTTATCGAACACCACCGGAGTCACGCCGCCACGCACCAGTACATCGGCACAGCCCAACCCCGCAGGCCCGGCACCGATGATCGCCACACGTTTGCCGGTGGGTTTGACCTTGGACATGTCCGGGCGCCAGCCCATGGCGAACGCGGTGTCGGTGATGTACTTCTCCACCGAACCGATGGTCACCGCCCCAAAACCGTCGTTGAGGGTGCAGGCACCCTCGCACAGACGATCCTGTGGGCACACCCGGCCGCAGACTTCCGGCAAGGTGTTGGTCTGGTGGGACAGCTCGGCGGCGGCGAGGATGTTGCCCTCAGCCACCAATTTGAGCCAGTTGGGAATGAAGTTGTGCACAGGGCACTTCCATTCGCAATACGGGTTACCGCAACCCAGGCAGCGGTGGGCCTGGTCGGCCGAGTGCTGGGGTTTGAAGGGTTCGTAGATTTCCACGAACTCTTTCTTGCGTTGACGCAACAGTTTCTTCTTCGGATCTTTGCGCCCGACATCGATGAACTGGAAGTCGTTATTCAGACGTTCAGCCATGTTAAAACCTCATCAAACTCTTCAGGCGCATATCACTGCGGGTTGGCACGGGTGCTGGAAAGCAACGATTTCAGGTTGGCAGCCTTGGGCTTGACCAGCCAGAAACGACGCAGGTAGTCATCAAGGTTTTCAGCGAGGTTACGGCCCCATTCGCTGTTGGTTTCCTCGACGTATTCGTCCAGCACATGCTGCAAGTGGTTGCGATAGGATTCCATCGCTTCGCCGCTGATCCGCTGGATGTCCACCAGTTCGTGGTTGACCTTGTCGACGAAGGTGTTGTCCTGGTCCAACACGTAGGCGAAACCGCCGGTCATGCCCGAACCGAAGTTGTAGCCGGTCTTGCCCAGAACGGCGACAAAACCACCGGTCATGTACTCGCAGCAGTGATCGCCAGTGCCTTCCACCACGGTGTGAGCACCGGAGTTACGCACCGCGAATCGCTCGCCGGCAGTACCCGCTGCGAACAGTTTGCCGCCGGTCGCGCCATACAGGCAGGTGTTACCGATGATGGCACTGTCCTGCGTCTTGTAGACGCTGCCCACCGGCGGAACGATCACCAGCTTACCGCCGGTCATGCCCTTGCCCACGTAGTCGTTGGCGTCGCCTTCCAGGTACATGTTCAGGCCGCCGGCGTTCCAAACGCCGAAGCTCTGGCCAGCGGTGCCTTTGAAGCGGAAGGTGATCGGCGCCTTGGCCATGCCCTGGTTGCCGTGTTTACGGGCGATTTCACCGGAGATCCGCGCACCGATGGAACGGTCACAGTTGCAGATATCCAGGACAAATTCGCCGCCGCTGGCATCGTTGATCGACGAAGTAGCCATCTCGACCATCTTCTCGGCCAACAGGCCTTTGTCGAACGGCGGGTTGCGTTCCACCTGGCAGAACTGTGGTTTGTCGGCCGGAATGTGATCGCTGCCCAACAGCGGCGTCAGGTCCAGGTGTTGCTGCTTGGCGGTCTGGCCTTCGAGGATTTCCAACAGATCAGTACGGCCGATCAGCTCTTCGAGAGTGCGCACGCCCAGCTTAGCCAACCACTCACGGGTTTCTTCGGCGACGTAGGTGAAGAAATTCACCACCATGTCGACGGTGCCGATGTAGTGATCCTTGCGCAGCTTCTCATTCTGGGTAGCGACGCCGGTGGCGCAGTTGTTCAGGTGGCAGATGCGCAGGTATTTACAGCCCAGGGCGATCATCGGTGCGGTGCCGAAGCCGAAGCTTTCAGCGCCGAGGATTGCGGCCTTGATCACGTCGAGGCCGGTTTTCAGGCCACCGTCGGTTTGCACCCGAACCTTGCCGCGCAGGTCGTTGCCACGCAGGGTTTGGTGAGTTTCGGCAAGCCCCAGTTCCCATGGCGCGCCAGCGTACTTGATGGAGGTCAGCGGCGATGCGCCGGTGCCGCCATCGTAGCCGGAGATGGTGATCAAGTCGGCATAGGCCTTGGCCACACCGGCGGCGATAGTACCGACGCCGGCTTCTGCTACCAGCTTCACCGAGACCAGGGCCTTGGGGTTGACTTGTTTCAAGTCGAAAATCAGCTGCGACAAATCCTCGATGGAGTAGATGTCGTGGTGCGGCGGTGGCGAAATCAGGGTCACGCCAGGCACTGCGTAACGCAGCTTGGCGATCAGGCCGTTGACCTTGCCGCCTGGCAACTGGCCGCCCTCGCCTGGCTTGGCGCCTTGGGCAACCTTGATTTGCAGCACTTCGGCGTTGACCAGGTATTCCGGGGTCACACCGAAACGGCCAGTAGCCACCTGCTTGATTTTCGAGCTCTTGATGGTGCCGTAACGCGCTGGGTCTTCACCACCTTCACCGGAGTTGGAACGCGCACCCAGGCGGTTCATGGCTTCGGCCAGGGCTTCGTGAGCCTCAGGCGACAAGGCGCCCAGGGAAATACCGGCGGAGTCAAAACGCTTGAGGATCGATTCCAGAGGCTCGATCTCGCTGATGGCCAGTGGCGTGTCCAGGGTTTTCACCTTGAACATATCGCGGATCATCGACACCGGGCGGTTATCCACCAGCGCAGTGTATTCCTTGAACTTGGCGTAGTCGCCTTGCTGCACAGCGGCTTGCAAGGTGCTGACCACATCCGGGTTGTAGGCGTGATATTCGCCACCGTGGACGAACTTCAGCAGGCCGCCTTGCTGGATCGGCTTGCGCGCGCTCCAGGCTTCGGCTGCCAGGGCTTTCTGTTCGGCTTCGATGTCGACGAAACGCGCACCCTTGATGCGGCTCGGCACACCACGGAAGCTCATGTCGCAGACTTCTTCCGACAGGCCGATGGCTTCGAACAACTGAGCACCGCGATAAGACGTGATGGTGGAGATGCCCATCTTCGACAGGATCTTCAGCAGGCCCTTGGTGATGCCTTTACGGTAGTTCTTGAACACCTCATAGAGGTCGCCCAGCACTTCACCGGTACGGATCAGGTCGCCCAGCACTTCGTACGCGAGGAACGGGTAGACCGCCGAGGCGCCGAAACCGATCAACACCGCGAAGTGGTGCGGGTCGCGGGCGGTGGCGGTTTCCACGAGGATATTGGAGTCGCAACGCAGGCCTTTTTCAGTCAGGCGGTGATGCACCGCGCCGGTGGCCAGGGAAGCGTGGATCGGCAACTTGCCCGGGGCGATATGACGGTCGGTCAGCACGATCTGGGTACGACCAGCGCGCGCGGCTTCTTCAGCCTGATCGGCGACGTTACGCACCGCAGCTTCCAGGCCGATGCTCTCGTCGTAGTTCAGGTCGATGATCTGCCGGTCGAAGCCTGGACGCTCCAGGGTCATCAACGAACGCCACTTGGCCGGGGAAATGACCGGCGAGCTGAGGATCACGCGGGAGGCGTGCTCTGGCGATTCCTGGAAGATATTGCGCTCGGCGCCGAGGCAGATTTCCAGGGACATGACAATGGCTTCACGCAGCGGGTCGATCGGTGGGTTGGTCACCTGGGCGAACTGCTGGCGGAAATAGTCATACGGCGTGCGCACACGCTGGGACAGCACGGCCATTGGCGTGTCGTCACCCATGGAGCCGACGGCTTCGTAGCCTTGCTCGCCCAGTGGGCGCAGCACCTGGTCGCGCTCTTCGAACGTGACCTGGTACATCTTCATGTACTGCTTGAGTTGGTCGACGTCGTAGAAAGCCGAGCCGTGGTCGTTGTCTTCCATGGTCGCCTGAATGCGCAGAGCGTTCTTGCGCAGCCATTGCTTATACGGATGACGGGACTTCAAGCGGTTGTCGATGGCGTCGGTGTCGAGAACCTGCCCGGTTTCAGTGTCCACAGCCAGGATCTGCCCAGGGCCTACGCGGCCCTTGGCGATGACGTCTTCGGGCTGGTAATTCCAGACGCCGACTTCCGAAGCCAGGGTGATAAAGCCGTTGGTGGTGGTGACCCAACGCGCCGGGCGTAGACCGTTACGGTCCAGCAGGCACACCGCGTAGCGGCCATCAGTCATCACGACACCCGCCGGGCCGTCCCACGGCTCCATGTGCATGGAGTTGTACTCATAGAACGCCCGAAGATCGGGGTCCATGGTCTCGACGTTCTGCCACGCAGGCGGAATGATCATGCGCACGCCACGGAACAGATCGATGCCGCCAGTGACCATCAGTTCCAGCATGTTGTCCATGCTGGAGGAGTCGGAACCCACGCGGTTGACCAGCGGGCCCAGCTCTTCGAGGTCCATCAAATCGTTGGCGAACTTGGTGCGACGGGCTACTGCCCAGTTGCGGTTACCGGTGATGGTGTTGATCTCGCCGTTATGGGCGAGGAACCGGAATGGCTGGGCCAGCGGCCATTTCGGCAGGGTGTTGGTGGAGAAGCGCTGATGGAACACGCAGATTGCGGTTTGCAGGCGCTCGTCGCTCAGGTCTGGATAGAAGGCGGTCAAATCCGCCGGCATCATCAGGCCTTTATAAATAATGGTCTTGTGGGAAAAGCTGCAGATGTAGTGGTCAGTGTCGGCAGCGTTGGCTACGGACGAACGACGACGGGAAGTGAACAGCTTGATCGCCATGTCCTGATCGCTGAAACCGTCGCCGGAGATGAACACTTGTTCGATCTGCGGCAGACGTTCCAGGGCCAGGCGGCCGAGGACGCTGGTGTCGATGGGCACTTTGCGCCAGCCAACGAGTTGCAGGCCGGCAGCCAGGATCTCGCGGTTCATGTTCTCGCGAGCAGCTTGGGCTTTTACCGGGTCCTGATTAAAAAACACCATGCCCACGGCGTACTGCTTGGGCAAGTCGGCACCGAAATGCTCCTTGGCGATTGCGCGCAGGAACTGGTCGGGCTTTTGAATCAGCAAGCCGCAACCGTCACCGGTCTTGCCGTCGGCGTTGATCCCACCGCGGTGGGTCATGCAGGTCAGGGCCTCGATGGCCGTTTGCAGAAGGGTATGACTGGGCTCGCCCTGCATATGGGCAATCAGGCCGAAACCGCAGTTATCCTTGAATTCATCGGGTTGGTACAGACCTGCTTTCATAGACACTTTCTCACCAGGCTGCCTCTTTGATCGAGGCAAATTTCTTTTCAATTCAACCCGTTACCTTCCACGCCGGACGTACGCCGGCTTTGCGGGGGAAAAAGGGAGGTCATTGTACACACCGACACAGACGCTCACAAATTTAGCGACGAAATGTCGCAAATCTATGTCGCATTTATGAAAGGTTTAAAGCGATATGCTGTGCTAGTCAAAACTTTTTTAATTCTGACCGCTACGACTCAAAAGCGACGTGCGCAGACACCACAAAGCGCGCGGCCTGGAAGGCAGCACGCACTTGCGGTTTTTTTGAGGTGCCGGGAGAGGCGGCCTGGGTAAGGCCGCCGAATCTTCAGCGAGTTGCTGCCAGTTCCTGTTGGACGCTGGCGACAGTACGAGGCCAAGGTTTACCAGCCTGAACCTTCGCTGGCAAGGCCTTGATAGCGGTTACAGCTGCATCACGGCTGGCGAAGTTGCCGTAGGTGATCACGTAAAGTGGCTTGCCGTTAAGGTCTTTCTTGAAATAACGGTACTCGCCGCCCTGCTCCTTGACGAAGTTTTGCGCGCTGGCTTCGGAGCTGGTGCCGAGGATCTGCACCACGTAGTTCTTGGCCGGCTGGCTGGTGTACCAGCTGCTGCCAGCGGAGGCCTTGGCTACGGTCGCAGGCTTGGCAACTGGTGCTGGTTTAGCAACTGGCGCCGGGGCAGGCTTGGCGGTCGCCACCTGGACAGGTGCAGGCGCCGGCTTGGCTACTGGAGCCGGAACAGGCGCGGGGCTCGGTGCTACGCCAGCGGGTGGCGCGGTGGTGGTAACAGTCGGCGGAGTGGCGCTGGAGCCTTCCACTGGCACGCCGTCGTCGCCTTCGGAGATGGCGCCAGCTTCTTCCGCCAACGGGCCACGCATGACCGGCTGGCCGACCATCGGCAGGTTGGTAGGCTGGCCGGAGCCGGAAAATTCAACGGCTGGCGCGCCGTTAGTGGTTGGTTTGCCCAATGGCAGCTGTGCCTGTTCGGCAGGCGCGGTTGTCGGTGCCTTGCTGCGGCCTGGAATCAACCAGGCAGCGGCGACGGCAACCACGACAACAGCGGAAATTGCCAATACGTGTTTCTTCGGCATGGTGAACCCCATCTTTGGACGCTTTACCGCTGAGCGGCTGGCAATCATGGCTTCGATCATGGCATCCCGGGCGACCTGGTTGATGGTGCCAGGCCAGCCGTCGGAGCTTTCGTGAATATCAGAGATCTGCGAAGCGGAAAAAAGTTCGATTCCCTGCCCGGCACCTTCAAGACGCTGGGCCAGGTATTCGCGGGTTTCTTCTTCTTCGTAAGGCTGCAGTTCGATGACATGGAAGCGCTCTTCCTCACCGCTCAACTGCTCCAGATCGGCAATCAGCGACGACTCACCGAACAGGAACACATGAGGACGACCTTCAGGCGTACCGGCCGCCAGGGCCAGCAACGCTTCAAGGGCGGATTCGTCGAGCTGCTCGGCATCATCCACCAGCAGGTAGACTTCCTGGCCGGTCAGACCCAGTTGTACCACTTGCTTGAGGATCGCCGTCGGCTCGGCATTGGACACGTCCAGGGCCTGGGCGACCTGGCGCAGCACGCCCGCCGCATCACCGGCGCCACGGGCTGACACCACCACGCTCTGCACTGACTGCTTGTTGGTGCTGGCCACCAGCGCCTGACGCAACAAGGTCTTGCCACTGCCCAACGGGCCCGTGACCACCAGCAGCAGCTGGCTGTAACGCGCCAGGTGGTGCAACTGCCCCAACACCGGCTTGCGTTGGGCAGGGAAGAATTTGAAACCAGGCACCCGTGGAGCAAAAGGGTCGTGATTTAACTGGTAATGGCCAAGAAACGCCTCGTCAGCATGCAAACTAGTCATCGGGATCTTATTAACCTTTAAGCTGAGCCAGGGCGCGGTAGTCCGCTCCCAGCGTGGCCTGTAAAATCTCTTTCGGATAATCGTCGGTCACTACCGCTTCGCCCATTCGGCGCAACAGCACCAGACGCAGACGACCGTCGATCACTTTCTTGTCTATCGCCATGTGTTCGAGAAAATCAGCTTCAGTCATCACCTCGGGAGGAATGACCGGCAACCCGGCGCGCTGGAACAGGCGAATACCGCGATCACGCTCCTGGCTGCTGATCCAGCCCAGGCGTTGCGACATCTCCAATGCCATCACTGTGCCGGCCGCTACGGCCTCTCCATGCAACCACACACCATAGCCCATGTGCGTTTCGATCGCATGGCCGAAGGTGTGACCCAGGTTCAACGTGGCCCGTACACCGGACTCGCGCTCGTCGGCATTGACCACCAGCGCCTTGGCAGCGCACGAGCGGGAAATGGCTTCGGTCAGCGCGACCTGGTCCAGGTCGCGCAGGGCGTCGACATGTTCTTCCAACCAGGTCAGGAACGGCTCGTCGCAGATCAACCCGTACTTGATGACTTCCGCCAGGCCCGCCGACAGCTCACGGGGTGGCAGGGTATTGAGGGTAGCGGTATCGATCAGCACCACGTTGGGCTGATAGAACGCACCGACCATGTTCTTGCCCAGAGGGTGATTGATGCCGGTCTTGCCGCCCACCGACGAATCGACCTGGGACAGCAGCGTGGTCGGCACCTGGATAAAGTCCACGCCGCGCTGGTAACAGGCCGCCGCGAAACCGGCCATGTCGCCGATAACCCCGCCGCCTAGGGCAACCACGGTGGTGCGACGATCATGACGGGCAGTGAGCAGGCCGTCGAAGATCAGTTGCAGGGTTTCCCAGGTCTTGAACGCTTCGCCATCGGGCAGAATCACCGAAATAACCGAATACGCCTCAAGGCTGCGACTCAGACGCTCAAGATAAAGCGGCGCAACCGTCTCGTTGGAGATAATCGCCACTTGTCGCCCGGCAATATGCGGTGCGAACAATTCGGGCTGGTCCAACAAACCTTCGCCAATATGGATCGGGTAGCTGCGCTCGCCAAGATCGACCTTAAGTGTCTGCATGTGTCCCCGCGTTGAAGATGGAAGCAGGCGTCTTGCCCTACATTAACGTTTGTCGGCAACGTAGCGATCTGACGCTGCCTGATGGCTCTACGCCACAACTCAGACGGTCATGACGCGCCGCCGAGGATAGCGCATTTCGCGCCTGGCTTTAACGGGGCGACAGTTGCTGCAAGCGCTCAAGAATGTCGAGAACCACCATTCGTGGCGGCCGCTCATCGGTTTCCACCACCAGATCGGCGATTTCCCGATATAGCGGATCGCGCAGCGTCAGCAAGTCCCGCAGGGTTTTCGCCGGATCGGCCGTACGCAACAGCGGGCGATTGCGATCGCGAGCGGTTCGACCGACCTGCTGCTCGACAGACGCATGCAAATAGACGACTCGACCACCGGCATGCAGTGCCCGGCGATTTTCATCGCGCATCACCGCGCCGCCGCCCGTAGCCAATACCACGCCATCGCAGCCACACAGCTCGGCAATCATCGCCTGCTCGCGGTCGCGAAAGCCCAATTCGCCTTCCTTATCGAAGATCCACGGGATATTGGCGCCCGTGCGCAATTCAATTTCCTTATCGGAGTCTTTGAATGGCAGGCGCAGCTCTTTGGCCAGCAAACGGCCGATGGTGCTTTTTCCAGCCCCCATCGGTCCAACAAGAATCAAATTTCGCACAGAATCAACGACTCACAGCAATCGCCTGGTTATTCATAATACGCGGAGTCAGGAATACCAGCAGCTCGGATTTTTTCTCCGAAACCACATCCCGCCGGAAAAGGCGGCCAAGATACGGCACATCGCCCAAAAATGGCACTTTATCTACCACTTTGCTTTGGGTATTGGAGAAAACGCCGCCAATCACGATGGTCTCGCCATCCCTGACCAACACCTTGGCATTGACCTCGTTTTTCTTGATGGGCGGCACGTCGTTAAGTTTGTTCAGGTAGTCAGGCTCATCCTTGGTAACCCTGACCTCCATGATCACCCAGTCGTCCGGGGTGATTTGCGGTGTTACTTCCAGGGACAGCGAGGCCTCCTTGAACGACACGGAGGTGGCACCCTCGGACGTGGACTCCTGGTAAGGAATCTCGGTACCCTTGAGGATTCGGGCGGTTTCCTTGTCGGAAGTGACCACCTTGGGCTGCGAGACGATCTCTCCGTTGCCGGTTTTCTCCATGGCCGTCAGCTCCAGGTCCAGCAGCACATTGTCGGTAATAAAGGCGATGCCCAGGCCGGCTGTACCGTTGACCGCACCCAAGTCGACAAAAGGCGAACTGGACGAGTTCTCGGGTTGCTCGCCCTCACCCGATGGCGCTTTGTTGATACCGCCGCCACTCCAGTTGCCCTTGTTCTGGATCAAACCACCCCAGCGCACCCCCAGGCTTTTGTCGTAGTCGACATTGGCTTCGACGATCCGCGCCTCGATCATCACCTGGCGCACCGGGATATCCAGTTGCGCGACGATACGACGCAGCTCGTCCAGGCGCTCCTGCGTCTGATAGACGAGAATATTATTGGTCCGATCATCCACCACCACCGAGCCGCGCTCATTGCTCCCACCCTCAAGGCCAGCCGCTGACTGGAACAGCTTGGCCAGTTCAGCCGCCTTGGCGTAATTGACTTGCAGCAACTCGCGACGCAACGGTGCCAGCTCGGTCAACTGCTGGCGCGATTCCAGCGCCAGCAACTCCCGCGCAGCCAGTTCATCGGCAGGCGCGACCAGTAACACATTGTCTTTCAGGCGCTTGTCTAGCCCCTTGGTTTGCAGCACCAGATCCAGGGCCTGATCCCAGGGCACATCCTTGAGGCGCAGGGTAATCGAGCCCTGCACCTCATCACTGGCCACCAGGTTGAGGCCGGCAAAGTCGGCAATCAGTTGCAGGACGGCTCGGACCTCGATGTTCTGGAAGTTGAGAGATAACTTATCGCCGCTGAACGCGCTGCGCTCGGTACTGAGGGGCGCACCACCGGGAGGTGGCAAGTGAATCAGGTCGACCCGATTGGGCACAGCCTTGACCATCGGTGCTGCGAACGCTATCCATAGCGCCACACCGAAGGACGAAAAAGTCCTTTTCATTATTTGAATTCCGTTATGAATGCACGTTCAAGGCAAGGGTTCGCGAGCGTTCCAGCCACGCGCCCTCACCATCAGGAAAGAGTTCGACGATCTCGACTTGATCCTCATGGATGGCCATCACCCGCCCATGGTCCCAACCCAGGTAATCACCGACTGCCAGACGGTGTACCCCCGCAGCGCCCCGCAGCAGGGCAAAGGTCTGCGCTCCACTGGACAGTGTGCCAACCATCTCAAACTCATCGATGGCAAAGCCTTCAAGAAAGTGCCGAGGGCGGTCAGAGTCTGGCTTCAGCCCCGGCCGGCCCGATGGACGACTGACAGGCTGGACCTCATTTGGCAGCTGGAAAGGATCGCGCAGTAACGCTGGATCGTAGACAAAGCGCGGCACCACGACAGCAACCACAGGCTCCTCGACCAGCGCTGGTACCTGCTGACGAATCGCGTGCAAACGGGCTTCCAGCGCTTGCACATCGGTACCATTGCCGCACCCGGCCAGCGACCCCAGGCAAAGGAACCAGCACACACCATTGAGGCACCTCATGGCGATGCCCCCTGGTCGTTGTAGCGATAGGTCTTGGCGAGCAGGTTCAAGCGCAGCGGCGAGTCGTCTTGCACATCGGCAGGCCTGATGACGAAATCGTGCAAGGTAACGATTCGCGACAGCCCCGACACACTACTGACGAAGGTCGCCAGGTCGTGATAAGCCCCGATGAGGCTGATCTGCATCGGCAGTTCGATGTAAAGCGGCTGAACTTGCTCATCCAATAGCCTGATTTCCTCGAGTACTAATCCGCCAGTCAGGCCCAGCCGGGTGATGTCTTCAAGTAGACCAGGCACCTCGGTAGCTGTCGGCAACCGGTGCAGTTGCTCAGCGAAGGCACCCCGCATGACCTCAAGCTGGCGGGCATAGGCCTCCAGATTGGCGGCCGGGCCGACCTTATCGGCAAATTGCTGCTGCAAGGTCACTTCCCGGGCTTCCTGTCGATGCAACTGCTCGCGCGACGCGCTCAAGTAGAGGCTGTCACCCAACATCAGCAACAGGCAGGCGAACGCAACACCCAGCAGAATCTTGCGGGGCAAGGGCCAATGGGCGGCGTTATGGTACAGCGTGGAAAATTCGAGGGTTGTCAGCCTTGGCAGGCTCGACGACAGGCTCATTGCCCCGCCTCGCCGGACTCTCCATGGCCAACCATCAACTGAAAAGCACTGCCGGCCTCTTCGGCCCGTACATGTCGCAAGCTGGGAGTTTGCAGTCCATTGGAGGACTCCAGGCTGCGCATCAAGCGGGCGACGTCATGATTGGATGCTGCAGTTGCGCTGATCTCGACCGAGGTCCCACTCACAGTTATTTCTCGCAACCGCACCCCATCCGGCACAGCACGGGCCAGTTGGTCGAACAGTTGCCCGCCCGCAGAGCGATCACCCTGCAGATCCTCCACGACCTTCATCCGCTCCATCAACTGCCGCCGTTGCTCGCGCAGTTCGTCGATAGTCTTGATCCGCGAATCAAGCACCGTGACTACCTTGCTCAAGTGGTTGTTACGAGCCACCTGCCGATCGATCGCCTGACCGATAATACGATCCGCCAACCACACCGTAGCTAGCGCAATAAGAGCGCTCACCAGCAAAAACACCAAAAAGTATTTGCGCCGCCGCTCAGCCTGTTCTTCGCGCCAGGGCAAAAGGTTGATTCTTGTCATCAATCGAAACTCCTGAGGGCCAAACCGCAAGCGACCCGCAATCTCTGGGCATCAGCAGCCCATTGTGTACCATTGATCCAACTGCCCGGCGTGATGCTGGCAACGACCTGATCGGATGCACGCTCCAGCGCAAACGCCTCGACATCGACTATTTGCGTCGCCAACCCCGCCAGGGCCAGCACCGCCTCACGGGCCTCGACCTGCTCCTTGAGGCAAGCGGCGAGCAGCACATTGATACGCCCCGCCCCCCTGATCGAGGGGCCCTTGACCTGAAAGTCGATTGCCACCTCCTCCAGCGGATAGGGAATGTACTGATCCGCGTCCAGCCGCAGTCGACGCGCAATCTCGTCATCGTCGAGCCCCGCGTCCATCTCCACCAGCCGGGTAATGACCGACGGCCCCGCCACCGCAACGGCTGCCTTCCTGACAGACGTCTGCGACTGGAACAGTGCCTTGGAAAGCGCCTGCCCGACAACCTCCAGATCAACAATATTGCTGTCGATCACTGCATGGCCCGGCAAAGACTGGGTGGCGTAGGTTCGTACTGTGTAACCGACGCTTGAGCGAGCCAATTCCACCAGTCTCACCTGCGCATCATTGATGTCGATACCGAGAACGGTATCGGTTTTTCGCCTGAAAAATCCCTTTACCATAAAACTCCCTAAAGCTTTCCCTGTCTCAGGGCTGGCTACTGCCTGAATTGACGCATTCGGTCGGTTTGATTGAGAGGCGCCCATGACGCCCCAAGCTGAAAAATGCTTTAATGCCCAGCGTTTTTTCCCGCTTTTTATTTGCAGGTCGGGGCGACCCATCGTTTGCCGTGCATGCCCCGACACCTAACTCATTCTTTTCTCTGGAAATCCAAAAGCCTTGATTCGTCTGCTGAAGTTTTTCGGGTACTCCATTGTCGCCATCGTCTGCGGGCTGCTGCTCGTTCTCAGCGGGGCCTATCTCTACCTTAGTCCGGGATTGCCCTCCGTAGAGACCCTGAGAAGTATCCAGTTGCAGATTCCTTTGCGGGTCTACAGCAGCGATGAAAAACTGATCGCGGAGTTCGGCGAAATGCGCCGCACCCCGATCCTTTTCGCCGATATTCCACCCAACTTCATCAACGCCCTTTTGTCGGCCGAAGACGATAACTTCGCCAATCACTATGGCGTGGACCCCGGCAGCCTGGTCCGTGCAGCCACGCAACTGGTAAAAAGTGGTCACATTCAGTCTGGCGGCAGCACCATCACCATGCAGGTGGCGAAGAACTTCTTCCTCACCAGCGAACGCAGTTTTTCCCGCAAGGCCACGGAAATCCTCCTGGCGCTGCAGATCGAACGACAGCTGACCAAGGATGAAATCCTGGAGCTGTACGTCAACAAAATCTATCTGGGCAACCGCGCCTACGGTATCGAAGCGGCGTCACAGGTGTATTACGGCAAGTCGATTCGTGACGCCAGCCTGGCGCAGATGGCAATGATTGCCGGTTTGCCGAAAGCCCCTTCACGCTTCAACCCCCTGGCCAACCCGGCGCGCAGCAAAGAGCGTCGCGATTGGATCCTGGGGCGGATGTACAAGCTGGGCAAGATCGACCAGAGCGCCTATGAAACGGCCGTGGCCGAACAACTGAACGCCAGCTATCACGTGCCGACGCCCGAAGTGAGTGCGCCGTACATTGCCGAGATGGCCCGTGCCGAGATGGTCGGCCGTTATGGCAGCGAGGCCTACACCGAAGGTTTCCGCGTTACCACGACCATTGCGAGCAACTTGCAGGAAGTGGCGAATACCGCCGTCCATGAAGGCCTGATCACCTATGACCAGCGCCATGGCTATCGCGGCCCCGAATCACGCCTGCCGGGCAAGACCCTCAGCGCCTGGACCCTAGAACTGGGTAAACAGCGCGCAATCAGCGGCCTTGAGCCAGCCATCGTCACCCAGGTGAAGAAGGATGGCGTGCAGGTGCTGACCCGCACCGGCGAAGAACACGTGGCCTGGGACAGCATGAAATGGGCACGTCCGTTCCTCAACACCAACAGCATGGGCCCGATGCCCAAGCAGCCGTCGGATGTGGCTCAAGTCGGCGACCTGATCCGCGTGCAGCGCCAGAAGGACGACAGTCTGAAATTCAGCCAGGTCCCGGTGGCACAAGGCGCCCTGGTATCGCTGGACCCACAGAACGGCGCCATCCGCGCCCTGGTCGGCGGTTTTGCCTTCGAACAAAGCAACTACAACCGTGCCACCCAGGCCAAGCGCCAACCGGGCTCCAGCTTCAAGCCGTTCGTCTACAGCGCCGCACTGGACAATGGCTATACCGCCGCCAGTTTGGTCAACGACGCGCCAATCGTGTTTGTCGATGAGTACATGGACAAGGTCTGGCGACCGAAGAACGACACCAACACCTTCCTTGGCCCGATCCGGGTTCGTGAGGCGCTGTACAAGTCACGCAACCTGGTGTCGATCCGCTTGCTGCAAGCGATGGGCGTCGACCGTACCATCGACTACATCAGCAAGTTCGGCTTCAACAAGCAGGACCTGCCGCGCAACCTGTCCCTGGCTTTGGGTACGGCTACCCTCACACCGATGGAAGTCGCCACCGGCTGGAGCACCTTTGCCAACGGCGGCTACAAGATCACGCCGTACCTGATCGACAAGATCGAAAGCCGCAACGGCGAGACGCTGTTCGTCGCCAACCCGCCGAGCGTGCCCAATGGCGTCGCCGCGACGGCTGGTTTGGCAGCGCCAGCCAACGGCGGTATCACCATCGAACCGATGCCGGGCGAAGTCCCAACAGGCGCTGCGCCTGCCCCGCAAACACCGGCAGTGGCCGAGCGCATCGTCGACGGCCGCACCACCTACATCCTCAACAGTATGCTGGAAGATGTGATCAAGCGCGGCACTGGCCGCCGAGCCCTGGCCCTTGGCCGCACGGACCTGGCAGGCAAGACCGGCACCACCAACGAGTCCAAGGATGCCTGGTTCTCCGGCTACAACGCCGACTACATCACCACAGTCTGGACCGGTTACGACCAGCCGGAAAGCCTGGGCCGTCGCGAGTTCGGCGGCACCGTTGCGCTGCCAATCTGGATGAGCTACATGGGCGCAGCCCTCAAGGACAAGCCAGCCCACACCCAGGCCGAGCCGGAAGGCATTCTTAGCCTGCGGATAGACCCGATCAGTGGCCGCGCCGCTGTGCCGGGCACACCGAATGCGTACTTCGAACTATTCAAGAGCGAAGACACGCCACCATCGGTCAATGAGCTGGGCAATGGCACCGCACCAGGCAGCCCGCTGCCGGCGGATGAGGCGGCGCCGATCGACTTATTCTAAGTACCGGCTCTCGGACAGATGAGACCTGTGTGGGAGCTGGCTTGCCTGCGATGCAGACAGCGCGGTGCTTCAGACATACCGAGCTGATGCCATCGCGGGCAAGCCTGGCTCCCACAGGGTTTACCTGAACATCGAAACAGCATTTGAGCCACACAACAAAAAGCCCCGACTCTTGCGAGTCGGGGCTTTTTGTTGGTGCGCTACAACGGCTTAGCCGTTGAACACATCATCCACGCTCTTGAGCGGGTAGTTTTTCGGATACGGCAGAGTCGCCACACCGGTCGCGATCGCGGCCTTGGCCACGGCGTCGGAGATCACGGTGATCAGGCGGGCATCCATTGGTTTCGGGATGATGTACTCACGACCGAACTCCAACTTGATACCGCCGTAGGCGTCGCACACTTCCTGAGGCACCGGCAACTTGGCCAGTTCACGCAGGGCGTTGGCGGCAGCCACTTTCATTTCTTCGTTGATGCGCTTGGCGCGAACGTCCAGGGCACCACGGAAGATGAACGGGAAGCCCAATACGTTGTTGACCTGGTTCGGATAGTCCGAACGACCGGTGGCCATGATCACGTCGTCGCGGGTGGCGTGAGCCAAGGCCGGGGCGATTTCTGGGTCCGGGTTGGAGCAGGCGAACACGATCGGGTTAGCCGCCATCAGCTTCAGGCCTTCGGCGCTCAGCAGGTTCGGGCCGGACAGGCCGACGAATACGTCAGCGCCGTTCAGGGCGTCGTCCAGGGTACGTTTCTCGGACGGATGGGCGAACATCGCCTTGTACTGGTTCAGGTCGGTACGCTCGGACTGGATCACGCCCTTGCTGTCGACCATGTAGATATTTTCCAGCTTGGCACCCATGCTCACGATCAACTTCATGCACGAGATAGCTGCAGCGCCAGCGCCCAGGCAGACGATCTTGGCGTCAGCGAGGTTTTTGCCAACGATTTCCAGCGCGTTGATCATGCCGGCTGCGGTCACGATCGCAGTGCCATGCTGGTCATCGTGGAATACCGGGATGTCGCACTGCTCGATCAGCGCCTTTTCGATTTCAAAGCACTCAGGTGCCTTGATGTCTTCCAGGTTGATGCCACCGAAGGTGATGGAGATGCGCTTGACGGTGTCGATGAAGGCTTGCGGGCTTTCGGCATCGACTTCGATGTCGAACACGTCGATACCGGCGAAACGCTTGAACAGCACGCCCTTGCCTTCCATCACCGGCTTGGAAGCCAATGGGCCGAGGTTACCCAGGCCGAGAATCGCGGTGCCATCAGAAATGACTGCAACCAGATTACCCTTGCCGGTGTATTTGTAGGCCAGTTCAGGATCGCGGGCGATTTCACGCACGGGCTCGGCTACACCGGGGCTGTACGCCAGCGACAGGTCGCGGGCAGTAGCAGTGGCTTTGGTGAGTTCGACACTCAGCTTTCCTGGACGAGGAAAGGCATGATATTCGAGAGCGGCAGTTTTCAAATCAGACATATCGGCATTCCGCTTTTTACTGTTGGACGACGGACCGCCGAGGATACGCGTGTCGCAAAGCCCCTACAAGACTGGGCGGTCACGGGTGTCAAGGGCCCAGCCCTACAACTTTCGGCCAAGAGCCACGGGACACAAGGGCTTAACTGTTCACAATCATACGAAAAAATGTCTACAATTTTTTCTTATTGTGCCAGTTGCAGCATGGCGGGGTCGGTCAATGGCAGGAGCCAGCGGGCCTGGCCGTTTTTCAGGCCGCCACGGCGGGAACGATCCAACACCCAGCCACGGACTTCGATCTGCTGGCCCTGAAGGCGCTTGAGCAGAGCACTGTCAAATTGGCCCGTCAGATTGGGTGCAACGCGCAATACCATGGAGCCCTGCAATTCGATCCAGATTCCGCCACGATTGCGCTCGATCTTGCTCACCCGGCCGCTGACCACTGCGAAACCGGAACGCTCGATCGCTGAGGCTTTCTGCACCGGCGACTGACGCCATAGCCCCAGGCGGGCCTGTCGGGCACTGCGTTCGGCCGCCTGCTGGCAGGCGACCAGATCAACATTAGGTGCGACGGCCACCTGAAAACCCAAGCCTTCGGCGAGCAGTTGCGCCTCCATGTTCGCGCCATTGGCACCATAGAGGTGAGCCAGGGTGCGCCCGTAGTGATCTTTGCTCTCCTGGCCGAGCACCAGGCTAACCCGACCGGCGCTGGCATCTACCAGACCTTGTAAACGCTGACGCGCGGCCACTGCGAAGGGTTCGTCGGAACGACCTTTCTTGCCGGTTTCCGGCGCGTTGACACCGATCATGCGCACGCTGCGGCCGTCTTTGAGCCGAACCGTGTCGCCATCGACCACCCGCTGTACCTCGAAGGTACCGAGAGCCGCCGGCGCGGGGCAAAATACCTCGGCCTGAACGGGCGCCAGCCAAATCGCAGACACAAAAAAGGCGCCCGCAAGGGACGCCTTTTTTATCAACGAGGAGAAGCCCGGCAGGCTTTCCACGTCGTTTGCCTTACTCTGCTGCTGGAGCAGGAGCAACTTTAGCAGCGCCGAAAGCACCGAAACGGGTCTTGAACTTGTCAACACGGCCGCCAATATCCAGAGTCTTCTGCTTACCGGTGTAGAACGGGTGGCACTCGTTGCACACGTCGATTGGCAGAGCTTTGCCGAAGGTCGAACGAGTTTCGAACTTGTTACCGCAGCTGCAGGTAACGTCGATGGCAACGTAATTTGGATGAATATCGGCTTTCATGGTGTATTCCTCAGGCTAGCGTGCCGCCAGTCAACACTATTGTTGAATACCGCACGTAATTAGGCCGCGGATTCTACCAGACCTTTTTAAACGCGCAAGCGGCACCATAAGTCGTTTTCCATCAGAAAGGCCCCTTTCATCAGAAAACCGTGCCATACCCAACACCCTACTCGTCTGCTAGGCTCGCGCCCTTCTTCACCGCCTGTCATATGAGAACCCCCGCGTGCCCGACGCCATTTTGCGCCTCGCCCTGCCCTCGCCCCTGCGCCGCCTGTTCGACTACCGCGCACCTACCGGCGTGCTGCGGTCGCAGCTGCAACCGGGGATGCGCGTGCGGGTGCCATTTGGTCGGCGAGAGATGATCGGCATTCTGGTGGAAGTCGCCGACCACAGCGAAGTACCGGCGGAAAAACTCAAGGCCGCTCTGGCCATGCTGGACGCCACCCCGCCGCTACCACCCTCATTGTTCAAGCTGTGCCTGTGGACTTCCCAGTATTACCAGCACAGCTTGGGCGACACTCTCAGTTGGGCATTGCCGGTGCTGTTGCGCCAGGGCGAACTGGCCGAGGCCCGCCAGGAACGGTTCTGGTCAATGACACCCGGCGCACGCCTGGACGACCCGCGCATCGCCCGCGCCCCACGCCAGCGCGAGGCCCTGGCGACCCTGGCCCAGCACCCACACGGCGTCGCCCATCAGTTACTGAGCAAGCTGCTGTTAAGTAAGGACAGCCTGGACTTGCTGCTGGCCAAGGGTTTGGTCCAAGTAGCAATTCGCAAGCACGCCCCCGGCGAACGCCATGAACACTGGCTGGCCCAGCCGGAACTGCCGCTAAACCCGGAACAGCGCACCGCCTATGAAGCCATTCGTGCAGGATTCGACAGTTTCCATGCCTTCCTGCTGGCAGGCGTCACCGGCAGCGGCAAGACCGAAGTCTATTTGCAACTGATCCGCGAAACCCTGGAAGCCGGTAAACAGGCACTCGTGCTGATCCCCGAGATCAACCTCGGCCCGCAAACCCTGGCGCGTTTCGAGCAGCGCTTCAATGCGCGCATCGCCCTGGTGCACTCGGCGGTCAACGACCGCGAGCGCCTGGAGTCGTGGTTGGCGGCAAGGGATGGCGAGGCCGACATTATTATCGGCACCCGTTCGGCGCTATTCACCCCGATGAAGAATCCCGGGCTGATCATCATCGACGAAGAACACGACGGCTCCTATAAACAGCAGGAAGGTTTGCGCTATCACGCCCGCGACCTGGCCCTGGTGCGAGCGCGCCAGGAGAACATTCCGATTGTGCTGGGCTCGGCCACGCCATCCCTGGAAAGCCTGCACAACGCCTACACCGGGCGTTATGGCCTGCTGCGCCTGAATGAGCGGGCCGGTAGCGCCAAGCAGCCGCGCTTCCTGCGCCTGGATGTGAAAAGTCGTCCGCTGGACAGCGGGATTTCCGGGCCGATGCAGCAAGCCATCGGCCAGACCCTCGCCGCTGGCCAGCAGGTGCTGGTGTTCCTCAATCGCCGAGGCTTTGCGCCGACCTTGCTGTGCCACGACTGCGGCTGGATGTCCGAGTGCAACCGCTGCGATGCGCGCATGACCGTGCACCAACGTTCCGGCGAGTTGCGCTGCCATCACTGCGGCCATGTCGAACGCGTTCCGCGCAATTGCCCGCAGTGCGGCAAAGTCGACCTGCGTCCTGTTGGCGCAGGCACCGAGCGGGCTGAGGAACGCCTGGGGATTCTGTTTCCGGACTATCCGGTGCTGCGCGTCGACCGCGACAGTACGTCGCGCAAGGACGCGATGAATCAGCTGTTCGCCACTATCCAGAAGGGCCAGCCGTGCATTCTTGTGGGTACGCAGATGCTTGCCAAAGGGCACCACTTTCCACGGGTGACCTTGGTGTCGATCCTGGATGCCGATGGCGGGCTGTTTTCCGGGGATTTTCGTGCCAGCGAGCGCATGGCCCAGCTGATCGTCCAGGTCGCCGGGCGTGCCGGGCGTGCTGAGGAGCCGGGTAAAGTGATCATCCAGACCCACCTGGCCGACCATCCGCTGCTGATTCAACTGACCGAACAAGGCTATTTCGCGTTTGCCGAACAGGCCTTGAGCGAACGCCGCTGCGCCGGGCTGCCGCCGTTTTCCCATTTGGCCTTGCTGCGGGCTGAAGCCCATAAACCTGGGCAGGCCGAGGGTTTTCTCGATGAAGCGTGCTGCCTGGCTGAACGTTTGCTCGGTGAGCTGGGGTTGACCGGCATTGAATTACTGGGCCCCGTGCCAGCCCCGATGGAACGCCGCGCCGGTCGCTATCGCGCGCAGCTACTCTTGCAGGCTAACGCCCGCGCGCCGTTGCATCGTTTATTAAGCAGTTGGCTGCTGGCCCTGGAGCAAATGCCCAGCGGGCGGCAAGTACGTTGGTCGCTGGATGTGGACCCGGTAGATTTGTACTAACCCCCTTGCAGGAGCAAGCTTACTCCTTGGGGGTTGGGTTCTCCCGATAGAGCCTGAAGGTCCGCCAACCTGTCTGAGCGGTTGGCAAGCACGCCCTCGCAACGGATAATGTCCAGTTTTTCCACCTGCGCATCGCGCGCCGCTGCTTGCGGTCGAAAGAGAACACCATGAAAGACGCCATCCGCCAGTTGATCCAACAAGCCCTCACCCAACTCGTCAACGAAGGTGTTTTACCTGAAGGCCTGACGCCGGCGATTCAGGTGGAAAACTCCCGAGACAAGACCCACGGTGACTTCGCCAGCAACATCGCCATGATGCTGGCCAAGCCGGCCGGCCTGAAGCCTCGCGACCTGGCGGAAAAAATCATCGCCGCGCTGCCAGCCGACCCGCAAGTCAGCAAGGCCGAAATCGCCGGCCCCGGCTTTATCAATATTTTCCAGAACACCCAAGCCCTGGCTTCGCGCCTGGATGCGAGCCTTGCCGACGCCAAAATCGGCGTGCGCAAGGCTGGTCCCGTGCAGCGTGTGGTCGTCGACCTGTCGGCACCGAACCTCGCCAAGGAAATGCACGTCGGCCACTTGCGCTCGACCATCATTGGCGACGGCGTGTCACGGGTTCTGGAGTTTCTCGGCGACACCGTGATTCGCCAGAACCACGTAGGCGACTGGGGCACCCAGTTCGGCATGCTGATGGCGTACCTGCAGGAAAACCCAATCACCAGCAACGAGCTGGCCGATCTGGAAAACTTTTACCGTGCCGCCAAAAAGCGCTTCGACGAATCCGAAGAATTCGCCGACCGCGCCCGTGGCCTGGTGGTCAAGCTGCAGGCCGGCGACAAGGAATGCCTGGAACTGTGGGCACGCTTTCGCGATATCTCCCTGTCCCACTGCCAGGAAATCTACGAGCGGCTGAACGTCAAGCTGACCATGGCCGACGTGATGGGCGAAAGCGCCTATAACGACGACTTGATCAACGTGGTCAACGACCTCAAGGCCAAGGGCCTGCTGGTGGAAAGCAACGGCGCCCAGTGCGTATTCCTCGACGATTTCAAGACCGCCGACGGCGAGCCGCTGCCGGTAATCATCGTCAAGGCCGATGGCGGCTATCTCTACGCCACCACCGACCTGGCGGCCGTGCGCTACCGCAGCGGTGTTCTGAAGGCTGATCGTGCCCTGTATTTCGTCGACCAGCGCCAGGCCCTGCACTTCCAGCAAGTGTTCGAAGTGGCCCGCCTGGCCGGGTTCGTCACCCACCCGATGCACATGGAGCACATGGGCTTCGGCACCATGAACGGCGCCGATGGCCGTCCGTTCAAGACCCGCGATGGCGGCACCGTGAAGCTGATCGACCTGCTGAACGAAGCCCAGGAACGCGCCTACACCCTGGTGAAGGAAAAGAACCCGGAGCTGGCCGAAGCCGACCTGCGTAACATCGCCAAGGTCGTCGGCATTGGCGCGGTGAAATACGCCGATCTGTCCAAGCACCGCACCAGCGACTACAGCTTTAACTTCGAGTTGATGCTCAACTTCGAAGGCAACACCGCGCCGTACCTGCTGTATGCCTACACTCGGGTCGCCGGTGTGTTTCGCAAGCTGGGCAAGGACTTCAGCGAAGTCGAAGGCCAGATCAACCTGCAGGCGCCTCAGGAACATGAGCTGGCCACCAAGCTCGCTCAATTTGGCGAAGTGCTCAACAACGTCGGCGAGAAAGGCACGCCGCATATGCTCTGCACTTACCTGTACGAAGTTGCAGGGCTGTTCTCCAGTTTCTACGAGAACTGCCCGATCCTGAGCGCAGACGACGAAGCCCAAAAGCAAAGCCGCTTGCGCCTCGCCGCACTGGCTGGACGGACCCTCAAGCAAGGCCTGGAACTGTTGGGCCTGGAAACTCTGGAGCGTATGTAAGTTGGCTGCCAAGAAAAAACCTGCACCCAAGCGTGGCGCCAGCCGCTACCAGGCACCGGCAAAGAAACCGATTCCGGGCTGGATGTGGCTGGCCATCGGCCTGACGGTCGGTGCGTTTATTGTGTTTCTGATGAAGCTGGAGCCGGGCCAGGGCGATGACGTCAAACGGGTCAAGCAGGAGCAACAGAAGGCCAGCAGGATCGCCGAAGCGAACAAGACACCGCCCAGCCCTACTGCGCCAGTGAAGCCTAAATATGACTTCTACACCCTGCTGCCGGAATCGGAAGTGATTGTTCCGCAAGACGCCGTACCGGAAAAAACCCTGCCTACGCCACAAGTTCCAGTAACCCCGGCCGAAGCGGCGAAGATCGACACCGCACGGGCCCAGGCTGCTCTGGCGGGGATCACTCCGCCACCGCCGCCACCGGTCGCTACCACCAAGGCAGCGCCAGTGACCAAGTTCTTCCTGCAGGCGGGTTCATTCCCCAAGCAGGCGGATGCTGATCGTGTGCGGGCGCAAATTATTCTGCTCGGGCAGGCGGTGACAGTGGAATCGGGAACGGTGAAGGATGCGACCTGGTATCGCGTACTGGTAGGTCCGTTCAGCAACCGTGAACAGTTGACCGTGGCTCAGAAACAGCTGGCCGGCGCAGGGTTTAGCAACCTGTTGTTACAGCAACGCCAAAGCCGCTGATCGGAACGCCGATCCTATGGCGAACACCTATTGTGGCGAGGCGGCAAGCCCGCTCGCCACAAGTCCTACGGTTGAAATACTCCCCGCCACCCCCATATGAGTTCCATCAGGGCATTTTCGCCCCGCTGCGTGGAGACTCTCCCCTTGACCACCATCGTTTCAGTTCGCCGCCACGGCAAAGTCGTCATGGGCGGCGACGGCCAGGTTTCCCTTGGCAATACCGTGATGAAAGGCAACGCGAAAAAAGTACGTCGCCTGTACCACGGCCAGGTCATCGCAGGCTTTGCCGGCGCCACCGCTGACGCCTTCACCCTTTTCGAGCGTTTCGAAGGCCAGCTGGAAAAACACCAGGGCCATCTGGTCCGTGCTGCCGTCGAGCTTGCCAAGGAATGGCGCACCGACCGTTCCCTGAGCCGCCTGGAAGCCATGCTCGCCGTCGCCAACAAGGACGCGTCCTTGATCATCACCGGCAACGGCGATGTGGTAGAACCGGAAGACGGCCTGATCGCCATGGGCTCCGGTGGCGGCTACGCCCAGGCCGCAGCCAGCGCACTGTTGAAAAAAACCGATCTGTCGGCCCGTGAAATCGTTGAAACGGCCCTCGGTATCGCTGGCGATATCTGCGTCTTTACCAACCATAACTTCACCATTGAGGAGCAGGACCTCGCCGAATAAGCCGCTGGCTTTTCAGGCTTGAGGACCGTCAATTATTATGTCCATGACTCCCCGCGAAATCGTCCATGAACTCAATCGCCATATCATCGGCCAGGACGATGCCAAGCGCGCCGTTGCCATCGCCCTGCGTAACCGCTGGCGCCGGATGCAACTGCCCGAAGAACTACGCGTTGAAGTAACCCCCAAGAACATCCTGATGATCGGCCCTACAGGTGTCGGTAAAACCGAAATCGCCCGTCGCCTGGCCAAATTGGCCAACGCGCCGTTCATCAAGGTCGAAGCGACCAAGTTCACCGAAGTCGGCTATGTGGGCCGTGACGTCGAGTCGATCATTCGTGATCTGGCCGACGCTGCCCTGAAACTGCTGCGCGAACAGGAAATGACCAAGGTCAGCCACCGCGCCGAAGACGCCGCCGAAGAACGCATCCTCGACGCTCTGCTGCCACCGGCACGCATGGGCTTCAACGAAGATGCCGCGCCAAGCCAGGACTCCAACACCCGCCAGCTGTTCCGCAAGCGTCTGCGTGAAGGCCAGTTGGACGACAAGGAAATCGAGATAGAAGTCGCCGAAATCTCCGGCGTCGACATCTCCGCGCCGCCTGGCATGGAAGAAATGACCAACCAGCTGCAAAACCTGTTCGCCAACATGGGCAAGGGCAAGAAGAAAAGCCGCAAGCTCAAGGTCAAGGACGCGCTGAAACTGGTGCGTGACGAAGAAGCTGGGCGCCTGGTCAACGAGGAGGAACTCAAGGCCAAGGCTCTGGAAGCGGTCGAACAGCACGGCATCGTGTTTATCGACGAGATCGATAAAGTCGCCAAGCGCGGTAACTCCGGTGGCGTCGACGTTTCCCGTGAAGGCGTACAGCGCGATTTGCTGCCGCTGATCGAAGGCTGCACCGTCAACACCAAGCTGGGCATGGTCAAGACCGACCACATTCTGTTTATCGCTTCCGGCGCGTTCCACCTGAGCAAACCAAGCGACCTGGTGCCGGAGCTGCAAGGCCGCCTGCCGATTCGCGTAGAACTCAAGGCGCTGACCCCGGGCGACTTCGAGCGCATTCTCAGCGAGCCGCACGCATCGCTGACCGAGCAATACCGCGAGCTGCTGAAAACCGAAGGCCTGGCCATCGAGTTTTTGCCGGACGGTATCAAGCGCCTGGCGGAGATCGCCTGGCAGGTCAACGAGAAGACCGAGAACATCGGTGCCCGCCGCCTGCACACTTTGCTTGAGCGTTTGCTTGAGGAAGTATCCTTCAGTGCCGGCGACATAGCGGGCACCCAGAATGGCGAGGCCATCAAGATCGACGCCGACTACGTCAACGGCCACCTTGGCGAATTGGCGCAGAACGAAGATCTGTCTCGTTACATTCTGTAAGCTTCAAGCGGCAAGCTATAAGCTGTAAGTTGATTGTGTTCAACTTGCGGCTTGTAGCTTAAAGCTTACCGCCCAAGGCGTTCCCATGACCAAACTACCTACCTCCATCAACCTGCACAAAGCCTCCAAGACCCTGTCCCTGACCTACGGTCCGGATGAGGTCTATCACCTGCCCGCCGAATTACTGCGAGTACATTCGCCTTCCGCCGAGGTCCAGGGCCACGGCAAACCGATCCTGCAATTTGGCAAGCTCAATGTCGGCTTGAGCAAGATTGAACCTGCCGGCCAGTACGCACTGAAATTGACCTTCGACGACGGTCATGACAGCGGACTGTTCACTTGGGATTACCTCTACCAGCTCGCCGTGCGCCAGGATGATCTGTGGACCGAATATCTTGCCGAACTCAAAGTCGCCGGAAAAACCCGCGACCCGAGTCAGTCAGTCGTCAGACTAATGCTCTAGCCCGCACCTCCTGCTCATTAGTGGGCATTTTCTAATTCCATCTGCTTGAATGCCCTGTCTCAGGGTCAGCGATTGGCCTGCTTGCGAAAAAAATTAAACTCGGGTAACCAATGTAACTGGCAAGTTCCCTGCATTTGATGATGCGGTATTAACGGTGACCCGAGCAGCAGTACCAGGCTTGTGTTGTGTGCCGAGAATGGGTGCACAGCGGTACCCGGTACTCGTCTTTCGGACAATGGAGCGTCGTAGATGAGTAACAAGAATAACGATGACTTGAAACGCCAGGCCTCGGAAAACACCTTGGGGCTGAACCCGATCATCGCCTTGCGTAAAAAGGATTTACTGGCTTCTGCTCGAATGGTGCTGACCCAGGCCATCAAGCAACCGTTGCACAGCGTCAAGCACGTCGCCCACTTTGGCGCCGAGTTAAAGAACGTGGTATTTGGCAAATCCGAGCTTGCGCCCGAGAGCGACGACCGTCGATTCAACGACCCGGCGTGGAGCCAGAACCCACTCTACAAACGTTATCTGCAAACCTACCTGGCGTGGCGCAAGGAACTGCACGACTGGATCGGCGACAGCAACCTATCGGAGCAGGACATCAGCCGCGGCCACTTCGTCATCAACCTGATGACCGAAGCCATGGCCCCGACCAACAGCGCCGCCAACCCGGCCGCCGTCAAACGCTTCTTCGAAACCGGCGGCAAAAGCCTGCTGGACGGTCTCTCGCACTTGGCCAAGGACATGGTCCACAACGGCGGTATGCCGAGCCAGGTCAACATGGGTGCCTTTGAAGTGGGCAAGAGCCTGGGCACCACCGAAGGCGCCGTGGTGTTTCGCAACGACGTCCTGGAGTTGATCCAGTACAAGCCAATCACCGAGCAAGTGCACGAACGCCCGCTGCTGGTGGTACCGCCACAGATCAACAAATTCTATGTCTTCGACCTGAGCCCGGATAAGAGCCTGGCGCGCTTCTGCCTGCGCAATAACCAGCAGACTTTTATCGTCAGTTGGCGCAACCCCACCAAGGCCCAGCGCGAGTGGGGCCTGTCGACCTATATCGAAGCGCTGAAAGAAGCGGTCGATGTGGTCACCGCGATCACCGGCAGCAAAGACGTGAACATGCTCGGGGCCTGCTCCGGCGGCATCACCTGCACCGTCCTACTGGGCCACTACGCGGCGCTGGGGGAGAAGAAGGTCAACGCCCTGACTCTGTTGGTGAGCGTGCTGGACACCACCCTGGACACCCAGGTGGCGCTGTTCGTCGACGAACAGACCCTGGAAGCGGCCAAGCGCCACTCCTATCAGGCCGGCGTGCTGGAAGGCCGGGACATGGCCAAGGTGTTCGCCTGGATGCGCCCCAATGATTTGATCTGGAACTACTGGGTCAACAATTACCTGCTGGGCAACGAGCCGCCGGTCTTCGACATCCTGTTCTGGAACAACGACACCACCCGTTTGCCGGCAGCGTTTCATGGCGACCTGATCGAGTTGTTCAAGAACAACCCGCTGATACGCGCCAATGCCCTGGAAGTGTGCGGTACGCCGATTGACTTGAAACAGGTCACCACCGATATCTATTCCCTCGCTGGCACCAACGACCACATCACCCCGTGGCAGTCCTGCTACAAGTCGGCGCAGCTGTTTGGCGGCAAGGTCGAGTTCGTGCTGTCCAGCAGCGGGCATATCCAAAGCATCCTCAACCCGCCGGGCAATCCCAAGTCGCGCTACCAGACCAGCGACACCATGCCGAGCAAAGCACTGGACTGGCAGGAAAATGCCACCAAGCACACTGATTCGTGGTGGCTGCATTGGCAGGTGTGGCAGACAGAACGGTCGGGGAAGTTGAAAAAAGCACCGGCGGCGCTAGGCAATAAAACGTACGCCGCTGCTGAAGCGGCACCCGGAACCTATGTGCACGAACGATAGCGGCAAGCCTCAAATCACAAGCTGCAAGGTGATTGCACTCATCTTGCAGCTTGCGGCCTGAAGCTGCCTCCACTCACCCGCAGGGTAAGCCCATGCCGCAACCGTTCATCTTCCGCACCATCGACCTGAATGGCCAGACCATCCGCACGGCGGTGCGACCGGGCAAGTCTCACTTGACGCCGCTGCTGATTTTCAACGGCATCGGCGCCAACCTTGAGCTAGTGTTTCCGTTCGTCCAGGCCCTGGACCCCGATCTGGAGGTGATTGCCTTTGATGTTCCCGGTGTCGGCGGTTCCTCGACGCCCAGACGACCCTATCGCTTTCCCGGCCTGGCAAAACTCACCGCACGCATGCTCGATTACCTGGACTATGGCCAGGTCAACGTGGTTGGGGTTTCCTGGGGCGGTGCCCTGGCCCAGCAGTTTGCCTATGACTACCCGGAACGCTGCAAGAAACTGATCCTCGCGGCCACCGCCGCCGGTGCGTTCATGGTGCCCGGCAAACCGAAAGTGCTGTGGCTGATGGCAAGCCCACGGCGTTACATCCAACCGTCTCATGTAGTGCGCATTGCCCCGATGATCTATGGCGGCTCGTTCCGCCGAGATTCAAAACTGGCCGCCGAACACGCCAGCAAAGTGCGTTCGGCCGGCAAGTTGGGCTACTACTGGCAACTGTTCGCCGGCCTTGGCTGGACCAGCATCCACTGGCTGCACAAGATCAAGCAGCCGACCCTGGTGCTGGCGGGCGACGACGACCCACTGATCCCGCTGGTCAACATGCGCATGCTGGCTTGGCGTATCCCCAATGCTCAGTTGCACATCATCGACGACGGTCATTTGTTCCTGATTACCCGCGCTGAAGCAGTGGCGCCGATCATCATGAAGTTTCTCCAGGAAGAGCGCCTGCCCGCGGTGATCCACCCGCAACCGGCGCCGTTAAGCAACACCTGAGGCGCATCGGGTCAGGACGATCCTCCGCGCAACTTGGCCAGAACCGACTATGGTTCTGAATTGGCGTGCACGTTAGCGGATTGACGAAGGAGTGTTGACTCATGCGAGACAGACCCGTGACGAGCCCGGTGCCCACACCTGCTGCGTTCATCAATGCACAAAGCGCGATCACTGGCCTGCGTGGTCGGGATTTACTGTCGACCCTGCGCAGCGTTGCAGCCCATGGCCTGCGCAACCCGCTACATAGCGCGCGGCATGCCTTGGCCCTGGGTGGGCAGTTGGGCCGGGCGTTGCTGGGGGAAACCGTGCATGAACCCAACCCCCACGACAGCCGCTTCGCCGACCCCACCTGGCAGCTCAACCCGCTGTACCGGCGCAGCCTGCAAGCCTATTTGAGCTGGCAAAAGCAGACCAAGCGCTGGATCGACGACAGTAACCTGAGCACCGATGATCGGGCGCGAGCGCACTTTGCCTTTTCCCTGATAAACGACGCCGTATCGCCGTCCAACACCCTGCTCAATCCATTGGCGATCAAGGAGCTGCTCAACTCCGGCGGCAACAGCGTGGTGCGCGGCGTCAGTAATTTGTTTGACGACCTGCTGCACAACAACGGCTTGCCTCGGCAAGTCACCAAGCAGGCCTTTGAGGTCGGCAAGACCGTCGCCACCACTCCTGGCTCGGTAGTGTTTCGCAACGAGTTGCTGGAGCTGATCCAGTACAAGCCCATGAGTGAAAAACAGTACGCCAAGCCGCTACTGGTGGTACCGCCGCAAATCAACAAGTACTACATCTTTGACCTGAGCCCGGCCAACAGCTTCGTCCAGTACGCCCTGAAAAATAGCCTGCAAGTGTTTATGGTCAGCTGGCGTAACCCGGACGTGCGGCATCGGGAATGGGGCCTGTCCACCTATGTGGCGGCACTGGAAGAAGCGCTGAACATCTGCCGGGCGATCACCGGCGCCCGCGAAGTCAACCTGATGGGCGCCTGCGCCGGCGGCCTGACCATTGCTGCGTTACAAGGCCATCTGCAAGCCAAGCGGCAGCTGCGGCGCATCTCCAGCGCCAGCTATCTGGTGAGCTTGCTGGATAGCCAGATCGACAGCCCCGCCACGCTGTTCGCCGACGAGCAAACCCTGGAAGCCGCCAAGCGCCACTCCTATCAACAGGGCGTACTGGACGGCCGGGACATGGCCAAGGTGTTTGCCTGGATGCGCCCCAACGACCTGATCTGGAATTACTGGATCAACAACTACCTGCTGGGCAAGGAACCGCCGGCGTTCGACATCCTGTACTGGAACAACGACAACACCCGCCTTCCCGCTGCCCTGCACGGCGACCTGCTGGATTTCTTCAAGCACAACCCACTGAGCCACCCTGGCGGCCTGGAAGTCTGTGGCACACCTATCGACTTGCAGAAGGTCACGGTGGACAGCTTCAGCGTGGCCGGGATCAACGATCACATCACCCCGTGGGACGCGGTCTACCGCTCGACCTTGCTGCTGGGCGGCGAAAAACGCTTCGTGCTGTCCAACAGCGGGCATATCCAGAGCATCCTCAACCCGCCGAGCAACCCCAAGGCTAACTTCGTCGAAAACATCAAGCTGAGCAGCGACCCGCGCGCCTGGTACTACGATGCAAACCACATCGAGGGCAGTTGGTGGCCGCAGTGGCTGGAGTGGATACAGCAACGCTCAGGGGTCCAGCGCGAAACGCTGACTGCTCTGGGCAACCAAAATTACCCACCAATGGAAGCTGCGCCCGGCACCTATGTGCGGGTCCGTTGATAACTTGACTCACCGATTACTTAAGAAGACTGGATGAAAACCCGCGACCGTATCCTTGAATGTGCCTTGCAGTTGTTCAATCACAAGGGCGAGCCGAACGTATCGACCATGGAGGTGGCCAATGAAATGGGGATCAGCCCCGGCAACCTCTACTACCACTTCCACGGCAAGGAGCCCTTGGTGCTCGGCTTGTTTGAGCGCTTTCAGGGTGAGTTGGCACCGCTGCTCGATCCGCCGCCGGATGTGCAACTAGCCGCTGAGGATTACTGGTTGTTCCTGCACCTGATCGTGGAGCGCATGGCCCACTACCGGTTTCTGCTCCAGGACCTGTCGAACCTGGCGGGGCGCTTGCCGAAACTGGCCAAGGGCATCCGTAACCTGCTGAATGCGTTGAAACGAACGCTGGCCTCGCTGCTGGCACGACTCAAGACGGGGGGGCAATTGGTCAGCGATACCCAGGCGTTGGGGCAACTGGTGGAGCAGATCACCATGACCCTGCTGTTTTCCCTGGATTACCAGCGGATTCTCGACCGCGAAGGTGAGGTGCGGGTGGTGGTGTACCAGATCATGATGCTGGTGGCGCCACATCTTCTGTTGCCGGCACGGCTAGCGACAGAGCGGTTGGCACTGCACTACCTGGATGAAGCAGATCTGTGAAAAAGCGCCGGCCAAATGTGGGAGCCGGCTTGCCCTCGATGCAGTCACCTCGCTAACACAGTCAGACTGAGGGTAATGCTATCGCGGGCAAGCCCGGCTCCTACAGGCCTTTGCAGGCCGGGCGTTTTTGCGTGTCCCGTGAAAATCAGGACTGACTGGTAGGCGTCGGGGTTACCGAAGTTGCAGTCGGGGTAGCAGCGGTCTGCGTCGGCGCGGTGGCCGAGTTGGTCGCGGGTGCCGGTTTGGCCGCAATGACTGGCTTTGGAGCGGCTGGCTTCTTGGCTACGGCAGGTTTCTTCGCTGCGGCTGGTTTTGCAGCAGCTTTAGCCGCGACAGGTTTAGCAGCAGGCTTGGCCCCTGCGGTTTTGGCCGCTGGCTTGGCAGCAGGTTTAGCCGCTGTTTTTGCTGGAACCTTGGCCGCTGGCTTGGCTGCCAGTTTGGCGGCGGCTTTGACCAACGGTTTGGCCGGGCTTTTCGCTGCTGGTTTGGCGGCAGCGGTTTTGGCGGCAGGCTTGGCAGCAGGCTTTGCGGCTGCGGTTTTCGCCGCCACTGGAGCCACTTTGGCGCCTGTTAGTTTTTCGATTTGCTTGGTCAAGGTATCGACCTTGCTGTGCAGCGCCTTCACTTCATTGCGGCTGGGTACGCCCAGTCGCGAAATGGCACTGTTCAGACGCTTGTCGAAAGCGCCTTCCAACTCATCCCACTTGCCCATTGCCTGGTTTTTAACCGCATTGATACGAGACTTGGCAGAACCTGCAGTTGCCTTTGCCGCATCTACTTGTTTACCCACTGTGCTCTTGGTCAACTTCTCGGCTTTCTCGCCGTCTTTAACCAAGGTCTCGAAGTATTTACCGCCGTCACTGCTGACCTTCGAGTACACGCCTAAACCAGCAAGCCAGATCTTGCGGGAGTATTTTTCGACTTCCCCAATCCACGAGTTGCCTTCTTTCTCAGTATTCTTTTTACCAGCCATCCCGTTATCTCCTTAATGTTTACGCGCGACACGTTCGAGCAATGCCGTCAGCTCATCGAGCTTAGCAGAGACTGTCTCCACGTCATGTTTAGACGCAATGCCGATTCGATTCAAGGCACTTGCAACACGAGTATCAAAAGCCTTCTCGACTTTATCCAGTTGCACTTCGACACGACCTTTGACGCTGAAGACATTACTTTTGACTTGATCAATCTGACTGTTGGCCGCATCAAGTTGTTCAATCGCAACTTTTTTGCCTTTGCTTTCAACATGTTGACCAGTCTTGATGAGTTCTTTGAAGTACTCGCCGCCCTCACTACCGACCTTGGCATAAGCCCCCAAGCCGGCCAGCCAAATCTTGCGGGCATAGGTTTTAACGTCGCTCAGGGTGTTAGTCGAAGCGTCGATTTTTTTCTTCAAAATAACTTTGGCCATGGTGCACCTCACGCATAAAAGGGTGGAGGAACTGCCCACAGGAGTTGAGGGCTTGGGCACAAAGTAGGCATAAAAATTAGAATCGGCACCCTAAGAACAGCACGAAAGCGCTTATAGCCACAGTCATCAACTGCGACTACACGTCGTGAATCAGGCCAGCGCCTTATCCAGTGCCTTCTCGATTTCAGATTTGATAGTGCCACTCATGGCCGACATCAACAGGCCCAGTTCAACCTCAATCCTGAGGGAATCTTCACCCACTTTCACGGTGCCTTTGACGCCGGAGCGCTTGAGGTTCAGCGTGTCGCCGGACCAGGACGGCTCCAGGCCATATTGTTCCTTGAGTTTGTGCGCCAACTTGTCAGCCTTTTCCCGGGCAGCTTCCTTACCGAGAGTGTGAGCACGCTCAACCTGTATACGGGCCATTTGAATGACTCCTCCTTATAGAGACTTATTGACCACCCATGCGGCAAAAGGTCTCGGTGGCCACCTATCTTACCTTCACCCTTGCCAAGACAAAGCATGCCTTGGGGATTAGAATGTCCCGCATTCTCTTTTGGTGACAGCGATATGACTGATCAGCGCAAAGGCAGCGATGCCGAACCCACCACTCACTTCGGTTTCAAGAACGTCCCGGAAAGCCAGAAAGCGGAAAAAGTCGCTGAGGTGTTCCACTCCGTGGCCGCCAAGTACGACCTGATGAACGACGTGCTGTCCGGCGGCATGCATCGCCTGTGGAAGCGCTTCACCATCGAGCTATCCGGCGTACGCACCGGCAACCGCGTGCTGGACATTGCCGGCGGCACGGGCGATCTGGCGGCAAAGTTCTCCAAACTGGTTGGCCCTACTGGCCAAGTGGTATTGGCCGACATCAACGGTTCGATGCTCAAGGTGGGGCGCGATCGCCTGCTGGATAAAGGCGTGGCCGGCAATGTCGAGTTCGTCCAGGCCGACGCTGAAAAGCTGCCGTTCCCCGACAACCACTTCGACTGCGTGACCATCGCCTTCGGCCTGCGTAACGTCACCCACAAGGAAGACGCCCTGCGCTCCATGCTGCGGGTGCTCAAGCCCGGCGGCCGCCTGTTGGTGCTGGAGTTCTCCAAGCCCACCAACGCGCTAATGTCCAAGGTCTACGACACCTACTCGTTCGCCTTCATGCCGTTGATGGGCAAGCTGATCACCAATGACGCCGAGAGCTACCGCTACCTGGCCGAATCGATCCGCATGCACCCCAACCAGGAAACCCTGAAGTCGATGATGGTAGAAGCCGGTTTCGACCGCGTGACTTACCACAACATGACTTCTGGTATCGTCGCCCTGCACCGCGGCATCAAGCCCTGATGCTGTTCACAGGCCTTCTCGCCAGCGTCGAACACGGCCTCAACCGTGTCCTGCGCCTGGACAGCACCGCCCTGGCGCGACTGGCGCACTTGAACGGCAAGATCATTGCCGTCGACTGCACAAGCCCCGCCTTGCAGCTGTTTATCCTGCCCAGCGATGAAGGCCTGCTGCTGGCATCCCATTGGGCCGCCGATTCCGACTGCACCCTGCGCGCCCCTGCTTCCAGCCTGCTGCGCCTGGCGTTGAGCCGGGACAAGACAGCGATCCTCCACGGCCCTGACGTTGAGCTTGAGGGCGACAGCGCGGTGCTGATGGACCTGGCCGCCGTGCTGCAAGACCTGGAACTGGATTGGGAATACGAGCTGTCCCGCTGGGTCGGCCCGGTGGCCACGCAGTTGATCAGCGGCCACCTGCGCAGCCGCACGCGCTGGTACCAGCAGGGCTTCGCCAGCCTGAACCAGAACCTCGCCGAATACCTGAGCGAAGAATCGCGCACCTTGGTCGGACAACGGGAAGCCGAAGCGCGCTTTCGTGAACTCGATCAGGCCAAACTCGACCTGGAACGTCTTGAGGCGCGCTTCGAGCGCCTGAGCCAATCCCTTGATTCAAGCGATAACGCATGAAGCTGCTCGCCGTCCGCCGTTTGTTTCGTATCCAGCGCGTCGTAATCCGCTACCGCCTCGATGACCTGCTGTTCGCCCTGCCTCTGCCGTGGTTCCTGCTGGCGGTGCGTTATGTGCTGCCGTGGCGCTGGTTCCCGCGCAAGCCCCTTACACTTACCCGTGGCGCCCGCCTGCGCCTGGCGCTGCAGGACCTGGGCCCGATCTTCATCAAGTTCGGACAGATCCTGTCCACCCGCCGCGACCTGCTGCCCGAAGACATCGCCGACGAACTGATGTTATTGCAGGACCGCGTACCGCCGTTTGATTCACAGGTGGCGGTGAAACTGATCGAAGAACAGTTGGGCAAGAAGATCAGCGAAGTGTTCAGCCGTTTCGACATTGAGCCACTGGCCTCGGCCTCGGTAGCCCAGGTTCATGCCGCGCAGCTCAAAAGCGGTGAAGAAGTGGTGGTCAAGGTGATCCGCCCCGGCCTCAAGCCCATCATCGGCCAGGACCTGGCGTGGCTGTTCATCCTCGCCCGCGCCGCCGAGCACTTCTCTGCAGATGCACGCCTGCTGCACCCGGTGGACGTGGTCCAGGACTACGAAAAAACAATCTACGACGAACTCGACCTGCTGCGCGAAGCCGCCAACGCTAGCCAGCTCAAGCGCAACTTCGAAGGCTCACAGCTGTTGTACGTGCCCCAAGTGTATTGGGACTGGTGCCGGCCGAAAGTGCTGGTGATGGAGCGCATCTACGGGATTCAGGTCACCGACCTGGCCACCCTGGCCGACCAGCGCACCGACATGAAAATGCTTGCCGAGCGCGGTGTGGAGATCTTCTTCACCCAGGTGTTCCGCGACAGTTTTTTCCACGCCGACATGCACCCCGGCAACATCTTCGTCAGTACCGTGAACCCGTGGAGCCCGCAGTACATTGCGATCGACTGCGGCATCGTCGGCAGCCTGACCCCGGAAGATCAGGATTACCTGGCCCGCAACCTGTTCGCTTTCTTCAAGCGCGACTACCGCCGTGTGGCGCAACTGCATATCGACTCGGGCTGGGTGCCAGCGGAAACCAAACTCAACGAATTCGAAGCGGCGATCCGCACCGTCTGCGAGCCGATCTTCGAAAAACCGTTAAAAGATATTTCTTTCGGCCAGGTGCTGATGCGCCTGTTCCAGACTGCCCGGCGCTTCAATATGGAAGTGCAACCGCAGTTGGTGCTACTGCAGAAAACCCTGCTGAACATCGAAGGCCTGGGCCGCCAGCTGTACCCGGACCTGGACCTGTGGAACACCGCCCAGCCGTTCCTGGAACGCTGGATGCGCGAGCGGGTCAGCCCGAAAACCCTGCTGGGCAACCTGCAAAGCCAGGTCGAACAGCTGCCGCACCTGGCCAACATGACCCGCGATTTACTGGAGCGCATGTCCCAGCCCCACGCCAAGGACACGGCGGCGCCGTGGCACAAACGCAAGGACGACTGGTTCCTGCGCCTGCTGGGCTCCGGGCACCTGGCCGGTGGCGCAGTGCTGGCAGCCGGCGGTCCATTGAATGAACTAGGTCACTGGCCGGCTGGCATCATGGTCGCCGTGGGTGTGTATCTGATCGTGCGTCGATAGCCAGTCCGGTTATACACTGTTGCAAATTGCCGAGGCGGGTAACGCCCGGTTGTCGGAGTCGAAGATGAAAGACTGGCTGGACGAGATCAAATGGGACAGTGACGGCCTGGTGCCGGCCATTGCCCAGGACTACAAGACCGGGCGCGTACTGATGATGGCCTGGATGAACCGCGAGGCCCTGAGCCTGACTGCCGCCGAGCAGCGTGCCATTTACTGGTCACGTTCCCGTGGCAAACTGTGGCGCAAGGGTGAAGAGTCCGGGCACGTGCAAACCTTGCACGAGATGCGCATCGACTGCGACGCCGACGTGGTGATCCTCAAGGTCGAGCAGATCGGCGACATCGCCTGTCACACCGGCCGTCACAGCTGCTTCTACCGCGTGTTTGAAAACGGCGAGTGGAAGACCGTCGAGCCCGTGCTCAAAGACCCGCACGCTATCTATTCGCCAGGACACTGAACATGACAGATACACTCAACCGTCTGGCCCAGGTGCTGGAAGACCGCAAAGGTGCGGCCGCCGATAGCTCCTACGTTGCCAGCCTGTATCACAAGGGCTTGAACAAGATTCTCGAAAAACTCGGCGAAGAATCCGTCGAGACGATTATTGCTGCCAAGGACGCCCAGATCAGCGGCGACTGCAGCGATGTGATCTACGAAACCGCCGATCTGTGGTTTCACAGCCTGGTGATGCTCGCCCAACTGGGGCAGCATCCGCAGGCCGTGCTTGATGAACTGGACCGTCGCTTCGGCTTGTCCGGACACACCGAAAAGGCCTCGCGCCCGTCCGCCTGAATAATTTTTTGACAGAGGAATTGCAGCATGGGCATTTTTGACTGGAAACACTGGATCGTCATTCTGGTAGTGGTTGTGCTGGTGTTCGGCACCAAGAAACTGAAAAACCTGGGCACCGATGTCGGCGAATCCATCAAGGGCTTTCGCAAGGCCATGAACGACGACGAAAAACCGGCCGACCCTGCCGCCAACCCGGCTCCACCGGCGCAGCCTGTTCACCCACAGGCCACTCAGCCGATCACTGAACGTCGCACCTTCGACGTCCAGGCAGAGAAAGTCGAAGAGCCTATCCGCAAAGACTCGTGAGCACTGACTAATGTTTGGTATCAGCTTCTCTGAACTGTTGCTCGTCGGTCTCATCGCCCTGTTGGTGCTCGGGCCTGAACGCCTGCCCGGCGCCGCACGTACGGCCGGCCTGTGGATCGGGCGCCTGAAACGCAGTTTCAACGCCATCAAACAGGAAGTTGAACGGGAAATAGGCGCCGACGAGATTCGCCGGCAACTGCACAACGAACACATTCTGTCTTTGGAGCAGGAGGCGCGGAAAATTCTCGCGCCGCAACAGCAGGCTGCTACCCCGGTTGAGCCTGTCGCCGAGCAGAGCATCGCGCCACCCGCCGCGCCAATATTGACCACCGTAGTCGATACCGTGCCCGTCGTGGAGCTCACGCCCGCCGCTCCAGCCGTTGCCCCGACAGAACCCGCGCCGACGCCCGCTGCGTCGCCCGCTCCCCACGACCCTACATTGCCGCCGCGAGCCCCATGAGCGCTGATAAACCGGAAAACGACCAGCACATGCCGCTGGTCTCGCACCTCACCGAGTTGCGCACCCGCCTGCTGCGTTGTGTCGCGGCAATCTTCGTGATCTTTGCCGGACTGTTTGCCTTTACCCAGCAGATCTACACCTTCGTCTCGACGCCGCTGCGCGATTACCTGCCGGTGGGCGCGACCATGATCGCCACCGACGTGTCTTCGCCGTTCCTCACGCCGTTGAAGCTGACGATGATGGTTTCGCTGTTCCTGGCGATCCCGGTGATCCTGCACCAGATCTGGGGTTTTATCGCGCCGGGCCTGTACAAGCATGAAAAGCGCATCGCGGTACCGCTGCTGGTATCCAGCATCATGCTGTTCTACACCGGCATGGCCTTCGCCTACTTCCTGGTGTTCCCGCTGATCTTCAAATTCTTCGCTGCTGCCACCCCGGCCGGAGTGGAGATGATGACCGATATCACCAGCTACCTCGACTTCGTGATGACGCTGTTCTTCGCCTTTGGCGTGGCCTTCGAGATCCCGGTGGCGGTGGTGCTACTGGTGTGGATCGGCGTGGTCGACGTCAAATACCTGCGCAAGATCCGCCCGTACGTGATCATCGGCTGCTTCGTGGTCGGCATGATTCTGACGCCACCGGACATCTTCTCGCAAACCTTGCTGGCCGTACCGATGTGGATGCTGTTTGAAATCGGCATCCTGTTTGCCAGCCTGGTGAGCAAACGCGGCGAACACCCGGACGATCAACCCGCCGACGCCGACCAAGGCCCGGACGACCAGCCGCCAGCGACCCAGCCGTGAACCTGCTGCTGCTTGAAGAGGCCGATTTTATCGCGGCCGACCGGGTGATCCTGCGTGATCGGCGCCTGGTGCACATGCAGGAAGTCCACCGCGCTGCGGTGGGCGACAGTCTGCGGGTCGGGCGCATTGGTGGGTTGATGGGCAGTGCCGAGCTGCTGCGCCTGGAATCCCATGAAGCAGAACTGCAAGTCACCCTCGATCAGCCACCACCGGCCAAACTGCCACTGACCCTGCTGTTGGCCTTGCCGCGCCCAAAAATGCTCCGTCGGGTGCTGCAAACTGTAGCGTCCATGGGCGTGCCACGGGTGGTATTGGTCAACAGTTACAGGGTAGAAAAGAGCTTCTGGCAGACGCCATTCCTGGAACCGGAAGCGGTCCGCCAGCAACTGATACTCGGCCTGGAACAGGCACGAGATACTGTGTTGCCTGAGATCATCATCGAAAAACGCTTCAAGCCCTTTGTCGAAGACCGCTTGCCCACCTTGGCGCAAGACACCCTCGGCCTGGTTGGCCACCCCGGCGACTATCCGCCCTGCCCTCGCGGCCTGGATGAGCCGGTAACCTTGGCCATCGGCCCGGAAGGTGGCTGGATTCCTTATGAAGTGGACTTGCTGGCCAAGGCCGGGTTGCAGCCGGTGCAGCTTGGCGCGCGGATATTGCGGGTTGAAACCGCCGTCACCGCCCTGCTCTCACGCCTGTTCTGACCCCGCAACCTCACTGTTACAACTAAGCCCGCTCGCCACAAAACCTTCTCGCCTACAGAATTCGCATTGCGAGCCGATACGCTCTGAATAAGTCCAAGCCTTGTTTCAGGGGAGTTCGCAGCATGTACCGTTGGTTAGCCGAGAAATTGGGGAATGTAAGCGTCAATCGCAAGCTGGGCGTAGGCTTTGGCCTGGTGCTGATCCTGACGTTATTGATCACCTTTACCGGCTGGACCGGGCTGAGTGGCGTGATCAGTCGAGGTGACAAGCTGGGGTTTATTTCCAGCCTCAATGAGCTAACCAAGGATCTGCGTCTGGCGCGTTTGGCCTACGAAATGCGCCATGGCGAACAAGGCCCAGCAGCTGTCAATGACTTACTCGGCCAGCTGGACACAGGGCTGAAAACCGCCCGCACGCTGATCGAACAGCCTGCCGGCATCGCCATGATCGATGAGCAATTGGCCGCAGTAGACCAGTACAAGCGCTCGTTCATCACCATGACCCAGGCCGGTGCCAACCGCGAAGATGCGCGCAGCAAGCTCGGCGATACCGCCGACAATGCCGTGGTCAAGGTCGGCGAAGTCGAGAAGACGCTGCTGCAAGGCGACAGCGTTACCCAGTTCAACAGCGTGGTCGACCTGAGCAAACTGATCCAACAGGCGCGCTTCCAGGTACGCGGCTACACCTACAGTGGCAAGCTTGAAGCGCAACAGCCCGCCCTGGATGCCATTGACAACGCGCTGAAACAGATCACTAACCTCAACGGCCAGTTGCCGGAGCAATACCAGACCAACCTGCAGCAGGCCAGCGTTTCGCTACAAGCCTACCGCGCGGCCGTCAGCCAGTATCGCGACTCCCAGGAGGCCAGTACTGCAGCAGTGAAAACCATGGCCGAGCAAGGCGATATCCTGCTGGACCGCAGTAAGAAGCTGACCACCTCGCAAACCGTAGTCCGCGACATCGATGCCGCGCAGGCCAAGCAACTGCTGCTGTTCGCTACAGCCCTGGCCTTGATCTGCGGCCTGGTGGCAGCCTGGGCCATCACCCGGCAAATCGTCATCCCGCTGAGCCAGACGCTGAAAGTCGCCGAACGCGTCGCCGCTGGCGACCTGACCCACAACCTGATTTCAGAACGACAGGACGAACTGGGCCAACTGCAACGGGCCATGCAAAATATGACCGTCGGCCTGCGTGAACTGATCGGTGGCATCAGCGACGGCGTCACCCAGATCGCCAGCGCAGCCGAGGAACTGTCCGCCGTTACCGAACAGACGAGTGCCGGAGTCAACAGCCAAAAGGTCGAGACCGACCAGGTGGCCACCGCCATGAACGAAATGGCTGCCACCGTACAGGAAGTCGCACGCAACGCCGAGCAAGCCTCAGAAGCGGCCGTTGCCGCTGACCAGCAGGCTCGCGAAGGCGACAAGGTGGTCGGCGAAGCCATCACCCAAATCGAGCGTTTGGCTCACGAAGTCGGCAACTCTACCGAAGCCATGGGCCACCTCAAGCGCGAAAGCGACAAGATCGGCAGCGTGCTGGACGTGATCAAGTCCGTGGCCCAGCAAACCAATCTGCTGGCTCTCAACGCGGCCATCGAAGCCGCTCGCGCCGGGGAAGCTGGACGTGGATTTGCGGTGGTCGCCGATGAGGTACGCAGCCTGGCCCAACGCACCCAGAAGTCCACCGAAGAAATCGAAGAGCTGATCGTTGGCCTGCAAAGCGGCACACAGCAGGTAGCGACCATCATGGACAATAGCCGCAGCCTTACCGACAGTAGCGTCGAGCTAACCCGCCGGGCTGGCACCGCCCTGGAAAACATCACCCGCACGGTCTCGACCATTCAGGCGATGAACCAGCAGATTGCCACTGCCGCTGAGCAACAAAGCGCGGTCGCCGAAGAGATCAACCGCAGCGTGCTGAACGTGCGCGACGTCTCCGAACAAACCTCGGCGGCCAGCGAAGAAACTGCTGCGTCCAGTGCCGAATTGGCGCGCCTTGGGGTTTACCTGCAAACCCTGGTAGGCCGCTTCCGGATCTGACCTTCCCCTGCGGCGGCCAATCATGGCCGTCGCGCTTTGTGAACTTGGGAAAGTTCCTACGCGACTTTCAGCCGGCCAGTGAGCAGGCAGCGGCGGCGAGTATTGAGCTGGCAAGGTTGGGAATCGATTTGCAGATGCGGGTGGGGAAGGTCAAGGTATGAACCGGCAGACCCGCATCCAGATCGCTCCCACGCAGCGCATGGGAACGATCATCGTCTACAAGACCTGGCGCAAAAACGCCTGGGCCCGCGGGTCCTTGGGCGCATCGAAGAATTGCGCCGGAGCGGCATCCTCCAGCAGCTTTCCATGATCGAAAAACAACACCCGATCCGCCACTTCCCGGGCAAAGCCCATTTCGTGGGTCACACAGACCATCGTCATGCCTTCCAGGGCCAGGGTCTTCATGACATCCAACACTTCGCCGACCATTTCCGGGTCCAGCGCCGAGGTGGGTTCATCAAACAGCATTACCTTGGGTTCCATGGCCAGCGCCCGGGCAATTGCCACGCGCTGCTGCTGGCCACCGGACAGCCGCGACGGGAACTCGTTGGCTTTCTGGGCAATACCGACCTTTTCCAGTAGTGCCAAGGCTTTGGCCTCGCGCTCCTTTTTGCCACGCTTGCGCACGACTTTCTGCGCCAGGCACAGGTTTTCCAAAACAGTCATGTGGGGAAACAAGTTGAAGTGCTGGAACACCATACCGACTTCACGCCGGTAGGCGTTCACGTCGGTCTTCGGGTCGGCCAGTTGCAGGCCGTCGATGCTGACCGAACCAGAATCGAACTCTTCCAGGCCGTTGAGGCAACGCAGAAACGTCGACTTGCCAGAGCCGGACGGGCCGATTACCACCAACACTTCGCCCTTGGCCACTTGGGTGGTGACGTTATCCACCGCGCGGACCACGTGCCCACGAGAGTCAAAAACTTTTACCAGATCGCGGACTTCAATCACTTTGCGCGAGCCTCCGCTCAAGCCGGCTGGCGACTTTCGACAGCGGCAGGTTGATCAGTAGGTACAGGCCTGCGACGCAGAACAGGATTTCAAACGGCGAGAACGAGGTGGTGATCACTTCGCGACCGCTCTTGAGCAGCTCGGTAATGGCGATCACCGACACCAGGGACGTGTCCTTGACCAGGCTGATAAATTGCCCGGCCAGGGGCGGCAGCACTCGTTTGAAGGCTTGCGGCAACACCACATGGCGCATCGATTGGCCAGCGCTCAAGCCCAGGGAACGGGCAGCTTCGCCCTGGCCACGGGCAATCGACTGCACCCCGGAGCGAACGATTTCCGCCACATAGGCGCCAGTAAACAGCGACAAGGCGGCGATACCGGCGAATTCCCGGGACAGGTTGAGCACCGTGCCAATAAAGAAGTAGAAAATGAAGATCTGCACTAATAGCGGCGTACCGCGTACCAGTTCGACGTAGATCGTCGACAGATCCCGCAAGGTCGGGTTGTTCGACAGCCGGCACAAGCCGGTTGCCAAGCCAATGGCCAGGCCCAGAATGCCTGACACCAGCGACAGCCACAGGGTGGTCCACAAGCCCCACATCAGCGGGCCCAACGCCCAATGCCGAGTTACGCCGATCACATCGCCCTCGGCCACATCATCGCCGCGAGCCACTTGCACGCTGTTATCTGCAACAGTGAGATGTTGCTCGTCACCGGCGCCATTGCGCAGGGTTACTTCGGCAGTATCGCCTTTGCGCACCAGTTCAACGACTGTGGAAATATCTGCCGCTCGCTGGGATTCCTCGGCCTGGTAGGCGAAGTATTGCGGCACGCGGTTCCAGCGCCATTCGTAGGACATCAGCGAGGTGGCGTAGTACAACGCCCCAGCCAGGCCGACCAGAACCAGCATTGTCAGCAGGTGCCAGGGCCATTGGGCTTTTTTCTGTTTCATTGCTTAACATCCATCAAGATCGGAGGGCATGCCCTTCTGTGGCGAGGGGGCTTGTCCCCCGTTGGGCTGAGAAGCAGCCCTGAAAGCCAGTCACCGCAATATTTCTGAAAACTTCACTGCCTGACTAGGCCTGCTTCGCAGGCCAACGGGGGGCAAGCCCCCTCGCCACAAGTCAGCCTTATTCCATGTCCTTGAGCCAATCACTGCTCTTGAACCACTTGTCATGGATGCGATCGTAGGTGCCGTCGTTGCGGATCTGGTGCAGGAAGTTATTGATGAAGTTGATGCTGTCGTAGTCGCCTTTCTTCAAGCCGAACGCCAGGGGTTCAAAGGTGAACGGCTGGTCGAGGTACACCAGCTTGCCGTTGCCGACCTTTTTCTCTGCTACCACGTTGTAAGGCGCGTCATAGACGAATGCATCGGCCTTACCGTTGACCACGTCGAGCACACCTTCCTGCTCGTTGTCGTAGCCGTGGTACTTGGCCTTGGAGATCAGTTTCTTGGCAACCATCTCGCCAGTCGTACCGAGCTTGGAAGTCAGGCGATATTTCTCGTCATTCAGGTCTTTATAAGACTTGATGGTGCCTTCCAGCTCCTTGCGGATCAGCAGGGTTTGGCCGACGACAATGAAGGGGTCGCTGAAGTTCAGGCGCAGGTTACGCTCCTGAGTCAGGGTCATGCCGCTGCCGATCATATCGAACTTGTTGGTCAGCAGCGCCGGGATGATGCCGTCATAACCGGTGGAGACCGTCTCCAGCTTGACGCCCATGGACTTAGCCATGGCCTTGAGGATGTCGACTTCAAACCCGATGATTTCACCGCGCTTGTTGGTCATCTGGAACGGCATGTAGGTCGGGTCCATCCCGACTTTCAGCGTTCCGCGCTTGACCGCATCATCGATGGCACCGGCCTGGGCAGCATTGACTGCTACCAGCGCCGTAACGCCAAGCAACAGCATCGAGAGATACTTTTTCATCATCAAGTCCCCTGAACTCATTTTATTGTGAGGTCGGTGCGCAAAAGGGCTGCACCATTTCGGGGAGCGATGCTAACCCACTCGCCCACCGGCACATAGGTCTAGGCGGAATTTGTTGGCGGATATGACAGAAAAAACCCATAAAGGCTGCGCGAACAGCACAGGTAGACCGCCTGCTGCGGGAGCCAGGCACTCCTTAGATGTGTAAGCAGTTATGACCTTCACTCAATTCCCACCAACCAGTCCGAGTCCCTGAACCACTTGTCATGCAAGCGATCGTAGGTGCCGTCCTGAGCGATTTGATTGAGGAAGTGATTGATCCAGTTGAGGCTGTCGTAATCACCTTTCTTCAAACCAAACGCCAGGGGTTCGTAGGTAAAGGGTCTTTTGTGTCGAAATAACAAGGCGTTGTCGCAATGTGACAGAAGGGAAAAACACTGCAGGAAGGGCGTTTCAAATGCCCCCGAGACTAGCCTCGGGGGCGTCTAAATCAGGCTGGTTGAGCCTGGGACGACAGCGGTTGCAAAGGCAGCAACGGCGCGTGGGGGTCGGACTTGACCGATTCACGCCAGGCACCTAGCCATTCCGCGTGACCTTCGCTCCAGACCTGCTCATGCAAGCGTCCCAGGGCGACTGGATCACTGAGCAAGGCCAGGCGTTCGCCGTTATTGAGGCCGGCTGGGCCGACGCTCAATGCATGACGAACACGTTCGATACGCAGCAACTCAATCGGCTCCGCGTGACCATGCCGAGAGGTCGCCAGGGCACAGGCCAGAGCGTTCTGCTGAGGATCGACCACGGCCCGCACGAAACCGTCATTGAGCGCGTGCCAACGGTTTTCGTGGGTGTACTGGTCGGTCGACAGCAGTGCCTGGGGCGGATTGTATTCCTCAGGGATCAGGAACAGGCTTTCGTCGCGCGACTTGAGGCCCAGCTTGACCCGGCTTGAAATCACCGAAACCGGGATCGACAGCATCAGCGAACCGACAATCGGCACCAGCCACCACAGGAAGCTTGGGTTCAACCACACCACCAGCAGCGCCCAGAAAAAGCCGAGCAACGTTTGCGGACCGTGACGCTTGACCGCCTCGCTCCACGGTGTGGAGTCGTCGTCACGCTGCGGCGAGTTCCAGGTCGCGGCCCAGCCGAGGAACGCGGCGAGCACGAAGCGGGTGTGGAAAATCATCCGCACCGGCGCCAGCAGCACGGAGAACAGCATCTCCAGCAGCATCGACAGGGTCACCTTGAACTTGCCGCCGAACTCTTTCGCGCCCTTGGCCCAGATCAGGATGATGCTCAACAGCTTGGGCAGGAACAGCAGCACGATGGTGGTGGAGAACAGCGCTACCGCCTTGTCCGGATGCCATTGCGGCCACAGCGGGTACAACTGGCGTGGCGCCATGAAGTACTGCGGCTCCATCAGGGTGTTGACCGCCAGCAGAGCGGTCGACAGCACCAGGAAGAAGAACCACAACGGCGCCGACAGGTACGACATCACGCCGGTAAGGAACACCGCACGGTGCACCGGGTGCATGCCCTTGACCAGGAACAGGCGGAAGTTCATCAGGTTGCCGTGGCACCAGCGACGGTCACGCTTGAGTTCGTCCAGCAGGTTGGGCGGCAATTCTTCGTAGCTGCCGGGCAAATCGTAGGCAATCCACACGCCCCAGCCGGCACGACGCATCAGCGCCGCTTCAACGAAGTCGTGAGAGAGGATGGCACCGGCAAACGCGCCTTTACCGGGCAATGGCGCCAGGGCGCAGTGCTCGATAAACGGCTTCATGCGGATGATTGCGTTGTGACCCCAGTAGTGGGATTCACCCAACTGCCAGAAGTGCAGGCCGGCAGTAAATAGCGGGCCGTAGACGCGGGTAGCGAACTGCTGCATGCGCGCATACAGCGTGTCCATGCCCGACGCCCGTGGCGCGGTCTGGATGATACCGGCGTCCGGCGTGGCTTCCATCAAGCGCACCAGGCTGGTCAGGCATTCGCCGCTCATCACGCTGTCGGCGTCGAGCACCACCATGTACTTGTAGTCACCGCCCCAGCGACGGCAGAAGTCGTCGAGGTTGCCGCTCTTGCGTTTGACGCGACGGCGACGGCGGCGATAGAAAATTTTGCCGAAGCCACCCGCGTCGCGGCACACGTCAAGCCAGGCTTGCTGTTCGGCGATGCAGATATCGGCGTCGTTACTGTCACTGAGGACGAAGAAGTCGAAGCGATCCAGGTCACCGGTCGCGGCAACCGACTCGAAAGTCGCCCGCAGGCCAGCGAATACCCGTGGCACGTCTTCGTTGCAGATCGGCATGACCAGGGCGGTACGAGCTTCCTTGGGAATTGGCTCATCGCCAGCGCTTTTCCCGGAAATACGGTACTTGTCGTGGCCGGTCAGCAGTTCCAGGAAACCCATCAGCGCGGTCCAGAAACCGGCCGAGACCCAGCAAAACAGTATCCCGAACAGAATCAGGATGCTGGTTTGCAGGGCGTAAGGCAGGACCTGGGTAGCGGTCGCCATCAAGGTCTGGTTGCGGATCTCGTCCATATCGACGAAGGACCAGCCCTGATACGGCATGATGCCTTTCATGTACCAGCCGGCGACGATCGTCTGGCCGAGCATCAGTGTCAACAGGATGTAACGACGGATCGAACCGACCGTGCGCCAGCGGGCAGCGGGCAGCACACGCTCGTCCTTCGGCGGTGCCGGAGGATTGGAGCGACCGGTCAGCCGGCGCCAGCCGCGTACCAGGATATTGGTGCGCCAAGGTTCAGGCACCACCTTGGTCCGACGGATCGGCGGCGTGGCCTTGAGGCAGACGCGACCGCTGGCGTCGAGCGCGAGCATCTCAGCATCTTGCAGCTCTTCGGCCGTGTTGAGGGTCAGTCGCCGACCTACCGACGCTTGGGCAGCGTCGGCCGGGGCGTCGAAGGTCGAAGACGAGAGGCGCTCGTGCAGTTCGGCGAAGGAGTTGCAGCCCACGAGTTCGGCGCGCTGCTCATCAGTCATCGGAAGATGCGCCAGATACTCGGCAAGCGTCTCTGGCTGGGCTTGAGAGTTACTCATCGGCAGGCAACTGATAGCTCCAGGTTTCGGTCAGGACTTGTTCAGTTTTGACCGGCTCCGGTGTGGCTGGGGCAGCTTCTGGCTGCTTGGCTTCCTTATCTTTGGCGTCTTTCTTGGCCTGTTTCTCATGTTGCTTGGCCAGTACTTTGTCCGCTTTCAACACTTGGGTCGAAGCCTTTTCCGGTTCCGGCACTGCAACGTCCTGGACCAGGGCCGCACGCATCTCGGTTGGCTTGCCCGCGTCCTTGATCTTCATGCGCAGGGTCAGGCGCCAGCCTTTTGTGTGCGGGTTGTAGCGAACGCTGTTTTCCACCAACTCGGCATTGTCGCCGACGCTGACCTGGCTGCGAACCTGGGCATCTGGCAGCAGGGCCTTGAGGGACGGGCCCTCGAAGTCCACCAGGTAGGCAACGCTGCCATCTGGCTGACGGATCAGGTTGGACTGTTTCACATCACCCGTAGAGCGCAAGGTCTGCTTGACCCAAGCACTGTCAGGGGAATGGAACGGTGCATCATTGAGGGTCCAGTGCAGGCGGTAGCTGACGTCCAGCGGCTGGCCGGGCTCTGGCAGCTTTTCCGGGCTCCAGAAGGCAACGATGTTGTCGTTGGTTTCATCGGCAGTCGGGATCTCTACCAGGTCGACGGAACCCTTGCCCCAGTCGCCCTCAGGCTCGATCCAGGCGCTTGGGCGCTTGTCGTAGTTGTCGTCGAGGTCTTCGTACTGGCTGAAGTTGCGACCGCGTTGCAGCAGGCCGAAACCACGCGGGTTTTCCACGCTGAAGTTGCTGACCGACAGGTGTTTAGGGTTGTTCAGCGGACGCCAGATCCACTCGCCGTTACCGGCATGGATCGACAGGCCGCTGGAGTCGTGCAGCTCACGGCGGTAGTTGAGGACCTTGGACGGCTGATTGGCGCCGAACAGGTACATGCTGGTCAGCGGGGCAATGCCCAGCTTGGTGACTTTGTCGCGCAGGAACATCTGGGATTTGACATCGACGATGGTGTCGGTACCCGGACGCAGGATCAGGCGGTAGGCGCCGGTAGCCCGTGGCGAATCCAGCAGGGCGAAGATCACCAAGTGCTTGTCATCCGGTTTTGGACGCTCAATCCAGAACTCGGTGAAACGCGGGAATTCTTCGCCAGACGGCAGCGCGGTGTCGATGGCCATGCCGCGGGCAGACAAACCGTAGACCTGATCCTTGCCAACGACGCGGAAGTAGCTGGCGCCGAGCATGGTCATGATTTCGTCTTGCTTGTCGTCCTTGTTGATCGGGTACAGGACACGAAAGCCGGCATAACCCAGCTGTTCGGTGGCCTTGGGATCAACCTTGACGTCGCCGAAATCGAAACGAGCCGGGTCGTACTTGATTTCCTGGACGTCAGTGGCGGTGACTTCATTGATCTTTACCGGTGTATCGAAGTGCATACCCTGGTGATAGAAGGACAGCTTGAACGGAGTTTTCTGATCGGCCCACTCGGCTTTTTCATGGCGAAAACGAATTTTCTGGTAATCAGCGAATTTCATTTCGCGAAATTCGTTTGGCAGATTGCTGCGCGGGGCTTGGTATTTCTGCCCGGCCAGCTCTTTTGCCTTGGCCGACACATCATCCAGACTGAATGCCCACAGTTGACCCGCGCCGAGCAGGCAAAACAGGGCGGAGCCCGTTACCAGTGCGTTTCGTAACCGCTTGGCAGACAATTTTGGTGCATTACAGGGACTAACAATCACGAGCAACCCTCGCCGAAAACAGATCAAAAAACCAACGGCCAGCTATCTATATGCCAGGTTGGCGAGCATTGTTCCGACTCCCACGGGGCTAAATGATTCCCCAATGGCTATCGGACAAGTCTCTACCTAAGTCAAAAATGGACCAATTAACGCTGATCCCCGTAGCGCGCGATTATCTAGTAGCCCGCAAGACAACGCATCAGGGGCAACGAAGTATTTGTAGTGAAAACCTGTGTTTTTGGGCATTAAAAGTCGTTTTCAGTACATTCAGGTCTGTAACAGGAAGGTGACCGGCCCGTCATTGACCAAATGCACCTGCATATCCGCGCCAAAACGCCCCGCCGCCACCGTGCCATGCAATTGTTGCGCTTGTAACAACAAGTGCTCAAAAAGCGCCTCTGCCAGCGCCGGAGGGGCCGCCGTGGAGAAGCTGGGGCGCAGGCCACTTTTGGTATCCGCCGCCAGGGTGAACTGTGAAACCAGCAGCAACCCGCCGCCGATGTCCTTCAACGACAGGTTCATCTTGCCCTCGTCGTCGCTGAACACCCGATAGTTAAGCAGCTTATGCAAGAGCTTGTCGGCACTTGCCTGGGTATCTGAAGGCTCGACGGCCACGAGCACCAGCAAACCCTGGCCTATTGCGCCGACTACTTCCCCCGCTACTTCGACCCGGGCGCCTCGCACCCGCTGCAAAAGCCCCTTCATGCTTCTTCTGGAGGTAAATCAAGCAGACGTCGTGCCATTTGGCTCGCCGCACGCACCAACGCGTCAGTAATACCTGGCTCGGAAGCGGCATGGCCAGCATCACGGATCACCTGCAGTTCGCTGTTGGGCCAAGCCTGATGCAACGCCCACGCGTTATCCAGCGGGCAGATCACATCGTAGCGGCCGTGGACGATGACGCCAGGCAGGTGGGCGATCTTGTGCATGTCGCGAATCAGTTGGTTGGGCTCAAGGAAGGCGTTGTTGGTGAAGTAGTGGCATTCAATACGGGCAATGGACAGCGCGCGCTGCGGCTCGCTGAAACGATCAACCACCAACGAATTTGGACGCAGGGTGGCAGTACGGCCTTCCCAGGTCGACCAGGCCTTGGCGGCGTGCATCTGGGCAATCTGGTCGCTGCCGATCAGGCGCTTGTGGAAGGCGGTAAGCAGGTCGTGACGCTCGTCCTGTGGGATCGGCGCAATGTAGTCCTGCCAGTAGTCGGGGAACAGGCGGCTGGCACCGGCCTGATAGAACCATTCGATTTCCTGGGGACGGGCGAGGAAGATGCCCCGCACGATCAAACCGTGGACACGCTCGGGGTGGGTTTGTGCGTAGGCCAGGGCCAGGGTTGAACCCCAGGAACCGCCGAACAGCACCCATTTGTCGATGCCCAGGTGTTGGCGAATCCGCTCAAGGTCGGCCACCAGATCCCAGGTAGTGTTGTTTTCCAGGTTGGCGTGAGGCGTGGAGCGACCGCAGCCGCGCTGGTCGAAAGTAATGATCCGATACATGTTCGGGTCAAAATAACACCGGCTCTGGGCATCGCACCCGGCGCCAGGGCCACCATGGATGAACACAACGGGCAGGCCTTGCGGGGAACCGCTTTCGTCGACGTACAACACATGGGGTTCATCGACGGCCAGATCGTGCCGGGCGTAGGGTTTGATCTGCGGGTACAAAGTCTGCATTGCGCGCTCCGTAAGGGGTCGAGTTCATCCCTGGTGGGACATCTATTATTTTGCCGTCTGGCATCATAAACCCGAATGGTGCAATGAGCATGTCCTTGACGAATCAGACCTCGGTCAACAGAACCTCCCGCAGGTAGCTGAGCAGGTATTCGTACAGGCGATCCACCTCGGCCACCTGGCCCCGCGCCCGCAAACAACCGTGAATCAGGCCTTTGCCCGGGTACAGCGTGGCAGCCACCCCGGCCGCTTGCAGGCGCTCGGCGTAAAGCATGCCGTCATCGCGCAATGGGTCGAACTGCGCCACGGCAATCAGCAACCTCAAGAGCTGTGTAAATACCCATGGCTGCCGCAAGTCACCGATAATGCTTCTGCCCCCACGCCAGGAACCCTTCCAGCAATTCCTTCAACACCACCCGTGTCGGCTCAGCCACGTCCGCCCGATACCGGAACGGCTCAAACTCTTCCATATATGTGCACTGCCCCAACTCCAGCTGCACCGCATGGATATTGTCTGCCGGGTTGCCGTAATGGCGGGTGATATGCCCGCCCTTGAAGCGACCATTAAGCACATGGCTGTACTGTGGATGTGCGGCGCAGATGGCTTCCAGTTGGCTCGCCAGTTGAGGATCGCAGGCGGCGCCGTTGAAGGTGCCGAGGTTGAAATCGGGCAGTTTGCCGTCGAACAGGTGCGCGATCACTGAGCGGATCGAGTGGGCATCAAACAGCAGCGCGTAGCCGAACTCGGCCTTGAGGCGGGCCAACTCTTCTTGCAGGGTGCGGTGATACGGCGTCCAGATCTGTTCCAGATAGGTCGCGCGCTCGGCCTTTGAGGGCTCCAGGCCTTCGCGGAACAACGGCACGCCGTCGAACAGCGTCGCCGGGTACAGGCCGGTGGTGGCGCCGACGTACAGCGGTTTGTCGTCGGACGGCCGGTTGAGGTCGATGACAAAGCGCGAATACTCCGCGGCCAGGGTGCTGGCGCCCAGTTCTTTGGCGAAGTCATAAAGCGTGGGGATATGCCAGTCGGTGTCCGGCAGGCTTTGCGCCTCGGGGATCAACCCGGCCTCGACCACAGGGGTCAGGCGCAAACCAGCGTGGGGCATGCTGATCAGCAGCGGTGTGCTGCCTTGTTTGAAGCTCAAAACCTTATCCACAACGGTGCTCCTTAAACAGTGACGTCGACGCCGTGGCGCACGACGCGTTTATCCAACTCGCCGCCCAGCCAGTAAGCCAGGTCGGCGGGGCGATCGATCTGCCAGGCGACAAAGTCCGCCACCTTGCCCACTTCCAGCGAACCATGGGTATCACCCATGCCCAAAGCGGTAGCCGCATGTTGGGTCGCGCCAGCCAGCGCTTCCTCGGGGGTCATTCGAAACAGGGTGCAAGCCATGTTCAACATCAGCCGCATCGACAACGCTGGCGAGGTGCCTGGGTTTAGATCGCTGGCGATGGCGATCTTCACCCCGTGTTTGCGCAGGGCGTCCATGGGTGGCAGTTGGGTTTCGCGCAAGAAGTAGAACGCTCCCGGCAGCAACACCGCGACGGTGCCCGAGGCGGCCATGGCGATGGCATCGTCTTCGGTCATGAACTCCAGATGGTCCGCCGACAACGCCTGATAACGCGCCGCCAGGCTGGAGCCGTGCAGGGACGACAGTTGCTCGGCGTGCAGTTTCACCGGCAAGCCAAGTTGCTGCGCGGCGATAAACACTCGCTCCACTTGTTCCGGGGAGAACGCCAGGTATTCGCAGAAGGCGTCCACCGCGTCCACCAGCCCTTCGGCCGCCAGGGTCGGGAGCATTTCACTGCAGATGTGTTCGATGTAGGCGTCGGCACGATCGACGTATTCCGGCGGCAAGGCGTGGGCCGCCAGGCAGGTGCTGCGCACACTAACGGGAAGCTCGGTGCCCAGGCGACGGATCACCCGCAGGATCTTGCGTTCGCTGGCCAAATCCAGGCCGTAGCCGGACTTGATCTCCACCGTGGTCACGCCGTCACGCAGCAAGCTGCGCAGACGCTTGTGGGCGCTGGCAAACAGTTCATCTTCCGTGGCTGCGCGGGTGGCGCGCACGGTGCTGGCAATACCGCCACCGGCAGCTGCGATCTCGGCGTAACTCACGCCTTGCAGCCGCTGCTCGAACTCACCGCTGCGATTGCCACCAAACACCGTGTGGGTGTGGCAATCGATCAACCCCGGCGTGACCCATGCGCCTTGCAGGTCATGAGTCTTCGCATAGTCAGCACCCGGCAGTTCGCCGCGAGGGCCGATCCACTCGATGAGCGTGCCTGATGTCACGATGGCGGCGTCCTCGATAATCGAGTACTTGCCCTGGGCCATGGTTGCGACGTGGCAGTGTTGCCAAAGCGTTTTCATTCAACACCTGCGTTGGTTATCAATGAGACAAAGCTGGCTCGTAATGGACCTTGGCTGCTTGCCCGGCGGCGGGTTTTACCCACAACAAATAGGCAACGACCAGCAAGGCGATCCATGCAACACCGACCATAAGGGCTGCCTGAGTGTCCGGGAAATACCCCAGCACGCCGAAAATAAACAGCATGAACACGATGGCTGCTGCCGGCGCGTAGGGCCAGAACGGCACCGGGAACTTCAGTTCGGCTATTTGCTCTTTGGTCATGGAGCGCCGCATCGCCACTTGTGTGATGAGGATCATCAGCCAGACCCAGACCGTGGCGAAGGTGGCAATGGAGGCGATCACCAGGAATACGTTTTCCGGGATCAGGTAGTTCAACACCACGCCGCCCAGCAGCGCCGCGCCCATCACCACCACGGTCATCCACGGCACGCCCTGGCGGGACAGTTGCGCAAAGCCTTTGGGTGCCTGCCCTTGCTGGGCCAGGCCGTACATCATGCGGCCGGCGCCGAAGATGTCGCTATTGATGGCCGAAACGGCTGCCGAGATCACCACGATATTAAGGATGGTCGCCGCCGAGCCGATGCCCAGGTTGCTGAAGATCTGCACGAACGGGCTGCCCTGGCTGCCGATCTGCGGCCATGGGTAGATCGCCATCAGCACAAACAGGGTCAGCACGTAGAACAGCAGGATGCGCAGCGGTACGGCGTTAATCGCCTTGGGAATGACCCGCTGCGGGTCCTTGGCTTCGCCGGCAGTGATGCCGATGATTTCGATGCCGCCAAAGGCGAACATCACCACCGCAAAGGAAGCGATCAAACCACCGACGCCGTTGGGCATAAAGCCACCGTGGGCCCACAAGTTGCTCAGGCCGGTAGCCGGTGCGTCACCCGCTGAGTGAATGCCGAACAGCATGATGCCGAAACCGCCGAGGATCATTGCGACAATGGCGCCGACTTTGAGCAGCGATAGCCAGAACTCCATTTCGCCAAAGACTTTGACGCTGCACAGGTTCAGGCCGCCGATCAGGAGCACGATGCCCAGCACCCAGATCCAGCGCGCCACTTCGGGAAACCAAAAGCCCATATAGATGCCAAAGGCGGTGACGTCGGCCAGGCAGACGATGATCATCTCGAAGGCGTAGGTCCAGCCGAGGACAAAACCGGCCATGGGACCCAGGTAGGTGCTGGCGTACTGGCCGAAGGAGCCGGACACCGGGTTGTGCACAGCCATTTCGCCTAGGGCGCGCATGACCATGAACACCGCGGCGCCACCGATCAGGTAGGCCAGCAGCACGGCGGGGCCGGCCATCTGGATGGCTGAGGCAGAACCGTAAAACAGCCCGGTGCCGATCGCCGACCCCAGTGCCATGAAGCGAATATGGCGGGCGGAGAGCCCGCGTTTCAAACCCGTTTCTTGCTGGTGCATTTCTCGTCCCTAATTGTTCTTGTTTTCTGTAGGAGCGAGCTTGCTCGCGAAGAACCCAAGGACACCGCGTTTCTTCTGGCTCCCTGTGTCATCGTTAACGTCCATCGCGAGCAAGCTCGCTCCTACAGGGGGTATTGCGGGTTACAGGCTCGGCAACAGTTTCGCCGGTACCAACTCATTCAGGCAGCGCGTGGCCAGCAACTCTGTGGCGGCGTTGATGTCCGGTGCAAAGAAGCGGTCCTTCTCATAGAACGGCACTTTGCCGCGCAGGATGCCACGGGCTTTTTCCAGCTTCGGCGAGGTTTTCAGGCCGTCGCGCAGATCCAGCCCCTGGCAGGCCGCCAGCCATTCCACAGCGAGAATGCCGCGCACGTTCTCGGCCATTTCCCACAGGCGCTTGCCCGCAGCCGGGGCCATGGAAACGTGGTCTTCCTGGTTGGCGGACGTCGGCAAGCTGTCAACGCTATGGGGATGGGCCAGCGCCTTGTTCTCACTGGCCAGGGCCGCTGCAGTCACTTGGGCGATCATGAAGCCGGAGTTAACACCACCGTTGGCCACCAAAAACGGCGGCAGTTGCGACATGTGCTTGTCCATCATCAACGAGATGCGGCGCTCGCTCAGGGAGCCGATTTCAGCGATGGCCAAAGCCATGTTGTCAGCGGCCATGGCCACCGGCTCGGCGTGGAAGTTGCCGCCGGAAATCACGTCGCCTTCAGCGGCGAACACCAACGGGTTATCGGACACGGCGTTGGCTTCGACCACCAACACCTCTGCCGCCTGGCGGAGTTGGGTCAAGCAGGCGCCCATGACTTGCGGCTGGCAGCGCAGGGAGTACGGGTCCTGAACCTTGTCGCAGTTCTGGTGGGATTGCGAGACTTCGCTGCTCTCCCCCAACAAATCACGATAGGCCGCAGCCGAATCGATCTGGCCGCGCTGACCGCGAGCGGCATGAATGCGCGCGTCAAACGGCGAGCGCGAGCCCAACACCGCTTCCACCGTCAGGCCGCCACAGGCCAGGGCACCGGCAAACAGATCTTCGCCCTCAAATAGGCCGCGCAAGGCATAAGCAGTGGAAACCTGGGTACCGTTAAGCAGCGCCAAGCCTTCTTTCGCAGCCAGGGTCAGCGGGGTCAGGCCGGCGACTTTCAGCGCTTGCGTCGCCTCCAGCCATTCGCCTTTGTAACGAGCCTTGCCTTCGCCAAGCAGTACCAGGGACATGTGCGCCAATGGCGCCAAGTCACCGGAGGCACCCACCGAGCCTTTCAGTGGAATGTGCGGGTAAACCTCGGCATTGATCAGGGCGATTAACGCGTCGATCACCTGCCGGCGAATCCCGGAGAAACCCCGGCTCAAGCTGTTGACCTTGAGCACCATGACCAACCGCACCAACGCATCACTGATGGGCTTACCCACACCGGCGGCGTGGGACAGCACCAGGGAGCGCTGAAGGTTTTCCAGGTCTTCACTGGCGATACGGGTGGAGGCCAGCAGGCCAAAACCGGTATTGATGCCATAAGCGGTGCGGTTCTCGGCGAGAATCTGCTCCACACAGGCGACGCTGGCTTCGATCTGGGCCGAGGCGCTGTCATCCAGGGTGAGGGTTACCGGCTGCTGGTAGATATCACGCAGTTGGGCAAGGCTCAGTTGGCCTGGAATCAGGTTTAGCGCAGTCACATTCATGCTCCTTTTGAGAGTGTTGTTAACTACCAGTCGCTCCGGATGCTTCCGTTATCCGCCGTTGTCCTCTTTTAGATGACTGACGGCTTGGCACGCTGGTTATTGTTGGGATTTTTTATTACAAATCTGCTCAGCGCAAATTCGGTAGTGCGCTGTGCAGCAAGTCGGCGTTCTTGAGCAGCGTTGCGGCCGCCGTGATGTCCGGCGCCAGCCAGCGGTCCTGGTCGTAGGCCGGAACCTGTTCGCGCAGCAGACGCCAGGCGGTGTGGGTGCCTGCACCGAAGCGTTGCTCCTGGAGAAATTCGAAAGCCTGGGCCGCCAGCAGGTACTCGATGGCGAGAATCTGGGTGACGTTTTCCAGCACTTGGTGCAACTTCAGCGCGGCGTTGGTGCCCATGCTCAGGTGATCTTCCTGCAAGCCGGAGGTGACGAAGTTGTCGAGCACCGCCGGTTGCGCCAGTTGGCGGTTTTGCCCGCAGAGGGACGCGGCGACGTACTGCACGATCATCATCCCCGAATTGACGCCGGGGTTGCTCACCAGAAACGCCGGCAGCCCGCTGACATGGGGGTTGATGAGGCGATCAAGGCGACGCTCGGCGATGGAGCCTATCTCTGCCAGGGCAATGGCCAGCATGTCCGCTGCCAGTGCCACCGATTGCCCATGGGGATTGGCCTGGGACACCACGCGGTAGTTGTCCGGGGTGCCGAGCAGCAATGGGTTGTCGGTGGCGCCGTTGAGTTCGGTTTCGATCTGCCGTGTGGCGTGTTCCAGTTGATCGCGCGCCGCACCGTGGACCTGAGGAATCGAGCGAATGCTCAAGGCATCCTGGGTGCGAATGCCTTTGCTTGCAGCGATCACTTCACTGCCGTCCAGTAGTGCCCGCAGGTTGCTGCCCACTTGCTGCATGCCCGGATGCGGCTTGAGGGCGATGATTTCTTTGTCGAACGCGTCGATCTGACCGCGCTGCGCCTCGAAGCTCATGGCGCCAATCACGTCGGCCCATTGCAGCAGGCGATGGGCATCGGCCAGGGCCAGGCAGCTCAGGCCGCTCATGCACGGCGTGCCGTTGACCAGGCACAACCCGTCCTTGGCACCCAGCACCACCGGCTGCAAGTTTTCGGCGGCCAGGGCCTCGTGCGCCGAGACGATCTGGCCCCGGTAGTTGACGTTGCCGACCCCGAGCAAGGCGATGCTGATATGGGCCATGTGGGTGAGGTAACCCACTGAACCCTGGGACGGCACTTGCGGGGTGATACCGTGGTTGAGCAGGGCCAGCAGCGAATGCACCACCTGCGGATGCAGGCCAGACTTGCCCTGGCTGTAGTTGATAATGGCGGCGCAGATGATCGCGCGGGTTTGCTCGTTGCTCAGCGGCGCACCGACGCCGCAGGCGTGGCTGAGCAAGGTGTTGCGCGACAGTTGGCTCAGTTGCTCGCCTTTGAGGGAAACATTGCACAAGGCGCCCAGGCCGGTGTTGACGCCATAGGCCCGTTCGCCACTGCTGACAATGCACTGGACGATAGCCTGGGCATTATCGATCCGCGCCCAGGCTTGGCCCGACAGTTCGAGGACAGCACCGTGGCGAGCCACGGCGACCACGTCCTGCCAGCGCAATGGGGTGTCGGCGATGATGATTTTTTCAGCCTGGGACATCGTTGACCTCTTCATACAAATCTTGAATTTATGACTATCCCTGTGGCCAGCGGGCTTGCCACAACAAGCGCCCTCACCAAAAAAATCGGATCAAACCACCGCAGCCCGCCGTTTAACAAAGCGGTCCACATACTCATCCGCCGGTGAATGCAGGATCTCCCTGGGCGTGCCGACCTGGATCAGCTTGCCGTCCTTGAGGATCGCAATGCGGTTGCCAATGCGTACGGCCTCGTCGAGGTCGTGGGTGATGAAAACGATGGTCTTGTGCAGGGTCTTTTGCAGTTCCAGCAACTGGTCCTGCATCTCGGCGCGGATCAGCGGGTCGAGGGCGCTGAAGGCTTCGTCCATCAGGATGATGTCGGTGTCGGCCGCCAGTGCGCGGGCCAGGCCCACCCGTTGGCGCATGCCGCCGGATAGCTGGTGCGGATACTTGTTCTCGTAGCCCTTGAGGCCCACGATTTCGATCCAGTGCAGCGCCCGTTCGGCACACACTTGCTTGGTCTCGCCGCGCACTTTCAAACCGTAGGCGACGTTGTCCAGCACGCTCTTGTGGGGCAGCAGGCCGAAGCTCTGGAACACCATGCTGATCTTGTGCCGACGAAATTGGCGCAGGGCTTCCATGTCCAATTGCAGGATGTCTTCGCCGTCCACCAGGATCGCGCCACTGGTAGGGTCGATCAAGCGGTTGAAGTGGCGTACCAGGGTCGACTTGCCGGAACCCGACAGGCCCATGATCACGAAGATCTCGCCAGTGTTGATGCTCAGCGACAGGTCGTTCACACCCACCACGCAACCGGTCTCGGCCAGTACCTGATCCTTGGTCTTACCCTGGCCAATAAGAGCCAGCGCTTCCTTGGAACGGGAACCGAAGATCTTGAATACGTTTTTGACTTCAATCTTGCTGACGGTAGTCATTTGCTCGCCTCATGCCGTGGACGACCATAGGCCTGGGTGATGCGGTCGATGACCACTGCGAGAATCACGATCGCCAGGCCGGCTTCAAGGCCGCGCCCAACGTTGAGGGTCTGGATGCCCACCAGCACGTCTTCACCCAAGCCACGAGCGCCGATCATCGAGGCGATCACCACCATCGACAAGGCCATCATGGTGGTCTGGTTGATCCCGGCCATGATGCTCGGCAGGGCCAGGGGCAATTGCACACCAAACAGTTGCTGCCAGCGGTTTGCACCAAAGGCGTTGATGGCTTCCATGACTTCGCCATCGACCTGGCGAATGCCCAGGTCGGTCAGGCGAATCAGCGGTGGTGCGGCGTAGATCACCGTGGCGAAAATCGCCGGGACCTTGCCCAGGCCGAACAGCATCAGCACCGGAATCAAGTACACGAAGCTGGGCATGGTTTGCATGATGTCCAGCAGCGGCATCAGCACCGAACGCAGGCGATTGCTGCGGGCCGAGAGAATCCCCAGGGGGATGCCAATCAACACCGAGATCACCGTGGCCACCATCATCAGCGCCAGGGTTTGCATCAGCTTGTCCCACAGCCCGACCGCGCCCACCAAAAACAGCAAGCCGACGATCACCGCAGTCATTACGACCTTGCGGGTGGCGTGCCAGGCAATGCCACCGACAATCGCCAGCATCAACCACCAGGGCGCCGCGCGCAGCAACCCTTCCAGGTTGACGATGGCCCATAACAAGGTGTCGGAGATCTGCCGGAACACATCACCGTAGTTGGTCACCAGCGAATCAACCCAACCGTTGACCCAGTCAGCGATGGAAAACGTAAAACTCTCAGGAAACATATCGTGCTCTCGATCCAGTGGGTTGTGGCCAAGCGCCCGGTTGCCTGTTGGGGCAACCGGGAACGCTCAACCTACAAGGCCGCGTCGATTTTTTTGGCTGCGTCGTCGCTCACCCATGCGTGCCAGATTTCAGGATGTTCCTTGAGGAAAATTTTCGCCAGTTTTGGCGATTCGATTCGCTCTTTAGTCATACGGGCCAGGTTCTGGTTGAGCAGGTCGATCGGCAGATTGACCTTCTCCAGTACCGCTACCAATTCCGGCGCTTGCTCGTGGAACACCTTGGACAGGCCTACTTTGATGGTCACGCTTTTATTCACACCCGGTTTTTCTTCCAGCTTCACCAGGTCCACCTGGCCCATGAGCGGGGTAGGCGACCAGTAGTAGAACAGGATCGGCTCGCCACGCTTGTAGCTGGACAACACCGCCGCATCCAGCGCCGGGCCTGTGCCTGGGCGGAAGTTGGTGTAGGTGCTTTCCAGCCCGTAGCTTTTGAGCATTTCGCTGTTATCCAGCTCGCAGGTCCAGCCGGCCGGACAGTTGTAGAAGCGGCCCTTGGCCGGCTCTTCCTGGTCCTTGAACACGGCGGAATACTTGGCCAGGTCGGCGATGGTTTTCAGGTCTGGCGCCTTGGCTTCGAGCTTGCGCTTGGCGTCGCCTTCGATCACATAACGCGGCACGTACCAGCCTTCGATGGCGCCCACTACCGGAGCGCCGACGCCGACGACTTTGCCGGCCTTCTCGGCCTTGTTCCAGACTTCGCTACGGCCTACCCACTCCTCAGCGAAGATCTGAATGTCATTGCTGCCGAGGGCGTTTTCCATGGTGATGGAGTTGCCCGGCAGGCTGTCGGTTTTGCAGTTGTAGCCTTTTTCCAGGACGATTTGCAGGACATCGGTCAGCAACATGCCGCTTTCCCAGTTCAGGCCGGCGAATTTCACCGGCTTGCCCGACTCGCACCAGCCTGCTGCCTGAGTGGCACCAGCGCTGGCCAACAAGCTTGTGGCGAACAACGTGGTCAGCAGGGTCTTATTCATTTTCATTGTGTGACGCTCCCAATCATGAAATGGATTACGGCAGTCAAAAGGCATCCTGCCTTGTCCACGTCCCATCAGGCTTGTGCCAGCAGCCCGCTTGTTGTTGGTGCAGCGCCCTGCTCTACCGGCAGGATCAAGTGTTCAGAAAACGGGCTATGCCACTTTGGTTACTTGATCATCGGCAGGTTCAGGCCCTGCTCCTTGGCGCAATCAATAGCGATCTGGTAACCAGCGTCGGCGTGACGCATCACCCCGGTGGCCGGGTCGTTGTGCAGTACGCGGGCAATACGCTCAGCCGCTTCATCGGTACCGTCACAAACAATCACCATCCCCGAGTGCTGGGAGAAGCCCATGCCGACGCCGCCGCCGTGGTGCAGTGAGACCCAGGTCGCACCGCTGGCGGTGTTGAGCAAAGCGTTGAGCAGTGGCCAGTCGGACACAGCGTCGGAACCGTCCTGCATGGATTCGGTTTCACGGTTCGGGCTTGCAACCGAGCCAGAGTCCAGGTGGTCGCGACCGATTACGACAGGCGCCGACAGCTCACCGCTGCGCACCATTTCGTTGAATGCCAGACCCAACTTGGCACGCTGGCCCAGGCCAACCCAGCAGATACGCGCCGGCAGCCCCTGGAACGCAATGCGCTCGCGGGCCATGTCCAACCAGTTGTGCAGGTGAGCGTCGTCGGGGATCAGCTCTTTTACTTTGGCATCGGTTTTGTAGATGTCTTGCGGATCACCCGACAGTGCAGCCCAACGGAACGGGCCGATGCCACGGCAGAACAGCGGACGGATGTAAGCCGGTACGAAACCCGGGAAGTCGAAAGCGTTTTCCACGCCTTCTTCTTGCGCCATCTGACGGATGTTGTTGCCGTAGTCGAAAGTCGGTACGCCCATTTTCTGGAAGTCCAACATCGCTTTAACGTGCACGGCCATCGATTGCTTGGCGGCTTTGATCACAGCAGCAGGCTCGGTCTTGGCGCGAGCGCGGTATTCGTCCCAAGTCCAGCCAGCCGGCAGGTAACCGTTGAGCGGATCGTGGGCGCTGGTCTGGTCGGTAACCATGTCTGGACGCACGCCACGCTTGACCAGCTCCGGCAGAATTTCAGCCGCGTTGCCGAGCAGGGCAATGGAAATTGCCTTGCCTTCCTTGGTGTATTTGGCGATACGGGCCAGAGCATCGTCGAGGTCAGTGGCTTGCTCGTCGACATAGCGGCTGTTCAAACGGAAATCGATGCTGACCTGCTGGCATTCAATGTTCAGCGAGCAAGCGCCGGCCAGGGTTGCAGCCAGAGGCTGAGCGCCGCCCATGCCACCAAGGCCTGCGGTCAGAACCCAACGACCCTTGAGGTCATTGTTGTAATGCTGGCGACCGGCTTCGACGAAGGTTTCGTAAGTGCCCTGGACGATGCCCTGGCTGCCGATGTAGATCCAGCTGCCCGCAGTCATCTGGCCGTACATGGCCAGACCCTTGGCATCCAGTTCGTTGAAGTGTTCCCAACTGGCCCAGTGCGGCACCAGGTTGGAGTTGGCGATCAGTACGCGTGGGGCGTTGCTGTGGGTCTTGAATACGCCAACCGGTTTGCCGGATTGCACCAGCAGGGTTTCGTCGTCATTGAGGTTGGTCAGGCTTTCGACGATCTGGTCGTAGCATTCCCAGTTGCGCGCCGCACGGCCGATGCCGCCGTATACCACCAGCTCTTTCGGGTTTTCGGCCACTTGCGGGTCAAGGTTATTCATCAGCATGCGCAGCGGCGCTTCGGTCAGCCAGCTTTTGGCGGTGAGCGTGTTACCGCGAGCAGCGCGGATTTCGACGTCACGGTACTTTGTAGGCTTAGCCTCGGAAAAATCAGTCACGAAAAACTCCTCAACGATCAATGCGCGAACATGATTGGTGCGAAGAGGATGTTCATGGACTCTTACGCACACATCTTTACTTGTACATACAAGAATATGCAATCAAGCGGCCAACTTGGATGGGGAGGGTTGTAGATTTTTTTCGAACAGCCGCGCAAGCCTTGGAAAATAAGGCTTGGCGGCTTGATGAAGTTTTTTACAGTGACTTTTTAAAGCGAGGGAGGATTGTTACCAGGGCAGGGCTTTGCGCCATGCTGGGGCATTCGGTAACAAGTTGGTGCGGAGCCTGGAAACAGATCGAGAGACCAACGGAAAGCAACTGTGGGAGCGGGCTTGCTCGCTCCCACATTTTTAACCGCGTGCAGTCAGTTCGATGACGCAGCAGCGGCCGGCGACGCTGACGTCCAACAGGCCAGCGTTACCGTCCAATTGCAGGCAATCGTGCCGGCCCAACACCTCACCAAGCACCGCCACTTCATCCGCCACACTGAACACCAGCACGGTCTGCGCCTCACTAAAGAAGCGCTGCGCCCCATCCATCCACTGCAACCGCGCCTGATAGCGCTGCGGTGAATAGATCAGGTTGAAATCGCGGATCGGCCCGCCCACCAACTTGCAGGACACCTGGCTTTCACCCTTGAACGGGAACGGATCAAGCGGTAACAACCCCCGCGTATCCTGGCCATCCACCGTCAGCACCATGCCGGCTCCTTGCAGCACCGTAATGATCCGCTGATACCCGGCAAAGGTGGAGAACCCGCCCGACTCACCGATATCGGCAATCGACAGGCGCCAGCCAAAACCGTCCAGACCCTCACCCGCATCACGGGTGATCTCTTCGGTGCTACCGCCGCCGTTCTTCCACGGCATGCGTACGTAATCAGTGGCGCGCCAGACTTTCATCGAACTCATTTACTGAAACGTCCTTCCAGGCGGTGACGAGAGCCGGGGTGGATCAAACGGGCGGCGGTCACCGGCTGGCGGCCGGACCAGGTGCGACGGCGGATCAGCAGGCACGGCTCGCCAGCTTCGATCTGCAGCAGCTTGCATTCCTGGGCATCAGCGAGGATCGCTTCGACCACGTGCTCGCCTTCGGTCAGCGGCGCCACCTGGTTGAGGTACGCGTAAGGGGTTTGCAAGGTGAAATCCTGGGCCAGGTAGTCCGGCGCCACCTGGGCGTTGACGAAACGATCTTCGATTTGCACCGGAATATCGTTTTCGTAATGCACGATCAGCGAGTGGAAGACCTTCTGCCCTTCGCGCATATCCAGGGCCACGGCACGTTCGGAACCGGCGGCCTCTTCGCCCAAGGTGATGACCTTGCAGGTGTGGCGGTGGCCGCGGGAGGCGATTTCATCGGCAATGTTGTGCACTTCAAACAAGGCCGACTGGCTCTTGGGCTCGGCGACAAAGGTGCCGACGCCCTGCATGCGCACCAGCAGGCCTTCGACGGTCATTTCCCGCAGGGCACGGTTGATGGTCATGCGGCTGAAACCCAATTGGCTCACCAGCTCGCTTTCAGACGGAACGCGGTAGTGCGGCGGCCAGTTTCCGCTGAGGATCTGTTGGCTGATCATCTGTTTGACGCGGGCATACAAGGGCGCCGGACTTTCGTCCATGTGGGCAGCCAGCGGAGACTTGGCGGGCGGAGTCGGCACAGGAAATCCTTGCAGGTGAAAAAAGAAGCCTAGCTTGCCGGAGTTTACCGAGCAGGCAAACGTCTGTATATGTATATACAAATAACACACGATGGGGTGCTTGAACCATGTCCGCTTTCTTTGCCGAGCGTGCGCTGCTGCCTAATGGATGGGCCAATGATGTACGTCTTGAAGTCAGCACCGATGGCCTGCTGACAAAAGTTGAGGCCAACGCCAGCGCAGACGGCGCCGAGCGGCTCAGAGGCCCGCTGTTGCCGGGCATGCCGAACCTGCACTCCCATGCGTTCCAGCGGGCCATGGCCGGGCTGGCGGAAGTGGCCGGCAACCCCAATGACAGCTTCTGGACCTGGCGCGACCTGATGTATCGGATGGTCGGCAAGATCAGCCCCGATCAGTTGCAGATCATCGCCCGCCAGTTGTATATCGAGATGCTCAAGGCCGGTTACACCTCGGTGGCCGAATTTCATTACGTCCACCACGATGTCGACGGCCGGCCCTACGCCGACCCGGCTGAACTGGCGCTGCAGATCAGCCAGGCAGCGGCAAGCGCGGGCATCGGCCTGACCTTGCTGCCGGTGCTGTACAGCCATTCCGGTTTTGGCGGCCAGGCACCCAATGAAGGCCAGCGCCGTTTTATCAACAGCACCGAGAATTACCTGCAGCTGCAAGCGCGCCTGCAATCGCAACTGGCGGCACAACCGGCGCAGCACCTGGGCCTGTGCTTCCACTCGTTGCGTGCGGTAACACCACAACAAATCAGCGACGTATTGGCCGCCAGCAACAAGGCGTGCCCGGTGCATATCCACATCGCCGAACAGCAGAAGGAAGTCGACGACTGCCTGAGCTGGAGCGGTCGCCGCCCTCTGCAATGGCTGTATGAAAACACCGAAGTCGATCAACGCTGGTGCCTGGTACACGCTACCCACGCCAACCCGGAAGAAGTGACATTGATGGCCAGGAGCCGGGCGATTGCCGGTTTGTGCCTGACTACCGAAGCCAACCTGGGCGATGGGGTTTTTCCGGCGGTGGACTTCCTCGCTCAGGGTGGGCGCATGGGCATTGGCTCCGACAGCCATGTCTCGCTGAGCGTAGTGGAAGAATTGCGTTGGCTGGAATATGGCCAGCGCCTTCGAGATCAGCGGCGTAACCGGCTGTACCGCAGTGATCAGCCGATGGTCGGCCGCACGCTTTACGAGGCCGCGCTGGACGGCGGCGCCGAGGCACTGGGGCAGCCGATTGGCAAACTGCAAGTCGGCAAACGTGCCGATTGGCTGGTGCTGGACGGCAACGACCCGTACCTGGCGACAGCCCATGAAGACGCGATTCTCAATCGTTGGTTGTTTGCCGGCGGTGATCGGCAAGTGCGGGATGTGCTGGTCAACGGCCAGTGGGTGATTCGCGACGGGCGCCATGCTGGCGAAGAAGACAGCAGCCGGGCATTTACCCAGGTGTTGCGGGATTTACTGGGCTGAAAAAAACGCCGCCTGAATCAGGCGGCGTTTTTTTATTTACTGCGAAGTCTTCGCCATCTGCTTGTCCGACGTGCGCCAGATCAAGCGGGTGGTGTCGTAACCCTGTTGCCGTGCCCTGCTCAGCAGGTCTTCACGGGTTTCGGCGCTGACCGTCGGTGTGCGTGACAGCAGCCACATGTAGCGCCGGCTCGGGCTACCGACGATGGCAGTCTTGTAGTCATCGCTGATGTACAGCACCCAGTAATCACCCTTGGCGATGCCCGGTAGCAGTGCGGTAAACCAGTTATTGAACTCGACCCAAAGCTTGTCAGTCTTGCCTTCGACCTGCGGCGTGGCTGTGCCCTTGGCTTCTTCCCACTTCCAGTCTTCGGTCAGGCAACGGTTATACACCGCCATATTGCCGTCGGGCAGCAGGGAGTAACGGGCTTCGGACTGCGCACAGTTACGCTGGAAATACATCGGCAATCGAGCCAGCTCATACCAGGTGCCCTGGTAACGCTTGAGGTTGACGCTGCCAACGGTCTTGGGTTGAAGATCATCGCCAGAATGGCTGGCGCAGCCCGCCAAAAACAGGCTGGCGCAGAGGTATAGAACAAAACGCATCATTGTTTTTCTCCCGCAGGCTTGCGCCCCGGTTTACTTCAGGCCTTGCCCGGAAAACATCAGAGCTTTGTCACCGGCGTATTGCACGCTGATAAAGCTGTTTTTGTCGCCCCATGTGCAGCTGGACATGCCCAGCGCGCCGGAACAATCAGTCGGCTTACCCAGCAGCGATTCCACCTCGGCCTTGGGCATTCCTGCCGACAGCTTCGCGTAATTTTCCTGGGTGACCTTGCTGCAAGCGGCCAGCAGCACGCAAAAACACAACAGGGCGAGACGGCGTAACGACATGGAATAACTCCTGGAGAGACGAAGCAGCGTGGGTATCTGCCAGAAGCTTAGAAGGGAAAAGGGGTATCTGGTTCCCGACAAGCAAAAACAAAAAAGCCCCGAAAACGCTGAAACGTTTCGGGGCTTTTTGTTAGCTCAAGACCGACCTTAAAAATCAGTCCTTGTGGTAACCGGTCACACGTTCCACTTCTTCTTTCGAACCGAGGAATACCGCCACACGCTGGTGCAGGCCCTCCGGCTGGATGTCGAGAATGCGCTGATGGCCGTCGGTGGAGACACCACCAGCCTGCTCGACCAGGAACGACATCGGGTTCGCTTCGTACATCAGGCGCAGTTTGCCTGGCTTGGACGGCTCGCGGCTGTCGCGCGGGTACATAAACAGGCCGCCACGGGTCAGGATACGGTGTACGTCGGCAACCATTGCGGCGACCCAGCGCATGTTGAAGTCCTTTTTCAGTGGGCCAGTTTCGCCTTCCAGCAGCTCCTTGACGTAACGCTGCACCGGCGCTTCCCAATGACGCTGGTTGGACATGTTGATCGCGAATTCCTGGGTGTCTTCTGGAATCTTGATGTCTTCGTGGGTCAGTACGAAGCTACCCATTTCGCGGTCCAGGGTGAAACCTTTGACGCCGTCGCCCAGGGTCAGCACCAGCATCGTCTGCGGGCCGTAGATCGCGTAACCGGCACACACTTGCTGGGTGCCTGGCTGCAGGAAGGCTTTTTCGTTGAGGTTTTCGTTCTGGGTCAGGTATTCGTTCGGGCAACGCAGTACCGAGAAGATGGTGCCGACCGACACGTTGACGTCAATGTTCGACGAGCCGTCCAATGGGTCGAACACCAGCAGGTAGGCGCCTTTCGGGTATTTGCCCGGGATCTGGTAGGCATTGTCCATTTCTTCGGACGCCATGCCGGCCAGGTGACCACCCCATTCGTTGGCTTCAAGCAGGATTTCGTTGGAAATCACGTCGAGCTTCTTCTGCACTTCGCCTTGTACGTTTTCAGTGCCCATGCTGCCCAGGACGCCGTCCAGCGCGCCTTTGGAGACGGCGTGGCTGATTTCCTTGCAAGCACGCGCCACCACTTCGATAAGGAAGCGCAGATCGGCAGGCGTGTTGTTGCTGCGGGTCTGCTCGATCAAATAGCGACTCAGGGTAACGCGGGACATGGACGGCTCCGGAGAATGGGGGGGGCTAAAAACCCGCGCAGTTTAGCGCGAGTCGGGGCGTATTTCCTCCTATCAGACGAGATAACGCCGATAGAGTTCATGCAGAGCCTGCGTCAAGACTTGGCCGGAGGCTTGCGCAACAAACTGTTGGCCATCGCCCCCAGAGCCGCCACGCCCAGCAGCAGCACGGCCCATAAGCCTATCTTCTTCCAGTTCGTCCCCGTTGGCGCAGGTGCGACAGTGGAGTTGACTACCAGCTCCCCAACCATCCTGGCCTGACCCAAACTGGCCAGGCGCTTTGCGCTGTAATCGGGAATCAGCGTCGACAACGGCAAGTTGGCCGCTTTCACTGAAGGGTTGCCCAGCATCAGGGTAAACGGCGGCTCGCCCCGCGCCAGGAACACCAATTGCGTGGCCCTCACCGCAAAGGTCAACGCTGGCGCCTCAGCGCCCAGGCCACCGCCCCGCTCGTCCACTTCAAGCTTGAGCTGTTGAACGGTCTGCCCCGGTAACTGCAACTCGTCCTGCACCACTTCCTGGCCATTCTGCGTCAGCCGGTAGAGCAAGCCGCTGCTCAATGGCTGCCAGGCCTGACTGCTTTCACGGCGCCCGTACAAGGTCACGGGCGCCAGGCTGTTGGACTGACGCAGTTGAATGCGCAAGCGCTCAACGTTCAGCCCGACGGGTAACTGCCAGCTGTATTCGCCCGTCTTCAGGCGGTTGCCCGCCAGAGGCTGGGACCACACCAAGGGCAAGGGCAGGCTGCTGGTGCTTTGCAGTTGGACAGACGTCAACGTCGGCGCCGCCTGGCCTTTCCACAACAGCCGAAGATAACGGGCCGATTGCCCCGGCAAGCCGACTTCATGCTGCTCGACCCGTTCGTCGGCAAACGCCAGCCGTGCCACCTGCCCTTCGCCCCAGGATTGCCAGTGCTGCAAATCATCACTGGCTTCGATGCTGAAACGCTGGAAGCCGTCGCGCTCGCTGGTCCAGTCGAGGATCAATTGCTGCAACGGCCTCTTGATCGCACTGGCGTCGAGCAACCAGCCGCGCAGCACTTCTTCGCCGGCTTCCACCTGGCTCGCGGGTTGCACCTCCACCAGAGTGCCGCTGGCGCTGGACTGCACGCGTACGCTGGGTACCGTTTCGCTGGCATCGGCCAAGGCATACAGCGGGAACCACTTCACATTGGTGAGGCTGCGACTTTCGCTGCGTTGCGCAGACTCCCGTGCCAGGGCGTAGGCCTGGGGTTCGCCGGCAGCGTTGAATACACGCATATCGCTGAGGTCGACCTGCCGGGCGCTCAGTTGCACTGCCAGCGGTAATTCAAGTCGATACCATGGGCCTTCGCCGCTGACGGTTAGCGGCACCTGGGTGGTGAAGTCGGCGGGCGCTTCCCGAGCCCATGCGGATAACGTCATACACAGGCCCAATACCGCCACGCTCAGCTTACCGATCAAGAGGAAGCTCCTTGAGTTTCAATCACAGGTTCGGCGCGCTTGGGCGGCAGCGGTGCGAAATAACCCACCACCAGCAACAGCCCACCCACACCGATAAACGACACGATCCGCGCCAGACCGCCACGGTTGCTCAGTTCGACGAAGAACAATTTGGCGACCACCACGGCAATCAGCGCCGCACCGATCAGCCAGACTTCCCGGCGATGGCGCAGGTGGCCGCCGATCATCAGGCTCAGAGCAATCAGGGTCCAGACAATCGACAAGCCGGCCTGGACCAGCATCGACTCCAGCAACACATCCAGATGGAACGGCACACCGCTCCAATGGTGAGCGGTGCGCATCACCAGCGCGGTGAAGAAGGCGAACAGCGAGACTCCAGCGATTCCCTGGGCAATCTGCTCGCCACGTGGCCCCATGTGTGGAACCGCGCTGCGTGCCCACAGGTAGACGCCCAGCAGCGCAAACAGCAGGCCCAAATCCAGCGGATTGAGCAACGGCACGTAAGGCAGCGGCTCGGCAGTCCCGTCGCTGAAGATATTGGCCAGCCAGAACCAGCCAAGCATCAGCACCGCCAGAGGCAGCGCCGCGTAGAAACGGTATTGGCGAGGATAAGCCGACACCGGCCACGGCCAACTGCGCGGCGCGGCGGCCAGTACCAGATACAGACTCGGCAGGATCGCCCAACCCAGCCAGCGCCAGGCGTTGTACTGCTCGGACAGTAGCAACAGACCGTAACGCAGCTCCAGCGCCAGCACGCCGATCAGCAACCAGCAGCCGAGCACATGAGCAGCGCCCAGGGCTTTTTCCGGCAGTGTCAGCACCAGGCGCCGCAGCGAGACAAAGTGCACGGCGAACACCGCGACCCAGGCAAGCCAGGCAAAATCCGCAGCCGGGTGATAGCGCGAATGCCAGGACGCCAGCAACACCACGCCGGCTGCTGGAATCAGCAGCGTGCACAACCATCCCAGCGAGGCCCATTGCAGACGCAAGGCCAACACCGCCCAGATCGCCACGCTCAGCGCCGCTACAGCCAACAGCAAGGTGCCTTGCAGCGCCAGCGGCGCGAAACGCAGCACTTCGCCGATCAACGCCAACGCCCACCAGGCCGCACCCCACACCAGTAGCAGGTCCGACAGGCGCTGCAACTTCAATGCCTCGAACACCGGCGCATGCAGGCCGCGCTGCAAACGCCAGGCGCCCGCCAGCGCCGCCAGCCCCAACACCATCGGCGTCCAGAAACCGCTATGGCCCAGAGGCCGCAAGCCTTCGCTGGTCAACGGCCCGAGCAGGTCCGGCGCCGCCAACAGAAACGATCCACCGCCAATCACTTGCAGCAACAGCCCGAAGACAAAGCTGACCCGCTGTTGCAGGTACAGGCTCAACCAAATGATCAACAAACCGCTAGCCGCCCACACGCCGCTGGCGGTCTGCCATGGCAACACAAATAGCACCGCCAGATTGATCAGCACCAATCCGGCCAACAGCACCACCGACAAGCCTCGCAACAAACGCACATCGCTGCGCACCCTATCGTCACGCGCCGCCAGCAGCATGCCGCCCACCAGGGCCAGGCCGATCAGCGAGGCCGTGAGTAATCCGCTCCAACCGGCATTGAACACTGCCGCCGAGTCTGCGCTGGCGCCTTGCAGGCGCAGCAAAAACAGTGCGCCGCCCAGCAGTTGCACGGCAAATGCGCTGAACAGGAACGTGCGCGAGCCAATGCGCAGGCCCACAAACAACGTCACCAGGCCGGCCAGCGCCCAACTGATGGCAGTACCGTGGGTCGACAGCAGCAGTGGCGCGAGCAAATACACAAAGCCCAGGCCGACACTGGCCAGTACCGGCAAACCCTGACGCTCCCAACCTGAAGCCTGCTCCAACGGGGCCTTGCGCAGTTGATAGAAACTGAACAACAACGCCGCCCCCAACAGCAATGCACCCAATGGCGCACCGTCCAGTAGGCTGTTGTCGCCGACCCGTAGTTCACTGAGGAACGCCACCGCCGAACCGATCTGCAACAGCAAGCCAAACACCCGCGCCAATGGTCGTTGCTGGCGCAAGCCGAGCCAGAAAATCCCAGCGCCCTCGACAGCCCAAGCCGCTGCCGTCCAACGCGCATCCAGCCCGAGAGGAATCGCCAGGCTGGCAAAGATCACCCCCAGCGCCAGGCAGGTTTGCGCCAGCAGCAAGGCGCGGCCGCCGCTGAGCAGACGCGCCAACCCCATATAAATAATGCCCAACGCCAACGCGCTGAAGGCGGCGGCAAATTCCTGGTGCTGCACCAGCGCAAACTGCAAGCCAAAGCCCACCAGCGGCGGACCAAACAGCATGCTGCCGTCAACATAGTCACCCTTGGCCGCCGACCAACGCAGCAACGCGCCACGGCTTTCATCCTCGGGAGCGTCGGTCATCTCCAGCAATTTGCGCCGGGCGAACAACAGGCCGATGGCCAGGTACATCAGGAAAAATAGAATCAGGAACGGTTCGGTGCTCCACAGCAGCTCAGGCGTATAGGAGCGCATGCCCCAGGCGAAGCCAATGCCGAAGGTGCCGACAAAGCCAATCAGGTTGAGCAAGCGCCAGGCCTTGAACCAGGCAATGGCGAGGATGCCGGCGTTGAGCAGGGCGAAGTAGCTGAACAATGCCACATGGTTGCCGGCGCCGGTCGAGGTGAGGATCGGCGCGGCAAACCCGCCAAGGGCAGCAGCGCAGGCCAGGCCGAGGGCGTCCTGGGTGATTGCCAGAATCGCCGAGAACACGGTCACCGCGACCAGCAAACCGAGTGCGGCACCGGGATCGAGCAGCGGATGCAAACGCATGGCGGCGAACACCGTCAGGTACAACACGGCGATGCCGGTGCCTTGCAGCATCAACCCGTAGTTGCTGTTGCGCAGCCGCAGCCACCAACCCAGGCCGAGCAGGCCCACGGCACAGGCGGCAACCCCGGCGTAGCGCAGCTCCACCGGGACGACCATGCCTTCGGTGGCGTAGCGCAGCAAAAAGGCCAGGCCAAGGAACAACAACACCACGCCGACCCGCAGCACCGTATTGCCGCCAAACAGCCAGCTGCGCGCGCCGCTGATGGCGCGCTCGATCAGGTTGGGGCCACGGGAGATGACGGGCGCAGCAGGTTGCATCGCCGGCGCAGGTTTCCAGGCATCATCCGGCAACGGACGGCTTGGCTCAGCCGCCGCTGAATAGACCGGCTCCAACTCGATGGGCAGTTCCCAGACCAGCTCGGGAGCTGTCGGCAAAGGTGGCGGCTCGGAAATCGAGGGTTCAACCAATACACTGGGTGCAACCAGCACAGCCTCAGGTTTTTCCAACTGCGCCAGGCGTTGTTCCAGAGACTCCAACGCCTTTTGGGAGGTCTCCAACTGACGGCCCTGCTCGTCGGTGCGCGAAGCCAGCATCGACAGGCGAATCGCCTGGCCAATACCCAACCCCAGCAGCGCACCAATGCCCGCATCACTGAACGACTCATCGAGTGTCCAGCCGAGCACCAGGCCAATCAGCATGAAAATCCATTGCATGGTCGATATCCCTAAGCAGCCCGAGGCGGGCAAAGCTGGCGCTTAGTATATCTGTAGGAGCGAGCTTGCTCGCGAAGAACCTGAGGACGACACGTTTATTCAGAATGCACGCATAATCGTTAACGTTTTTCGCGAGCAAGAACTAGGCGTCCCCTCGCTCCACAAGGAGGCTAATCCAACGCTTTCCAGATATCTGTTGCGTACTCCCTGATGGTCCGGTCGGATGAGAACCAGCCCATCCGCGAGGTATTAAGCACCGCCGAGCGCCACCATTCCTTGGAGTCGTGCCAATGGGCCTCGACTCGCGCCTGAGCATCCCAATAGGAATCGAAGTCGGCGCATACCAGGAAGCGGTCGTAGTCGATCAAAGAATCGATCAAGCCGGCATAACGACCCGGATCATCCGGCGAGAATACCCCGCCACGGATCGCTTGCAGCACATCGCTCAAGCGATGGGACGCGGCAATTTCCGGCCCTGCGCTGAACTCGCCGGCGTGTTTGCGCGCTTCTACCTGCTGGGCGCTGAGGCCGAAGATAAACATGTGTTCGGCACCCACACGCTCGTGCATCTCGACGTTGGCACCATCCATCGTGCCGATGGTCAGCGCGCCGTTGAGGCCAAACTTCATGTTACTGGTGCCCGACGCCTCGAAGCCGGCGGTGGATATCTGCTCCGACAGGTCGGCAGCGGGAATGATGCTTTCCGCCAGGCTGACGTTGTAGTTGGGCAGGAACACCACCTTGAGCAGGCCGCGCACGGTCGGGTCGTTGTTGACGGTACGGGCGATGTCGTTGGTCAGCTTGATGATCAACTTGGCCTGGTGATAACTGGCCGCCGCCTTGCCGGCGAAGATCTTCACCCGTGGCACCCAGTCGGTTTCCGGCTCGGCACGGATCGCCTGGTACAGAGCGACGGTGTGCAGCAGGTTCAACAGTTGGCGCTTGTATTCGTGGATGCGCTTGACCTGCACATCGAACATCGCCGCCGGGTTGACCGAAATCCCCAGGCGCTCATGAATGATGTCGGCCAATGCCCTTTTACTGTGCAGGCGCTGTTCGGCGAAGGCTTTGCGAAACGCTTGTTTCTCGGCGAAGGTTTCCAACTCCACCAGGCGCTGCTCGCAAGTGTCGAGAATGTCCGGGCCTAATGCCTCGACCAACATCGCCGTGAGCTTGGGGTTGGCCTGGTACAACCAGCGGCGAAAGGTGATGCCGTTGGTCTTGTTGTTGATCCGGTCCGGGTAAAGCTTGTGCATCTCGGAAAACACCGTGCTGCGCATCAATTGCGTGTGCAAACCGGATACGCCATTAACGCTGTGGGAGCCCAGAAACGCCAGGTTGCCCATGCGCACGCGGCGGCCGTTGTCTTCTTCGATCAGTGAGACAGCGCGCAGCACGTCGAAATCGTGGATGCCCTTGGCCCGCAGCGAGTCGATGTGCTGGGCGTTGATCAGGTAAATGATCTGCATGTGCCGAGGCAGCATGCGTTCCATCAGGCCCACGGGCCAGGTTTCCAGGGCTTCGGGAAGCAAGGTATGGTTGGTGTAAGACAGCGTTTCGACGGTGACCTGCCAGGCCGCATCCCAGGCTATGTCGTGCAAGTCCACCAGTTGGCGCATCAGCTCGGCCACGGCGATGGACGGGTGGGTGTCATTGAGTTGGATCGCCGCGTGTTCGCCCAGGCTCAGTACCGAGCCGTGCATGTTCTTGTGGCGGCGCAGCAGGTCCTGCAGCGAGGCGGAGACGAAAAAGTATTCCTGGCGCAGGCGCAGTTCCTGCCCCGCCTCGGTGCTGTCTGCCGGGTAGAGCACTCGGGAGATGCTTTCGGCCCGCGCCACTTCAGCGACAGCACCCAGGTGGTCGCCCGCGTTGAAGCGCTCAAGGTGCAAATCTTCCACCGCTCGCGCACGCCACAGCCTCAGGGTGTTGACGCTGGCACCACGCCAGCCGACCACTGGCGTGTCGTAAGCCACCGCGCGCACGGTCTCATTGGGCGACCAGACCTGGATCGACTTGCCGGACGCGTCCAGCACCGTTTCCACGCTGCCACCAAAACCAATGGGGTAAATCACTTCCGCCCGCTCGAACTCCCAAGGGTTGCCAAAATCCAGCCAGCGCTCGGTCTGTTCCTGCTGCCAGCCATCGACAATCGCCTGGCGGAACAAGCCGTGTTCATAACGAATGCCATAACCGTGGCCAGCAATGCCCAGGGTCGACATGCTTTCCATAAAGCACGCCGCCAGACGGCCAAGACCACCGTTGCCAAGGGCCGCATCGGGCTCCAGCAGGCGAATGCGCTCCATGTCCACGCCCAACTCGCTCATCGCTTCGCGCGCCACGTCCAGCAGGCCGAGGTTGCTCAGGCTATCGTAGAGCAGGCGGCCGATAAGGAATTCGAGGGAGAGGTAATAGACCCGCTTCTGGCCCTTGCGGTAAATGTTGCGGGTGTGATCCATCCAGTGTTCCACCATATGGTCCCGGGCAGCCAGGGCAATGGCTTCAAACCAGTCATGATCGAACGCGTGATCCGGGTCCTTGCCCACCGCGTAGGTGAGTTTGGTCAAGACAGCATCGCGGAATGCGGCTACCTCTGCTTCTCGTACAAGCGGTTCCTGAGACATTGATGCGACCTCGGGCGAGATAGAAGGAGTTGCTAGAGCCTAGTCGGTCTGACCCACCGCAGACGCTCTGGTTCGGCAGTTTTTTCATTCATTCGCATTTACCGAAAAGGATGCAGGGGCCGTGCCCGAACGCCCTTTGAGCCGAAAGCTTCGAAATATTGTTCAAAAAACCACCAATCCCGGTATGATCCCGCGCCCGGACAAAGCCCCTCTTGGAAACCTGATGAAGCCTCAACTGATTGCCGCCGCCGAACTCGACCGTCTCGAGACTTGGCAGAAGTACTCCAGCCATATGTGCGGCGGCTGCGTGTCCAGCTGCTGCACTCTGCCAGTTGAGGTGAAGATCAAGGATTTGATCCGCATTGGCATCGTCGATGAGTTCGAGCGCGGTGATCCGCCAAAGAACATCGCCAAGCGTTTGCAGAAGGAAGGGATCGTCGAGCGCTATAACCAGAAGTCCGAGATCTTCACCCTGCAGCGCATGAGCAATAACGATTGCCTGTACCTGGATCGTAAAAGCCGCTTTTGTACTATTTATGACAAGCGCCCGGATACTTGCCGCAATCACCCCAAGATTGGCCCGCGGCCTGGGTATTGTGCGTACAAGCCCAAGGAAGTGGTGCGCGATATCAAGGTTCGGGTTCTGGAAAAGTTCTAAACCGATACCTTGTGGCGAGGGAGCAAGGTATTCACCGACCATAAAGCCCAGACAAACAAAAACGCCCCCGACCTTGCGGTCGGGGGCGTTTTTTTGCCCGCTAACTAAATAACTTAGTTACCGGACTTCTTCGCAGCGCGGGTACGCTCGCTTTCGCCCAGGATCTTCTTGCGAAGACGGATGGACTTAGGAGTGACTTCGCACAATTCGTCTTCTTGAACGAATTCCAGAGCCTGCTCCAGGGTGAAGCGGATAGGCGGAACCAGAGCGATGGTTTCGTCTTTACCCGAAGCACGCATGTTGTCGAGCTTCTTGCCTTTGGTTGGGTTAACGCCCAGGTCGTTGTCGCGGCTGTTGATGCCGACGATTTGACCTTCGTACACGTCTTCACCGTGACCCAGGAACAGTTTGCCGCGAGCTTGCAGGGTTTCCAGCGAGTAAGTCAGAGCCTTACCGGTAGCAACCGAAACCAGCACGCCGTTTTGACGGCCAGACATGTCGCCGGACTTCATCACGTCGTAACGGTCGAAGATCGAGGTCAGGATGCCTGCACCGGAGGTCAGGGTCAGGAACTCGTTACGGAAACCGATCAGGCCACGAGCTGGGATGTTGTACTCAAGACGCACACGGCCCTTGCCATCCGGAACCATGTTGGTCAGGTCGCCTTTACGGATACCGATCTGTTCCATGATCGCGCCCTGGGATTCTTCCGGCAGGTCGATGGTCACGTTTTCGTACGGTTCGTGCTTAACGCCGTCAACCAGACGAATGATCACTTCCGGACGACCAACACCCATTTCGAAGCCTTCGCGACGCATGGTTTCGATCAGTACCGAGAGGTGCAGCTCACCACGGCCGGAGACTTTGAACTTGTCGGCGGTATCGCCTTCTTCAACGCGCAGAGCAACGTTGAACAGCAATTCCTTGTCCAGACGTTCCTTGATGTTACGGCTGGTGACGAACTTGCCTTCTTTACCGCAGAAAGGTGAGTCGTTTACCTGGAAGGTCATCGAAACGGTTGGTTCGTCAACGGTCAGCGGCTTCATCGCTTCAACATTCAGTGGGTCGCACAGAGTGTCGGAGATGAACAGCTGGTCGAAGCCGCTGATGCAGACGATGTCGCCGGCAGCTGCTTCTTCAACGTCGATACGGTGCAGACCGTGGTGACCCATCAACTTCAGGATACGACCGTTACGGCGCTTGCCGTCCATGTCGATAGCCACAACTTGAGTGTTCGGCTTGACGCGACCACGAGCGATACGGCCAACGCCGATAACACCCAGGAAGCTGTTGTAGTCCAGTGCCGAGATTTGCATCTGGAACGGGCCGTCACGGTCAACTTGTGGAGCCGGGACGTGGTCAACAATGGCCTGATACAGCGGGGTCATGTCTTCAGCCATGTCGGTGTGTTCCAGACCGGCAATGCCGTTCAGGGCCGAGGCGTAGACAACTTTGAAGTCCAACTGTTCTTCGGTAGCACCAAGGTTGTCGAACAGGTCAAAAATCTGGTCCAGAACCCAGTCCGGACGTGCGCCTGGACGGTCAACCTTGTTGATCACCACGATTGGACGCAGGCCGGCTTCGAAAGCCTTCTTGGTCACGAAACGGGTTTGCGGCATAGGGCCGTCTTGAGCGTCAACCAGCAGCAGAACGGAGTCAACCATCGACATTACGCGTTCAACTTCGCCGCCGAAGTCGGCGTGGCCCGGGGTGTCCACGATGTTGATGTGGTAGCCGTTCCAGTTGATGGCGGTGTTTTTCGCCAAAATGGTAATACCGCGCTCTTTCTCCTGGTCGTTGGAGTCCATCACGCGCTCGTCGTTAAGCTCGTTGCGCTCCAGGGTGCCGGATTGACGCAAGAGTTTGTCTACCAGGGTGGTTTTACCATGGTCAACGTGAGCAATGATGGCGATGTTGCGTAGATTTTCGATCACTTGTGTATCTCGATCAGAGGATTCGGTGTGCTGACAGGTCGTGGCAGCGATTAACAGTAGAGTCAGGCCTTGCCGTTACAGCTTGACGGCAGAGTCGGGGGGCCGGTGACGCAGACCACAGGCGAACAGCCCCGGGCTCTTAGCTCGGTCGATAAACGCGCACATTGGCATGCCCCTCACTGAGCAAATGGTGGGCATGCAGGCGACTCATCACGCCTTTGTCGCAATACAACAGGTACTGACGGCTGTCATCCAGTTCCTTGAAACGTGCGTTCAATGCATAGAACGGCAACGTTTGTACGTCGATGCCAGCGATTTCCAGCGGCTCGTCCTCAGCAGCATCCGGGTGACGGATGTCGATGACGATGTGACCGGCTAGAGCCTCGCTGACTTCTTCGATCTGCAAATCCTGGCCCAACTCGTCGATTACGCGATCGATCGGCACCAGTTTAGCGTTCTCAAGCGCACGCTCGAGAATCGCCATATCAAACTGTTGTTCTTCGTACTCCACGCGGTTGCGCTTGGCGTGGGTCTTGGGGTTCACCGAAATGACCCCGCAGTATTCCGGCATGTGCTTGGCGAAATCCGCCGTGCCGATCTGGGTCGCCAGGTCGATGATGTCCTGCTTGTGACTGGCGATCAGCGGGCGCAACACCAGCTTTTCGGTCACAGAGTCTATCAACGACAGGTTTGGCAGGGTCTGGCTGGACACCTGGGAAATCACTTCACCGGTAACCAGTGCATCGATTTCCAGCCGATCCGCGATTCGGGACGCAGCACGCAACATCATACGCTTCAATACTACGCCCATATGACTGTTATCGACTTTCCCGAGAATTTCTCCCAGGACTTCCTCGAAAGGAACGCTGACAAACAGCACACGCTGGGAGCTGCCGTATTTTTTCCAGATGTAATGCGCGACTTCCATCACGCCCAGTTCATGTGCACGCCCGCCCAGGTTAAAGAAGCAGAAGTGGCTCATAAGCCCGCGCCGCATGATCTGGTAGGCCGCCACCGTGGAATCGAAACCGCCAGACATCAATACCAGGGTCTGTTCCAGGGCGCCCAGCGGGTAACCGCCGATGCTGTCGTGCTGGCTGTGAATCACAAACAACCGTTGGTCGCGAATTTCCATCCGCACTTCGATTTGCGGCTCTTTCAGGGAAATTCCGGCGGCGCCGCACTGACGACGCAGCTGGCTGCCAACGTATTTCTCGACATCCATGGAGCTGAAGGTGTGCTTGCCAGCACGCTTGCAACGCACGGAAAAAACCTTGCCCGCCAACACATCGCCGTAGTGCTGCTTGCACTTGGCCGTGATGTCGTCGAAGTCGCCCAGCGGGTACTCGTCGACCTGCAGGAAATGCGCGATGCCCGGCACACAGCTCAGGCGCTCGGTCATGTCCTTCAAGGCTTTTGGGTCTGTAATGCGGGTTTCCAGTTCGATATTGTCCCACACACCGCTCACCACCACCGCCGGGTCCAGATCGCGGAGCACGGCACGGATATTTTTGGCCAATTGACGGATGAAACGCATCCGTACCGGTCGGCTCTTGATGATGATCTCAGGGAAGACTTTAACGATTAATTTCATGAAAACAGTGCGCGCAGGCCCAGCCGAAAAAGGGGGGCGCGGATTATAGCGGAAATCGCTCAAGGTTTAACCAGTTAATATGCAGCCGGCTTTTAGCGCACCAAATAAGTGCATTTGTGATTTCATGCGCTACATTGCAGTGCGTTATTTCCCCCCGCTTTGGCCCTTTGCACCTTTATAGGGGCCTTTTTGAGGTAAAAAAACCATGGCGGGGCACTGGCATGCAATTTGCTCTCTTGTGAGGCAGGTTGCCTTGGCAGAGTATTCGCGCCGGCATCACCCACATTTAAGGGCTAACTCCACTACCCAGCCCGAAGCCACCCGGAGGACACTATGTCGAAGTCGGTTCAACTCATCAAAGATCATGACGTCAAATGGATTGATCTGCGCTTCACGGACACCAAAGGCACTCAGCACCACGTGACCATGCCGGCTCGCGACGCGCTGGATGACGCCTTCTTCGAAGAAGGCAAAATGTTCGACGGCTCCTCCATTGCTGGCTGGAAAGGCATTGAAGCTTCCGACATGATCCTGATGCCGGACGACAGCACCGCCGTACTCGACCCGTTCACCGAAGAGCCAACCCTGATCCTGGTTTGCGACGTGATCGAGCCTTCGACCATGCAAGGCTATGACCGTGACCCACGTGCGATCGCCAAGCGTGCCGAGGAATACCTGAAGTCGACCGGTATCGGTGACACCGTATTCGTAGGCCCGGAGCCAGAATTCTTCATTTTCGACCAAGTGAAGTTCAAGTCCGACATCTCGGGCTCGATGTTCAAGATCTACTCCGAACAAGGTTCGTGGATGTCCGACCAGGACGTGGAAGGCGGCAACAAAGGCCACCGTCCAGGCGTCAAAGGCGGCTACTTCCCGGTTCCGCCGTTCGACCACGACCACGAAATCCGTACCTCCATGTGCAACGCCATGGAAGAAATGGGCCTGGTCATCGAAGTTCACCACCACGAAGTGGCAACTGCCGGCCAGAACGAAATCGGTGTGAAGTTCAACACCCTGGTTGCCAAGGCTGACGAAGTTCAGACCCTGAAGTACTGCGTACACAACGTGGCTGATGCCTACGGCCGTACCGCTACCTTCATGCCTAAGCCGCTATACGGCGATAACGGTTCGGGTATGCACGTTCACCTGTCCATCGCCAAAGATGGCAAGAACACCTTCGCTGGCGAAGGTTATGCCGGCCTGTCTGACACTGCCCTGTACTTCATCGGCGGCATCATCAAGCACGGTAAGGCCCTGAACGGCTTCACCAACCCGTCGACCAACTCCTACAAGCGTCTGGTCCCAGGTTTCGAAGCTCCAGTAATGCTGGCCTACTCGGCTCGCAACCGTTCCGCTTCGATCCGTATTCCTTACGTGTCCAGCCCTCGCGCTCGCCGTATCGAAGCTCGCTTCCCGGATCCAGCAGCCAACCCATACCTGGCCTTCGCTGCCCTGGTAATGGCCGGCCTGGACGGTATCCAGAACAAGATCCACCCAGGCGACGCCGCCGACAAAAACTTGTACGACCTGCCGCCTGAAGAGGCCAAAGAGATCCCACAAGTGTGCGGCAGCCTGAAAGAAGCCCTGGAAGAGTTGGACAAGGGCCGTGCGTTCCTGACCAAAGGCGGCGTGTTCAGCGACGACTTTATCGATGCCTACATCGCCCTGAAAAGCGAAGAAGAAATCAAGGTCCGTACCTTCGTACACCCACTGGAATATGAGCTGTACTACAGCTGCTGATCCGGTAGCGCTGCTTAACGTGGCGTGACGAAAAAAGGCCTCCTTCGGGAGGTCTTTTTTTTGCCCGAAAACCCTGTGGGAGCAGGCTTGCCCACGAAAAACTCAAGGACGCCGCATTTCTTCAATATTTACGCGTTATCGTTAACGACCATCGCGCCACTGCTCGACAGCATCGCCGAACGTCTGGCGATTGCCGACCAGGTGGCCTTGAGCAAATGGGACAGCCACAAGCCCGTCGAGGACCGTCCACGGGAGCAGGCTACAAACTGGCGCCGGCGCAGGCCGAGCAATTTTTCTCGGCACAGATTGAGGCGAACAAACTGGTGCAGTACGCCCACTTGTCCGATTGGCAGTTGCAGGGCAACGCGCCCAACGCGCCGCGTCCGGACTTGGTCGGGCAGATTCGCCCGCAACTGGATCAACTGCAAAAGCGCCTGCTGCAACAACTGGCAGACTTCACCCCCCAGCGTAGCGATCCACAATGCCCACAGTGGCTGGCAAAGGCTGTTCATCAACCCCTTGATCCATTACGGCAACTGGCAATGATCCGCGCCACCGCGCAATTGTGTATCTACAAAGGATAAGTACCCGTAGACACCTCATGCAGCCCTCACAAAATCGCACTATATTGGTGCGATGCCCTGCACTCTTCCCACATGACCAGCCCATTTTGGTTCGAAACTTCCCGCCTAGGTTGGCAGAACGCTACAGTTTCGCGCCTTAAACCCTTATTTCAGGGCTTTAACGCTTCTTTTCGGAGCCTTGGTTTGGTTTTTGCATTTTCCTTGTATCAGCGCATGCCTCAAGCCTGCGCCTTGCTCCAAAAGAGGTCCTAATGACCATCAGCGACGCACTGCACCGTTTGCTACTCGACAACCTGACCACCGCGACCATCCTGCTCAACGACGAACTGCGTCTTGAGTACATGAACCCCGCGGCAGAGATGCTGCTGGCCATCAGCGGTCAGCGCAGCCATGGGCAGTTCATCAGCGAATTGTTCACTGAGTCGGCTGAGGCCCTGAGTTCCTTGCGTCAGGCCGTGGAGCAGGCGCACCCGTTCACCAAACGCGAAGCGATGCTCACCGCCCTCACCGGCCAGACCCTGACGGTCGACTACGCGGTTACACCCATCCTGAGCAACGGCACTACCTTGCTGCTGCTGGAAGTCCATCCTCGTGACCGCCTGCTGCGGATCACCAAGGAGGAGGCGCAACTGTCCAAGCAGGAAACCAGCAAAATGCTGGTGCGCGGCCTGGCCCATGAGATCAAAAACCCACTGGGCGGGATTCGCGGGGCCGCACAGTTGCTGGCCCGTGAGCTGCCGGACGAGAGCCTCAAGGACTACACCAACGTCATCATCGAAGAGGCTGACCGTCTGCGTAACCTGGTGGACCGCATGCTCGGCTCCAACAAGCTACCGTCGCTTGCGATGACCAACGTCCATGAAGTGCTGGAGCGCGTCTGCCATCTGGTAGAAGCTGAAAGCCAGGGCTGCATCACCTTGGTGCGCGACTATGACCCGAGTATTCCCGACGTCTTGATCGACCGCGAACAGATGATCCAGGCGGTGCTCAATATCGTGCGCAACGCCATGCAGGCCATCAGCAGCCAGAACGAGCTGCGCCTGGGCCGCATCAGCCTGCGCACCCGCGCCCTGCGCCAGTTCACCATCGGCCATGTGCGCCATCGCCTGGTGACCAAGGTCGAGATCATCGACAACGGTCCAGGCATTCCTGCCCAATTGCAGGAAACCATCTTCTTCCCCATGGTCAGCGGCCGCCCGGACGGTACCGGGCTGGGCCTGGCCATTACCCAGAACATCATCAGCCAGCACCAGGGCCTGATCGAATGTGAAAGCCATCCTGGCCACACCACGTTCTCGATCTTCCTGCCACTGGAACAAGGAGCCCCATCGACATGAGCCGTAGTGAAACTGTCTGGATCGTCGATGACGACCGCTCCATCCGCTGGGTCCTTGAGAAAGCCTTGCAACAGGAAGGCATGACCACCCAGAGCTTCGACAGCGCCGACGGGGTGATGAGCCGCCTGGTCCGCCAACAGCCCGACGTGATCATCTCCGACATCCGCATGCCCGGCGCCAGTGGCCTGGACTTGCTGGCGCGAATTCGCGAGCAGCACCCGCGCTTGCCGGTGATCATCATGACCGCGCATTCGGACCTGGACAGCGCTGTCGCCTCCTATCAGGGCGGCGCCTTTGAATACCTGCCCAAGCCGTTTGACGTCGACGAAGCCGTCGCGCTGGTCAAGCGCGCCAACCAGCACGCCCAGGAACAGCAAGGCCAAGAGGTTGTGCCAACCCTGACCCGCACCCCGGAAATCATCGGTGAAGCGCCGGCAATGCAGGAAGTGTTTCGCGCCATCGGGCGCTTGAGCCATTCCAACATCACCGTGCTGATCAACGGCGAGTCCGGTACCGGTAAAGAACTGGTGGCCCACGCCCTGCACCGGCACAGCCCACGGGCGGCTTCGCCGTTCATCGCCTTGAACATGGCGGCGATCCCGAAGGACTTGATGGAGTCCGAGCTGTTCGGCCATGAAAAAGGCGCGTTCACAGGTGCGGCCAACCTGCGTCGTGGCCGTTTTGAACAGGCGGATGGCGGCACGCTGTTTCTCGATGAAATCGGCGACATGCCGGCCGATACCCAGACCCGCTTGCTGCGAGTATTGGCGGACGGCGAGTTCTATCGGGTCGGCGGGCATACGCCGGTCAAGGTCGATGTGCGGATCATCGCCGCGACTCACCAAAACCTGGAAGCCCTGGTGCAGGCCGGGAAATTCCGTGAAGACTTGTTCCACCGCCTCAACGTGATCCGCATCCATATCCCACGGATGTCGGACCGCCGCGAAGACATCCCGACCCTGGCCCGCCACTTCCTCGCCCGCGCCGCGCAGGAGCTGGCAGTCGAACCGAAGCTGCTGAAGACCGAAACCGAGGAATACCTGAAGAACCTGCCATGGCCGGGCAACGTGCGTCAGCTGGAAAACACCTGCCGCTGGATCACGGTGATGGCGTCCGGGCGCGAAGTGCACATCAGCGACCTGCCGCCGGAACTGCTGAGCCTACCGCAGGATTCAGCACCCGTGACCAACTGGGAGCAGGCGCTGCGCCAATGGGCTGACCAGGCGCTGGCACGCGGCCAGTCGAACCTGCTGGACAGTGCCGTGCCGGCCTTTGAGCGGATCATGATCGAAACCGCCCTCAAGCATACTGCCGGCCGCCGTCGCGACGCCGCCGTATTGCTGGGTTGGGGCCGCAATACCTTGACCCGCAAGATCAAGGAGCTGGGGATGAAGGTCGATGGCGGGGATGATGACGAGGGCGACGAGGGCTGATTTGCGCCCTCCAACACACCGAAGATCCAGTGTGGAGCCGGGCTTGCCCGCGATCAAAACGTGCACCGCTTCAATGCACCACGATCCAGCACCGCGCACAAACCCCAGGCGTTAAACGCCTGCACTGCTTAAAAACTCTTAAGCGCTGAAAACGCAAAAGCCCCGTAACCCGGGGCTTTTCGCTTCTTGCTGAGTTTTTTTGGCACACCTGAACAACGTTGGCACGCCCCCTGCAATACCTCTATCACTACCCAGTTTCGGGGACCTTGGTACAGGCAGGCCGAGAATCCCCTTCTTTACATCCGGGGTGCTTGATGCGATCCGCGTCGCGCTTCAAACCGTTTTGGGAGCCCTGGTACAGGCAGGCCGGGAACTCCCTTCTTTACACCCGGGGCTTATGAGGCGACTCGCCCGTAGCCCCAGCCCGTTTTGGGAACCTTGGTACAGGCAGGCCGGGGATTCCCTCTTTTATTGCTCCTGGAGATGGATCTTGAGCCGCCAGCGGCCATCGACCTTCTCTCCCGACCATTCACCGCGCAATGGCCGAGCCGCCACCAGGTTCAGCAGCAAGCCACCGTCGGTCTTGCGTACCCGCCAGTTCACATCCTTGTCGCTGACCTTCAGTTGTCCGCCCTGAGCCTTGCCCAGCGCGTCGAACAACAGCGCCACGGTGCCATCAATGTGTTCGCCATGGAGCTTGGGTTCGCTGTTGAACCATACCAGCAGACCATCGGCCGTCGGCTCCACCTGTTGCAGCTCAACAGGGTCCGCAGTGGTCAAACGACCAATCATCAAACCCACCATCAACCCGACAATCGCCAACGAACCCAAAACCCGTGGCAATAGCTTCGGCCTGGGATCTTCTTCAGGGGTAGAATGCAGCGCATCTTTGCCTTCGGAGCCGTGCATGTTTCACGTCATCCTTTTTCAACCAGAAATTCCGCCGAATACCGGCAACGTTATCAGGCTGTGCGCCAACAGTGGCTGCCACCTGCATTTGATCGAACCCTTGGGCTTTGACATGGACGACAAGCGCCTGCGTCGGGCGGGCCTGGACTACCACGAGTACGCCACCCTGCAACGCCACGCAGACCTCGCCAGCTGCCTGGAAAGCCTGAACCATCCGCGACTGTTCGCCTTCACCACCAAGGGCTCGCGGCCATTTCATGATGCCAGCTTTGCCGAAGGCGATGCCTTCCTGTTCGGCCCGGAAAGCCGGGGCCTGCCGGCGGACGTGCTCGACGCCCTGCCCGATGGCCATCGCCTGCGTCTGCCGATGCGCGAAGGCTGCCGCAGCCTGAACCTGTCCAACACCGTAGCCATCGCCGTCTACGAAGGTTGGCGGCAGTTGGGCTTCAAATAAAAAAAGCGCCGGCAACGGCGCTTTTTTTGGCTGCATCGACGTATTACTGAACCGTCGGCGAGCCTTCCTGTTGCATGCGCTGCAGCTCTTGCGCATACAGGGCATCGAAGTTCACCGGAGCCAGCATCAACGCCGGGAACGAGCCACGGGTGACCAGGCTGTCCAGGGTTTCTCGGGCATACGGGAACAGGATATTCGGGCAGAACGCGCCCAGGGTGTGGCTCATGGATGCTTCGTCCAGACCCTGGATCAGGAAGATACCGGCCTGTTGCACTTCAGCGATGAAGGCTACTTCTTCGCCATTCTTGACGGTGACCGACAGGGTCAGTACGACTTCGTGGAAGTCGCCTTCCAGTGCCTTTTGACGGGTGTTCAGATCCAGGCCGACGCTTGGCGTCCACTCCTGGCGGAAGATCGCCGGGCTTTTTGGCGCTTCGAACGACAAGTCACGCACGTAGATGCGCTGCAGGGAAAATTGTGGGCCTTGAGCCTCTTCTGCTGCCGCTTCGGTGTTCTGTTGGTCAGTCATCGCAGATCCTTCTTGATCTTGGGGTCTTTTAGGGTTTAGGAGTCAGACGTGAAGCAGCGCATCCAATTTACCAGCGCTCTCCAGGGCGAACAGGTCGTCGCATCCACCGATGTGCCGGGCGCCGATCCAGATTTGCGGCACGGACGTGCGTCCCGCTTTCTGGACCATTTCGGCGCGCACCTGTGGCTTGCCATCGACCTTGATCTCTTCGAAGGCAACGCCCTTCTTTTCCAGCAAGGCCTTGGCCCGCATGCAGTAAGGGCACCAATCGCTGGAATACACGACAACCTGGCTCATATCACTTCACCAATGGCAGGTTATCGGCGCGCCAACTGGAGATACCGCCCGACAGCTTGGCGGCGGTGAGACCGGATTTCAGCATCTCGCGGGCGTGACCACCGGAGTGCTGGCCCTGGGCGTCGACCAGGATGATGGTCTTGTCCTTGTGCTTTTGCAGTTCGCCGAGGCGTGCAATCAGCTTGTCCTGGGGAATGTTCAGCGCGCCAACAATGTGACCGGCGGCGAAATCCTTGGCCGGACGAATGTCGACCACAACGCCCTCATCCTTGTTGACCAGCGCGGTCAGCTCAGCAGTACTGAGGCTGCGGCCACCGCGGCTCATTTCGTGAGCGATCAGCAGCGCCAGCAATATGACGAAGGCACCGACGAGCAAATAGTGGGAAGTGGCGAATGCAATCAGGTGATCAACCATCAAGGAGGTTCCAGGGCGTTAAAATGGCGGTAAGTATACACAGCCACCATGGCCGGCCAACCCCCGTAAAGCGGTGACGCCACCGGAACTTCGCTTTAAACTGCCACTCCCTTTTCAATTGCCTTCCTTTAATACCGCCGCGAGAGGATCTATGACTACCACGCCTAAACCTTTGGTCCTGATAATTCTCGATGGCTTCGGACACAGTGAAAGCCACCACGACAACGCCGTGTACTCGGCCAAAAAGCCTGTACTGGACCGTCTGAGCGCCACGGTGCCGAACGGCCTGATCTCGGGTTCGGGCATGGATGTAGGCCTGCCGGACGGTCAAATGGGCAATTCGGAAGTCGGCCATATGAACCTGGGCGCCGGACGAGTGGTATACCAGGACTTCACCCGAGTGACCAAATCCATCCGCGACGGTGAGTTCTTCGAGAACCCGACCATCTGCGCAGCGGTGGATAAAGCCGTCGCTGCCGGTAAAGCCGTGCATTTCATGGGCCTGCTGTCGGACGGTGGCGTACACAGTCATCAGGACCACCTCATCGCCATGGCCGAACTAGCCTTCAAGCGCGGCGCCGAAAAGATCTACCTGCACGCCTTCCTCGACGGCCGCGATACCCCACCGAAAAGCGCGCAATCGTCCATCGAACTGCTGGACGAAGCCTTCAAGACCCTCGGCAAGGGCCGTATTGCCAGCCTGGTAGGCCGTTACTTTGCCATGGACCGTGATAACCGCTGGGATCGCGTCTCCCAGGCTTACAACCTGATTGTCGACGGCAACGCCGAGTTCAACGCCGCCACCGCCCAGGAAGGCCTGGAAGCCGCCTATGCCCGTGGCGAGAGCGACGAGTTCGTCAAGGCCACCACCATCGGTGAGCCGGTCAAAGTGGAAGACGGCGACGCCGTAGTGTTCATGAACTTCCGCGCCGACCGCGCCCGTGAGCTGAGCCATGTGTTTGTCGATGAGCACTTCAAGGACTTCGAGCGCGCCCGTCAGCCAAAAGCCCACTTTGTCATGCTGACCCAATACGCCGCCAACATCCCGGCCCCGTCGGCTTTTGCCCCAGGCAGCCTGGAGAACGTGCTGGGTGATTACCTGGCAAAAAACGGCAAGACCCAACTGCGTATCGCCGAAACCGAGAAATACGCCCACGTGACCTTCTTCTTCTCCGGCGGTCGCGAAGAACCGTTCCCGGGCGAAGAACGCATCCTGATCCCGTCGCCAAAAGTCGCCACCTACGACTTGCAGCCGGAAATGAGCGCACCAGAAGTCACCGACAAGATCGTCGATGCCATCGAGCACCAGCGTTATGACGTGATCGTCGTCAACTACGCCAACGGCGACATGGTCGGCCACAGCGGCAACCTGGAAGCGGCAGTCAAAGCAGTGGAATGCCTGGACCTGTGCGTGGGTCGCATCGTCGAGGCACTGGAAAAAGTCGGCGGCGAAGCGCTGATCACCGCCGACCACGGCAACTGCGAGCAAATGTCCGACGAATCCACCGGCCAGGCACATACCGCCCACACCACCGAGCCAGTACCGTTCATCTACGTCGGCAAGCGCGACCTGAAAGTACGTGAAGGCGGCGTGTTGGCAGACGTGGCACCGACCATGCTGATGTTGATGGGGTTGGAGAAGCCGAAAGAGATGACTGGCACTTCGATATTGGTTTAACCGCAAAACCGACCGATGAAACCGCCATAAACGGCTTTTTATGACGAACGCCTCAAAGCAGTTGGCTTTGAGGCGTTTTTTTTGCAGCGCTTGGCGGGCATACTAGGCCGTCCCTTTCCCTGGTGTCGCCCGCCTCTATGCTTCGCGCCTTGCTTACCCTTGCTCTTGCCTGCCTGCTCCAACCGGCCTTTGCCGACGAGCGCGCGCAAACCCAACAACAGTTGGACGCCACGCGTCAGGACATTACTGAGCTGAAGAAACTCCTCGGCAAACTCCAGGAAGAAAAATCCGGCGTGCAGAAAGACCTGCGCGGTACGGAAACAGAGATGGGCAACCTGGAGAAGCAGGTCCAGGAGTTGCAAAAAGAACTAAAGAAGAGCGAGTCGGAACTGGAGCGGCTCGACGGTGAGAAAAAAAAACTCCAGAGCGCCCGCGTTGAACAGCAACACCTGATCGCGATCCAGGCCCGCGCCGCCTACCAGAACGGCCGCCAGGAATACCTCAAGATGCTGCTCAACCAGCAAAACCCGGAAAAATTCGCCCGCACCCTCACTTACTATGACTATCTGAGCAAGGCCCGCCTGGAGCAGTTGCAAAGCTTCAACGAGACCCTGCGCCAGCTGGCCAATGTCGAGCAGGAAATCGCCCAGCAACAGACGCAATTGCTGGAGCAGAAAAGCAGCCTCGACACCCAGCGCGATGAGCTGGACAAGGTCCGCAAGGAGCGCCAGCAGGCGCTGGCCAAGCTCAACAATGACGTGAAGGCCCGCGATGCCAAGCTACAGGCCCGTCAGCAAGACCAGGCCGACCTGGGTAAAGTACTGAAAACCATCGAGGAAACCCTGGCACGCCAGGCTCGTGAGGCTGAAGAGGCGCGGCAAAAAGCGCTGATCGCCCAGCAGGAAGCAGAAAAAAAGCGCCAGCGTGAGGCCGAGGCGGTCGCCACCGACGCCCCGCGTAAACCGGCGCGCGCAGCCCCTGGCCCACTGGTTTCCAGCGCAGGCGAATCCTTTGGCGGACCTTTTGCTTCAGCTCGCGGCAAACTTCCATGGCCAGTTGATGGTCGATTGCTTGCACGCTTTGGTCAAACCCGTGGCGATGACACCCGCACCAAGTGGGATGGCGTGATGATCAGTGCCTCCGCCGGCAGCCAGGTGCACGCCGTTCACGGTGGCCGCGTGGTGTTTGCCGATTGGCTGCGCGGCGCCGGTTTGCTGGTGATTCTTGACCACGGCAATGGCTATTTGAGCCTTTACGGCCACAATCAGACTTTGCTCAAAGCGGCAGGTGATGTTGTAAAAGCCGGTGAATCCATCTCCACTGTCGGTAACAGTGGTGGCCAGGATACCCCGGCGCTGTACTTCGCTATTCGTCAGCAGGGTCGCCCGAGCGACCCTGCACAATGGTGTCGCGCCCAAGGATAAGGGCCGTACCTACATTAGGAGTTCGTTCGACATGCTGCATTTGTCCCGCCTCACTTCGCTGGCCCTGACGATCGCTCTGGTGATCGGCGCGCCTTTGGCATTCGCCGACCAGACCGCTCAGACAGCCACGGCCGCGACCACCAAGGCACCGTTGCCGCTGGACGAATTGCGCACCTTTGCCGAGGTCATGGACCGGATCAAGGCAGCCTACGTCGAACCCGTGGACGACAAGACCCTGCTGGAAAATGCCATCAAGGGCATGCTCAGCAACCTCGACCCGCACTCCGCCTACCTGGGCCCGGAAGACTTTGCCGAGTTGCAGGAAAGCACCAGCGGCGAATTCGGTGGCCTGGGGATTGAAGTGGGCGCCGAGGACGGCGTCATCAAGGTGGTCTCGCCCATCGACGATACTCCCGCTTCCAAGGCCGGAATCCAGGCCGGCGACCTGATCGTCAAGATCAACGGCCAGCCGACCCGTGGCCAGACCATGACCGAAGCCGTCGACAAAATGCGTGGCAAGATCGGCCAGAAAATCACCCTGACCCTGGTGCGCGACGGCGGCACCCCGTTTGACGTGACCCTGGCGCGGGCGACCATCACGGTCAAGAGCGTGAAGAGCCAGTTGCTGGAATCGGGTTACGGTTACATCCGCATCACCCAGTTCCAAGTCAAGACCGGCGACGAAGTGGCCACGGCCCTGGCGAAGATGCGCAAGGACAACGGCAAGAAACTCAGCGGCATCGTCCTCGACCTGCGCAACAATCCAGGCGGCGTGCTGCAGTCGGCAGTGGAAGTGGTCGACCACTTCATCACCAAGGGCCTGATCGTCTACACCAAGGGCCGTATCGCCAACTCCGAACTGCGCTTCTCGGCCACCGGCAACGACCTGAGCGAAGGCGTGCCAATGGTGGTGCTGATCAACGGCGGCAGTGCCTCGGCTTCGGAAATCGTCGCCGGCGCCCTGCAAGACCAGAAACGCGGCGTACTGATGGGCACCACCAGCTTTGGCAAGGGTTCGGTACAAACCGTGCTGCCGCTGAACAACGAGCGCGCACTAAAGATCACCACGGCGCTGTACTACACGCCGAACGGGCGCTCGATCCAGGCCCAGGGCATCGTGCCGGACATCGAAGTGCGCAGGGCCAAGATCACCAACGAGCAGGACAGCGAGTACTTCAAGGAAGCCGACTTGCAGGGTCACCTGGGCAATGGCAACGGCGGTGCCGACCAGCCAACCGGCAGCGGTACCAAAGCCAAGCCGATGCCACAGGACGATGACTACCAGTTGGCCCAGGCCTTGAGCCTGCTCAAGGGCTTGAGCATCACCCGCAGCCGTTGATATGCGCTGTGGACTGATCATCGCTCTGCTGTGCTGTGTGGGGGTTGCCCAAGGCAACCCTGCCAGCGTTACACCCTCCCCCCACAAAGCCTACCTGACCTTGATCATCGACGACCTGGGCCAGAACCTGCCGCGAGATCGGCGCGTGCTGGCGCTGCCCGGCCCGGTTACCACGGCGATCATGCCCGATACACCCCATGCCGCCGAATTCGCCCGCGAAGCCCACCGTGCCGGCAAGATCGTCATCCTGCACATGCCCATGGACCCCGCCACCGGTCCCTTCGCCTGGCATCCGGAGTTGCCCATCGAAGAGCTGGGCAAGCGCCTGGACGCTGCCTTCAAGGCCGTGCCCTACACCGCTGGCATCAACAACCACATGGGCAGCCGCATGACCGCGCAACCTGAAGCCATGGCCTGGCTAATGGGTGAGTTGCAGCGCCGTCAAAAATTTTTCGTCGACAGCCGCACCAGTGCCAAGACCGTGGCCGCCGCCGAGGCGCAGAAGATCGGCCTGGCCAGCGTTTCGCGGGACGTATTCCTTGATGACGAGCGCACCGAAGCGGCGATTACTACGCAACTGCAGACCGCCATCAAGCTGGCTCATAAACAGGGCTCGGCGGTAATGATCGGCCACCCCTACCCGCAAACCCTGGCGGTGCTTGAGCGCGAACTGCCCAAGCTCAAGGCCCAGGGCATCGAGTGGATTGATATAAAATTGATGATCAGTGTGCGCAGTAATAAGGCCATGGCCGGGCACGGGAAGAATGGGGCTTACCGCTAGAGATACCGCGCCATGATCTCGTCCACCACGCCGTCCTTGCGGAGCTGATCAAGCGCTACCTGCAACTTGGCCACCACCTCATCAGACACGTCCTTATTCAGTGCCAGAAATAGCTCGGCACTGTTGAAGCGCAGCACGGTCTTGAGCCCGGTAATGCCGACCTGCCGCGCCAGGTAACGTCCGGCCGGGTCGCCGGTGGCCCACAGGTCGATCTGGCCATCGCGCAGTTTTTGCGCGTTGTCCTGGTCACGCAGCACAATCACCGGTTTGAGCCCCTGTTTTTCCAAGGTCTGGGCAATGGCATCGCCCTTGTAAGCGCCGATTCTGTAGCGCCGGGCCTGCTCAAGGTCTGTCAGCTGAATCTTGCTGTCGGCCTTGGCCAGCAGCACCCAATCGTCTGGGCCGATGGGGCCAACCCACTTGAACAACGCTTCGCGATCCGGCAGGCGCGCCATCACAAACACACCGTAACCCGGTTTTTCCAGGGCGAGCTTGTAGATTCGCTCCCAAGGGAAGCGCAGGGTCAGGTTGTAGGGAATACCGGCACGCTTGAAGGTCTCGCGGACGATGTCCACGGCAATACCTTCGATGTTCTCGTCCTTGGCGAAGTTCTTGCCGTTTTTCGCCATGTTGTAGGGCGGGAAATTTTCCGTCAGCAGCACCAGGGAGGCGTCAGGCCGCTCTGCGGCTTGGGCCGAACCTGCCAACAAAATCGAGATGCTGGCAAGGGCAAGAAGAAGGTCTTTGAACATGAAGAGTTACCGAAATCCATGGCAAGCCCAAGAGTGCCGCGAGCCTGCCATGGTGTCCAGTGACGTTTAGCGAACGACGATGCCGCGTGCGGCCATGTAGGCCTTGGCCTCGGGCACCGTGTATTCGCCAAAGTGGAAAATACTCGCCGCCAGTACCGCACTGGCGTGGCCTTCGATAACGCCGTCGGCCAGGTGCTGCAGGTTGCCGACACCGCCCGACGCGATCACCGGAATGCCCAGGGCATCACTGATGGCGCGGGTCACACCCAGGTCGAAGCCGTTTTTCATGCCGTCCTGGTCCATGCTGGTCAGCAGGATTTCACCGGCGCCCAGGGCTTCCATCTTCATCGCCCACTCCACCGCGTCCAGCCCGGTAGGTTTGCGACCGCCGTGTGTGAAGATTTCCCAGCGCGGGGGTTCGCCAGGGCCTGAGACTTTTTTGGCGTCGATAGCAACGACGATACATTGCGAGCCAAAGTGCTGCGCCGCTTCGCCGACAAACTCCGGATTGAACACCGCTGCAGTGTTGATCGAGACCTTGTCGGCACCCGCGTTGAGCAAGTTGCGGATGTCCTGCACGGTGCGCACACCGCCGCCGACAGTCAGCGGGATAAACACCTGGCTGGCCATGCGCTCGACGGTATGCAGCGTAGTGTCGCGACCATCGACGCTGGCGGTGATGTCGAGAAAGGTAATCTCGTCGGCGCCCTGTTCGTCGTAACGACGGGCGATTTCCACCGGGTCGCCGGCGTCACGGATGTTCTCGAACTTGACGCCCTTGACCACTCGACCGTTGTCGACGTCCAGGCAAGGGATGATGCGTTTGGCCAGCGCCATGGGCTTATCTCCGATAAGAGTTGCAAGCTTCAAACTACAAGCTGCAAGTAGAAGCAGATTTTCTTTTACTTGCAGCTTGCAGCTTACGACTTGGAGCTGACCGCGTAGCCATCACAAAAGGCTTGGGCTTCGGCCACATCCAGCGTGCCCTCATAAATCGCGCGGCCCGTGATAGCGCCGATAATTCCTGGCGCTTTGGCGTCCAGCAGCGACTTGATATCGCCCAGGTTGTGGATACCGCCGGAAGCGATCACCGGGATCTTCGTTGCTGCGGCCAACGCGGCGGTAAACGGCACGTTGCAGCCCTGCATCATGCCGTCTTTGGCGATGTCGGTATAAACGATGGCAGACACGCCGTCGGCTTCAAAGCGCTTGGCCAGGTCAATGACCTGTACAGTGCTGATTTCAGCCCAGCCGTCGGTGGCGACAAAGCCGTCCTTGGCGTCCAGGCCGACAATGATTTTGCCCGGGAACGCGCGGCAAGCCTCAGCGACAAACGCCGGGTCTTTCACGGCCTTGGTGCCGATGATCACGTAGCTGACGCCCGCTTTCACATAATGCTCGATGGTTTCCAGGGAGCGGATACCGCCACCGATCTGGATCGGCAGGTTCGGGTAGCGCTTGGCGATGGCAGTGACCACTTCGCCGTTGACCGGGCGGCCTTCGAAGGCGCCGTTCAAGTCCACCAGGTGCAGACGGCGGCAACCGCCTTCCACCCACTTGGCAGCCATGCTCACCGGGTCATCGGAGAACACCGTGGAATCTTCCATGCGGCCCTGGCGCAGACGTACGCAGGCGCCGTCCTTGAGATCGATAGCGGGAATAATCAGCATCTGGCAAACCTTATTCGATATTCAGCATTGCTCGGAAAATCAGGGTTTTTCGAGCGCCCACAAGTCGCTTTCGATGCTTTCGAACCTTTCTTTAAGGTGCGTCTGCACATCGAAAATCGCCCTGTTGTAATAGTGCGGAGCAATTTCAGTGGTGAACAGTTCGAGGACTTCCGCCACCTCGAACGAGCCGAGCTTGAGCTCGAAGCGCTCCTCCATGAAACGTTTGATCTTGTCCGTGGCCTCACTCTCCTGCTGGGGAGTGAGGTTGAGGATCGGCGGCTTGGCCTTCTTGGCCATTACCAGCGCCCGTCCCAGGCAGCGAAGTTCTGCAGCAACTGCAGGCCATGGGTATGGCTCTTCTCCGGGTGGAACTGCACCGCAAAGCGCGACCCATCGGCCAGGGCCGCGGCGAAGTCGACGCCGTAGTGTCCGCCACCTACCACCTGGCGCGGGTTACCGGCGGCGATGTAGTAGCTGTGGACGAAGTAGAAGCGCGCAAGGTCAGGGACGTTGTGCCACAGCGGGTGATCCACGGTCTGGCGAACTTCATTCCAGCCCATGTGCGGGACTTTCAGATGCTCGCCGTCTTCATGCAGGTCTTTGCCGAAGAACTTCACCTGCCCAGGGAACAGGCCGATGCAGTCGACGCCGTTATTCTCTTCACTGCTGTCGAGCAAGGCTTGCATGCCCACGCAGATACCAAGAAACGGACGGTCCTGGCTGACTTCGCGCACCAGGGCGTCGAAGCCCAGGCGGCGAATCTCGGCCATGCAGTCGCGAATTGCGCCGACACCGGGAAACACCACCCGGTCGGCTTCGCGAATCACCTCGGCATCGCTGGTGATCAACACCTTGCCAGCGCCTACGTGCTCAAGAGCCTTGGCCACCGAGTGCAGGTTACCCATGCCGTAATCGATAACCGCGACCGTCTGCATTACAGGACGCCCTTGGTCGACGGCATTTGCCCAGCCATGCGCTCATCCAGTTCCACAGCCATGCGCAGGGCACGACCGAAGGCCTTGAACACGGTCTCGATCTGGTGGTGGGTGTTGGTGCCACGCAGGTTATCGATGTGCAGGCTGACGTTGGCGTGGTTGACGAAGCCCTGGAAAAATTCCTGGAACAGGTCAACGTCAAAACCGCCGACGGTGGCGCGGGTATACGCTACGTGCATCTGCAGGCCTGGGCGGCCGGAGAAGTCGATAACCACCCGCGACAGCGCTTCATCCAGCGGCACATAGGCGTGACCGTAGCGACGGATGCCTTTCTTGTCGCCGATGGCTTTGCTGAAGGCCTGACCCAGGGTGATACCGACATCCTCCACGGTGTGGTGGTCGTCGATATGCAGGTCGCCCTTGCTTACGATATCCAGGTCGATCAGCCCGTGACGGGCGATCTGGTCCAGCATGTGCTCAAGAAAAGGAACACCGATATCAAATCGGGCCTTTCCGGTGCCATCCAGGTTGATCGAGGCTTTGATCTGGGTTTCCAGAGTGTCGCGCTCGACTGACGCCTTACGTTCGGCCATCACCAGCTCCGCAAAATCATTGGGCGAAAAAGGCAGCCATTATAGGGGCGCGAGCGCTAAACAGAAACATCGGAGGGGATAAGACTGATGAGTTGAAGCGAAGGGTGTCGGGGATAGACATGTCAGTACAAGCGGGCGCTCCAGGATGGTGCGCCCGCTTGACGGTCTGCTTAGTGGAACAGTACCGCCGTCTTCTGCAGGGTCACCCAAACACCCCACGCCAACGGAATACCTACCGCGAGCCAGGCAGCCACAGCCAACGGCACGCTGCCTGAAGAGGCTTTCCATTCCAGCACTGTGCTGGAATCGGCGCCCTTGTCATGGCCCAGTGCCTGTTCGGCGGCCAGTTCAGCGTCGGTCATGAAGTACTTGTCTGCCACCGGACGTACCAGCATGTTGCAGACAAAGCCCAACACCAGCAGGCCGGCGAGGATGTACAAGGTGATGTCATAGGCTGCAGCGCGCTCCACGCCGATGCTCAACTGATACTCACGCAGGTAGTTGACCAGCACCGGGCCCAACACGCCCGCCGCCGCCCACGCCGTCAGCAGACGGCCATGGATCGCGCCGACCATTTGCGTACCGAACAGGTCCGCCAGGTAGGCCGGGACGGTAGCGAAACCGCCGCCGTACATCGACAGGATGATGCAGAACGCCGCGACGAACAGTGCCACGTTGCCCAGATGGCCCAGGTTCGGGATCAATGCATACAGGGCAAAGCCCAGGGCGAAGAACACGAAGTAGGTATTTTTACGGCCCAGGTAGTCGGAGAACGACGCCCAGAAGAACCGGCCACCGATGTTGAACAGGCTCAGCAGACCCGTGAAACCGGCAGCGATGGCAGCAATGGAAGCCAGTTGCCCTGCATCCAGTTGGCCGAACGCCAGGTCATTACCCAGCAACTTGCCACCAAACACTTCCTGCAGCAGCGGCGAAGCCATGCCAAGGATGCCGATGCCAGCGGACACGTTCAGGCACAGCACCAGCCACACCAGACGAAATTGCGGAGTTTTCCAGGCCACGTTCACGTGCACGTGACGGTGGGTGATCATCGAATTGCTGGCTTTTTTCGCAGGTGCCGTCCAGCCTTCAGGCTTCCAACCGGTGGGCGGAACGCGGTAGGACAAGGCGCCACCGATCATGAACACGAAATAGATCGCAGCCATCACCAGAAAGCTCTGCCAAACGCCAACGCCGGTCGGCGAACCGAAGTGGCCCATCAGGGCTGCCGCCAACGGAGCACCCACCATCGCGCCGCCGCCGAAGCCCATGATCGCCATCCCGGTGGCCATGCCGCGCTTGTCCGGGAACCACTTGATCAGGGTCGAAACGGGCGAGATGTAGCCCAGGCCCAGGCCGATACCGCCAATGACCCCGGAGCCGATCCACATCAGCCATATCTGGTGGGTATAGATCCCCAACGCTGAGATCAGCAGACCGCCACACCAGCACAGCGCCGACACGACGCCAGCCTTGCGCGGCCCGGCATGTTCCAGCCAGCCGCCCCAGATCGCTGCCGAGCAGCCTAGGAAGATGAAGAACAGGGTGTAGATCCAGCCCAACATGGAGATGGGCCAGTCACACTGGGAAGAGAGAATTTGCGCGATAAAACTCATGTCCGGCGTACAAGCGACCGGCGCGGTGACGCCCAGGGCTTTGGACAGCGGCAACCAAAACACCGAGAAGCCATAGGCCATACCGATGCACAAATGGATGGCCAGGGCGGCCGGTGGTACCAGCCAGCGGTTGAACCCCGGCTTGGCGATAATGCGTTCCTTGGACAGGAAAGCAGGCTGTGCGGCAATATGACCTGCCGCAGTGCTAGTGCTCATTGGTGTTTCCCCCAGTTATTAGTATGTGTCCGTCAGGCGCTCTCTCCCTCGGCCTTGCACGCAAAGCGTGGCCGTTTTGTTGAGTGAAGCTCCATTGAAGCGCGACGTTAAGTCGCAGAAGGCGGACGAACGCGCGCAGATTAGCATCTGTGGATGACAGAAAAACCAAACTGACATCACCTTTTTTGGTCTATCTGTTTTTTCTGACGCCAGGATTCCGTTTTACCGTGCCCACGGGGATCAGCAGGGGCCTCTAGATACAATGTAACGATCCGTGCACAGTCGCGGGCCTGCGGGCGTTATACTCTGCGGCTAAATTTTGAAATCGACATACAAGGACTCGCCCATGAAAGCGTTCGGCAAAATCCTGGGTCTGGTACTTCTCGGGCTGTTGCTGATCATTGTGGCTCTAGGCTTTGCCCTGACCCATCTCTTCGATCCCAACGACTACAAAGACGAGATTCGCCAGATTGCCCGCGACAAGGCCCACATCGAGCTGACGCTCAATGGCGATATCGGCTGGAGCCTGTTCCCATGGCTGGGCCTTGAATTGCACGAGGCCAGCGTTGCGACCCTGAGCAACCCGACCCAACCGTTCGCCGACCTGCAGATGCTCGGCCTGTCGGTGCGGGTGCTGCCGCTGCTGCGCCGCGAAGTGCAGATGAGCGATGTGCGTGTCGAAGGCCTGAACCTGCGCCTCAACCGCGACAAGCAGGGCCACGGCAACTGGGAAGACATCGGCAAGGCCGCACCTGCCGCCAGCACCGAAGCGCCAACTGCTGCGGTGCCGGCTACTGCGCCAACCCCGGAAAAACCGGCGCAACCGGTCCGCCTGGACATCGACAGCCTGACGGTCAACAACGCCCGCATCGAATACAACGACGAACAAACCGGCAGGCAGTACAGCGCCGAAAGTATCCAGCTGAGCACCGGCGCAGTGCATGAAGGCACCAGCATCCCGATCAAGCTCACCGCGTTTTTCGGCAGCAACCAGCCGGTCATGCGGGTCAAGAGCGAACTCAGCGGCGCACTGCGCTTTGATCGCGCCCTCAAGCGCTATCAGTTCGAAGACATGAAAGTCGCAGGCGAAGCCACCGGCGAGCCGCTGCAAGGCAAGACCATAACCTTCGCCACCCAGGGCCAGTTGCTGGTGGACATGTCGGCCAACATTGCCGAATGGACCAACCTCAAGTTCTCGGTTAACCAACTGCGCGCCCTTGGCGAACTGAAGGTCAACGACCTGGACAAGACCCCACAGATCAGCGGCGCCCTGTCGGTTGCCCAGTTTGACCTGGCGAAGTTCCTCGACAGCGTCGGCCAACCCCTGCCAGCCATGGCCGAGGGCAGCCTGAGCAAGGTCGAGCTGGTCAGCCGCCTCAAGGGCACGCCTACCAGCATGGCCCTGGAAGACCTGAACCTGAAACTCGACGCCAGCACCTTCACCGGTCGCGTAGCCGTGGACGATTTCACCAAGCAATCCCTGCGGGTACAACTCAAGGCCGACACCTTCAACGCCGACAACTATCTACCGGCCAAGTCCGAGGCTGCCAACAGCGCAGCGGTCGCTCGCCAGGCTGAAGTGCAGAGCAGTGAAGCGGGCGCCATGGCCGCCGGCGGCACCACGCCGCTGCCGGACGCCCCGACCAAGGGCGCCTGGAGCACAGACAAGCTGCTGCCGCTGACCCGCCTGCGCACCCTGGACGTGGATGCCGACCTGTCGTTCGGCCAACTGACCCTGAGCAAACTGCCGATCCAGAACGCCGCCCTGAAAGCCTCCGGCCAAGGCGGCCAGCTCAAGCTTGATACCTTGAGCGGTGGCCTCTATAACGGCACCTTCCAGGCCAACGGCAACCTCGATGTGCGTGAGGATGTGCCGGTACTGGCGCTGCAAACCCACATCAAGCAAGTACCGGTTGAGCGCATCCTGCAAAGCCAGGGGCAGAACCCGCCGGTCAAGGGCCAGATCACCCTCGACAGCAATCTCAGCGGTCGCGGCAACAGCCAGAAAGCGCTGATCGACAGCCTCAATGGCACCGCCAGCTTTGTGATCAACAATGGCGTGCTGCTTAACGCAAACCTTGAGCAACAGCTGTGCACCGGCATTGCCCTGCTCAACCGCAAAACCCTCACCAGCGAGCCACGGGGCAAGGACACGCCATTCCAGGAGCTCAAGGGCAACCTGACATTCCGTAACGGCGTCGCCAGCAACCCGGACCTGAAAGTGCGCATCCCTGGCATGACCGTCAACGGCAACGGTGACGTCGACCTGCGGGTGCTGGGCATGGATTACCGCGTCGGCATCATCGTCGAAGGCGACAAGCGCGACATGCCGGACCCGGCCTGCCAGGTGGGTTCCAACTTCCAAGGCATCGAAGTTCCGTTGCGCTGCCGTGGCCCGCTGGAACTGGGCGCCAAGGCCTGCCGTCTGGACAAGGACGGCCTGGGCCAGGTCGCCGTCAAGGCGGCGGGCAACAAGCTCAGCGAAAAGCTTGAAGAGAAGCTCGACAAGGTCAACCCGAAGCTCAAAGACGCTCTGAAAGGCCTGTTCAATCGATGAGAACCGAGCAATTTTCCACCGCGGTGCTGGATTGGTACGACCGCCACGGTCGCCATGACTTGCCCTGGCAACAGGGCATCACCCCTTACCGGGTGTGGGTCTCGGAAATCATGCTGCAGCAGACCCAGGTCAGCACCGTACTGAACTACTTCGACCGGTTCATGGCATCGCTGCCAACGGTCGAAGCCCTGGCCGCAGCGCCGGAAGACGAAGTACTGCACCTGTGGACAGGGCTGGGTTACTACACCCGGGCCCGTAACCTGCAAAAGACCGCGAAAATCGTGGTTGCCGAATACGGCGGCGAGTTTCCCAAGAATGTCGAGAAACTCATCGAGCTGCCAGGTATCGGCCTGTCCACCGCAGGTGCCATTGCCAGCCTGAGCATGGGCCTGCGGGCGCCAATCCTGGATGGCAACGTCAAGCGGGTGCTGGCGCGCTTTACTGCCCAGGAGGGCTACCCAGGCGAGCCCAAGGTCGCCAAGCAGCTGTGGGCCACCGCCGAGCGCTTCACCCCTCACGACCGCGTCAACGCCTACACCCAGGCGATGATGGACATGGGTGCCACCCTCTGCACCCGCAGTAAACCCAGTTGCCTACTGTGCCCGCTGGAAAAAGGCTGCGAAGCCCACATGCTGGGCCTGGAGACACGCTACCCGATCCCCAAGCCGCGCAAGACCGTGCCACAAAAGCGCACACTGATGCCGCTGCTGGCCAACGGCGAAGGCGCGATCCTGCTTTACCGCCGCCCTTCCACGGGTTTGTGGGGCGGCCTCTGGAGCTTGCCGGAGCTCGATGACCTGAACGACCTGGAACACCTGGCCAACCAGCACTCGCTGGCACTGGGCAGGCACCAGGAGCTACCGAGCTTGATCCACACCTTCAGCCACTTCCAACTGGCTATCGAACCCTGGCTGGTCCAGGTCGAGGAATCCGCTCATCACGTGGCCGAGGCCGACTGGCTCTGGTATAACCTCGCCACCCCGCCGCGCCTGGGCCTTGCCGCCCCGGTGAAAAAACTGCTGAAGCGCGCGGCTGAAGTATTGAACGCAGGAGTTTCGTCATGACCCGCACCATCATCTGCCGCAAGTACCACGAAGAACTGCCCGCCCTAGAACGCGCCCCGTTCCCCGGCGCCAAGGGCCAGGACATCTACGATCACGTCTCCGCCAAAGCCTGGGCCGACTGGCAAAAGCACCAGACCCTGCTGATCAACGAAAAACGCCTGAACATGATGAACGCCGAAGACCGCAAATACCTTCAGGGCGAGATGGACAAGTTCTTTTCCGGCGAGGATTACGCCAAGGCCGACGGCTACGTACCACCTGCTGAATAAGTGATCAAAATGGGGGATTGGCCCGTAAGCGACGGTAATAATTAAATATTTTTTGAAAACTTGCTTGACGACCCCCTGAAAAACCCGTTTAATGCGCCCCGTTGCCCAGATAGCTCAGTCGGTAGAGCAGGGGATTGAAAATCCCCGTGTCGGCGGTTCGATTCCGTCTCTGGGCACCACCTTTCGTTTTCAGGTGATGCCAAGCACACCTGAAAGCACACAAGAAACCCGCCTAGTGCGGGTTTTTTGTTGTCTGCGATTCACTAGCCCATATTCGTTGATAGATCGGGGCTGGGTAAGGATAAAGTTTTCATCAATCGCGCGAACAAAACCTCGTCTCGGGAAAAAGGCTTCATACCAGAGCAACTGGATAGGCCCTATGCATAACCAGGTCTGGGGCAGACTCTCATTGAACGATCCTGAACACTCACCCGCTTACCGACCTGCGGGCCATACCAGCGCCGGAATCAGGCGGATATAGATCAATTCCCCCACCAGCTCCACCAGCGTTTGCATGATCACCGCGGCGGCGGCCAACCCGCGAATGTCTTCAGGCAACGCCAGCGCCAGGGGCAGCACTACCAGGGAGTTGCGGGTCGATGCACTGAACGTCACCGCCCGCGCCGTCACCGAAGGCAACCCGAGCAACCGCGAAGCCAGAGCGCCCATCAGCGGCGCCAGCAACACGAAGCCGATATACACCGGGATCACCGGCGCCAGCAGGCCGATATCGCGCACCACCGAAGTGATCTGCGAACCGATCACCACCAGCAACACCAATGCCATTGCTGGCACCGGCAACCAGGCCCAGGCATCGTTCCAGACGCTGATGGCTTTTGATCCCCGGGCCAAGGAAGTCGTCAGTACCGCCAGCAGCATCGGCGCGGCGATCAGCAACAGGAATGCCTCGACAAACGGCCCCGCTGAAACCACCACGCCCGACTGCGACCCCAGCATCAAACTCAAATACACCGGCAACAGCAGCAGTTGCAGCAGCAACAGAATCGGCGTCGCTGCCAGCATCAAGCGCGAATCGCCCTTGCCTATATGGGTGAACACCACCACGTAATCGATGCACGGCGTCAGCAACACCAGCAACGCCCCCACCAGCATCGCCGGGTGCTCCACCAGCCCACGGGTCAGCGCCCACACCAGCAGCGGAATCAAGATGAAATTAGCCAGAAGCAACGCCGACATGAAGCGCTTGTTGCTCAAGCCCTCGCGCAGGTCCAGAAACGGGATTTGCAGGAACATCGCGTACATCAGCACCGCAATGGCCGGCGTGACCAGCGCGCCCAGGCCTTGAGCCATCGAAGGCACCAGCAGGCCGAGGGCGGCGGCTAGCAGCACGGCGACGAAGTAGACCGGGATCTGGTTTTGTTCGAGGGTGTCGCGGGTCATGGGGCGTCTCGGATGGGGCGAAAGGCTGTCAGCCTATGCATCTGCGGGACCAAGGTCGAGCGTCGTAAAATCTCTACGCCTTTGGCGTGCGAAATTTGTTAGCTTCGATCTCCTATAAAACTGCGCATGGGCTTCTGTAGCCCCAACGAAAGCGCAAGGGATCGAGCCGCCATGAACCTGCCCACCCGACCGCAACCCGAAACATTCAGCGAGCCCGCCACCGACGGTCACCTTATCGGCGGCTTTACCTGGCGCCATATTCGCACCGACATCGAACGCCCCGTAGTGATCATCAACGCCGCCACGTCGGTACGTTGCCGTCACTATTCGCGCTTTGCCGATTACCTGTTCACTCACGGTTTTGACGTGATCACCTACGACTACCGTGGCATCGGCGAATCACGCAGCGGCTCGTTGCGCGGGTTCAAGGCGTCGTGGTCGGATTGGGGCGTGCTGGATTTCGAGGCGATATTGCAGCGAGCGCAGCGGGAGTTTCCAGGGCAACCAATTGATGTGGTCGGCCATAGTTTTGGTGGCTGCGCGGCAGGGCTCGGGGCCTCAGGGGCGGTGATTCGGCGACTGGTGACGGTAGGCGCGCAGTTTGCTTACTGGCGCGACTATGAAGCGAGCGGGCGCTGGTGGATGTTTGGCAAGTGGCATGTGGTGATGCCGCTGGTGACGGCGCTCTGTGGATACTTCCCTGGCAAGCGGCTGGGTTGGCTTGAGGACACGCCTGCAGGCGTAGTGCGCGACTGGAGTACGCCGACGCCAGGTTATGAAGGACGGCCTAGTGGGCGTGCCTTGGGCGAGCTGCCATTCTCACGGGTGAAAGCGCAGATCCTGGCGATCAGCATTACCGATGATCCGTTTGGGACGGTGGCGGCCATCGAGCGTCTGCTGGGTTATTTCAAGGCGGGCGAGCGCACGCATCTGCGGATTGCGCCGCAGGATATTGGCGAAGAGGCAGTCGGGCATTTCGCGTTTTTTCGCAGCCAATATCAGGACCGGTTGTGGCCGATTGCGTTGGCGTGGCTGCGACAAGGCGAACTGGCCGCAGATACACCGGGGCGCCGAGTGATGGATCGTACCTAGAAACCCTTGGGATTTTCGCAGAGCTGCGCTTCAATAGCCCACCCAGATCCTGACCCAAGGACGTGAGCCCATGGCCTCGCCGAACAAACAGCAAAAACGCGCCCACCGGGCAAAAGCCAAGGCCAAGCAGAACCGCACCCAGCGAGCCGGCGCGCCCAAGGATGCCTTTGACGGCGACGACAGCCGCATTGATCTTGAATCGGTGGATTTGACCGAGCTGTTTGTGGAAATGCGCAACGCTGGCGAAACCAGTCAACAGGCGCTGTGCGCGGCGTTCCTGGCACATCCATTGTTGGCACTGGTGTTGGAGCAGGAAGGCGAAGAAGAAGCGACCGACTTTATCATCGCGGCGCTGATCGAGTATCGGCAGTGGGCGACCGATAGCGATGATCAAGCGGCGGCGTTGGCGTGGGTTGAATCGCCGGAGTTTCAGGTCGATTACTTGGCGGCATCCCAGGCACTGACCAACTCAGAGAGTTAACACAAAACAAATGTGGGAGCCCGGCTTGCCCGGCTCCCACAGGTTTTCGCATTGCGCGGCAAAGGGTATTTCAACCCATCAGTTGAGCACTGCAGCCCCCACCTTTTGGCCCCTGCGCCGACGAGACACAAACAGCCCCGCCGCAACCACCAGCAAGCTCAAGATACCGGTGGACATGATCTCCACGCGGTGCGCTTCCTGGAACAGCATGATTGTCAGCACGCCGACGATAAACACGATCACCGCATAGGTCAGGCCCGGGAACAGCCACATCTTGAAGGCAACTTTCTCGCCCGCCGCTATACGCTTCTGACGCATGCGCAGTTGCGACACCGCGATCACCAGATACACCAACAGCGCGATGGCGCCAGAGCTGGCCAGCAGAAATTCAAATACCGCAGCCGGTGCCACGTAGTTGGCAAACACCGCCAGGAACGCCGCACCAGTGGACAACCACACCGCCCAATAAGGCGTGCCGCTCTTGTTGGTGCGCTTGGCCACAGCCGGAGCATCACCGCGACGACTCAGCGAGAACAGCATCCGCGAAGCGGTATACAGCGCCGAGTTCAGGCAACTGGTTACCGCGACCAATACCACCAGGTCGACAATCAGCTTGGCATTCGCAATGCCCATGCGATCCAGCACCGTCTGGTAGGAACCGACAGCCGCCAGCGCCGGATCATTCCACGGCACCAGTGCGACAACGATGAAGATCGACACCAGGTAGAACAGGCCAATCCGCCAGATCACCGAGTTGGTGGCCTTGGAGATTTGCTGGCCAGGGTTCTTCGATTCGGCGGCCGCGATGGTGACGATCTCGGTGCCCATGAACGAGAACATGGTGGTCAGGATCGCTGCCAATACCGCGCCCATGCCGTTAGGCAGGAAACCTTGAGTGTCAAACAGGTGCGAGACACCGCTGACCTGGCTGCCCGGCAAGAAGCCGAAAATCGCCAGAATCCCAAGGATTACAAAACCAATGATCGCCACGACTTTGATCAAGGCGAACCAGAACTCGAACTCGCCATAGTGCTTCACGCTGAACAGGTTGGTGGCGGTCAGCAGCAAGGTGATGATCAGGGTGAATGCCCAAATCGCCACGTCCGGGAACCAGGCATGCAAGATAGTCGCGGCGGCGTTGGCTTCCAGCGGAATCACCAAGACCCAGAACCACCAGTACAGCCAGCCAATGGTGAAGCCCGCCCAGTGACCGATCGCCCGGTCGGCGTACGTGGAAAACGAGCCGGTGTCTGGCGAGGCCACGGCCATCTCGGCGAGCATGCGCATCACCAACACCACCAGCGTCCCGGCAGCAGCATAGGCCAACAGCACCGCTGGGCCCGCTGCGGCAATCGCGTGGCCGGAGCCGACAAACAAACCGGCACCGATCACACCGGCAATCGACAGCATGGTGACATGCCGTGGTTTAAGCCCCTGTTCGAGGTCATTGGAGCTTTGCGTACGACTCATTGACACACCTTTGCGAGGAATTGCGAATACGGTCCACTCGGTCTGCCGTCTTTCTCGTGAAAAGAAACAAACAGAGCGTTCTTTATTTTTTACGCAAGATTTGCGCCAAAATGTAACAAAGCCAAGTTTGTCGCGGGCTGTAAGGAAATTCGTCATCCGCCGCAAGTCATTGAGATTACTGGCAATCCGCCACAACGTTACCCGGCGACTCACTTCAAGAACGAATGAACGCACCAAGAACACACATAAAAAGTACGTGGCGCCCCATTAGAGGGCTGATAGGGACCGTTTGCCCGTTTAACCCTTCCAACACCCGGCCAAAGCTGGCACCATCGCGCCTTTTTTTACGCGAAGCCTTGGGCGAATCGGGTTCAAACGGCTGTTCGGTTGTTGATGGCGCGACACACTGCTGCGCCGATGCGACAACCTGCCGCACACCGCCGATTTACCCCTGGTAACGCTGTTGGCTGTCATCCAGACGCTATGCTAGCTTGGCGCCTCGCCAGGAAGGCGGCCCAACAGCAGGAACGCAACGAACACAATGAGGACCCCACATGGCCGAGGCCACGCCCGCGCTTGAAATCCGCAACTTGCATAAACGCTACGGTGAGCTGGAGGTGCTTAAAGGCATCTCGCTGACCGCTCGCGACGGCGATGTGATCTCGATCCTGGGTTCCTCCGGTTCCGGCAAGTCCACGTTCCTGCGCTGCATCAACCTGCTGGAAAACCCCCATCAAGGGCAAATTCTGGTGGCTGGCGAAGAGCTCAAGCTCAAGGCCGCGAAAAACGGTGAGCTGGTGGCGGCCGACGGTAAACAGATCAACCGCCTGCGCAGCGAAATCGGTTTTGTGTTTCAAAACTTTAACCTGTGGCCGCACATGAGCGTCCTCGACAACATCATCGAGGCCCCGCGCCGGGTGCTCGGCCAGAGCAAAGCCGAAGCCATCGAAGTCGCCGAAGCCCTGCTGGCCAAGGTCGGCATCAGCGACAAGCGCCACGCCTACCCCGCGCAGTTGTCCGGCGGCCAGCAACAACGCGCCGCGATTGCCCGTACCTTGGCGATGCAGCCCAAAGTCATTCTGTTCGATGAGCCTACCTCGGCCCTTGACCCGGAAATGGTCCAGGAAGTACTTAATGTGATCCGCGCGCTGGCCGAAGAAGGCCGCACCATGCTGCTGGTCACTCATGAAATGGGCTTCGCCCGCCAGGTGTCCAGCGAAGTGGTGTTCCTCCACCAGGGCCTGGTCGAAGAGCAAGGATCGCCACAGCAGGTGTTCGACAACCCGCTTTCGGCGCGCTGCAAACAATTCATGTCCAGCAACCGCTAACGGAGCAACATGCATGCAGAACTATAAAAAATTCCTCCTGGCCGCCGCCGTCACCATGGCCTTCAGCGCCACAGCTGCAGCCGAGACGTTGAAAATGGGGATCGAAGCGGCCTACCCGCCCTTCAATAATAAAGACGCCAGCGGCCAGGTTGTCGGCTTCGACAAAGACATCGGCGACGCCCTATGCGCCAAGATGAAAGTCGAGAAATGCGAAGTGTACGTCTCCGATTGGGACGGCATCATCCCGGCCCTGAACGCCAAGAAGTTCGACTTCCTGATCTCTTCGCTGTCGATCACCGACGAGCGTAAGCAAGCCGTCGACTTCACTGACCCGTACTACTCCAACAAGCTGCAGTTCATCGCGCCTAAAACCACGACCGACTTCAAGACCGACAAGGCCTACCTCAAAGGCAAGACCATCGGTGCGCAGCGTGCGACCCTGGCCGGCACCTGGCTGGAAGATAACCTGGGCGACGATATCAAGACCACGCTCTACGACACCCAGGAAAACGCCTACCTCGACCTGACTTCCGGTCGCGTTGACGCGATTCTGGCGGACAAGTACGTGCAATTCGATTGGCTCAAGACCGACGCCGGCAAGGCTTACGAGTTCAAGGGCGAGCCCGTGGTAGAAAGCGACAAGGTCGGTATCGCCGTGCGTAAAGGCGACCCGCTTCGCGAGCGACTGAACAAGGCTCTGGCGGAAATCAAGGCCGACGGTACCTACAAGAAAATCAACGACAAGTACTTCCCTTTCAGTATCGAATGATCCTGAATTGCCTGCCCGGCGCGCTCGCTTGAGCGCGTCGGTCCTTCGCAATGCCTGCCGCGATATGAATAAACACCCATGACTATCGATCTCTACGGATTCGGCCCGGCGCTCGCAGCCGGCGCGCTGATGACCGTCAAACTGGCACTCACGGCCCTGTGCCTGGGGCTGGTACTCGGCCTGGCCGGTGCCTTGGCCAAGACTTCCCCGTACAAGTCGCTGCAATGGCTTGGCGGCACTTACTCGACGCTGGTTCGTGGCATTCCCGAACTGCTGTGGGTACTGCTGATTTATTTCGGCACGGTCAATATGATGCGGGCCCTGGGGGAGTTTTTCGGCAACCCCGACCTTTCCCTCAGCGCCTTCGCCGCCGGGGTGATCGCCCTGGGCCTGTGCTTCGGCGCCTACGCCACTGAAGTGTTTCGTGGCGCGATCCTGGCAATCCCCAAGGGCCACCGTGAAGCCGGTGTTGCATTGGGCCTGTCGAAGCTCCGAATCTTCACCCGTTTGATCATGCCGCAAATGTGGCGCATCGCTCTGCCGGGGCTGGGTAACCTGTTCATGATTTTGATGAAGGACACCGCGCTGGTCTCGGTGATCGGCCTGGAAGAAATCATGCGCCACGCGCAGATCGGCGTGAGCGTTTCCAAACAGCCCTTCACGTTCTATATGGTCGCCGCCTTCATGTACCTGGGCCTCACCGTCCTGGCCATGACCGGCATGTACTTCCTGGAAAAACGCGCCGCTCGCGGCTTTGCGAGGAGCACGCAATGAACGGGGACTACAGCTGGCTGTCGCATTTCGACCTGGGCCTGAACTGGACCGTTATCATCAAATGGCTGCCCAAACTGGCCCAGGGCGCAACCCTGACCATGGAGCTGGTGGCCATTGCCGTAGTCGTCGGCCTGCTGCTGGCGATCCCCCTGGGCATCGCTCGATCGTCGCGCCTGTGGTACGTGCGTGCCCTGCCCTACGGCTACATTTTCTTCTTCCGTGGCACGCCGCTGCTGGTGCAGTTGTTCCTGGTCTATTACGGCCTGGCGCAGTTCGACGCCGTGCGCGCGAGCGCCCTGTGGCCCTATCTGCGCGACCCGTTCTGGTGTGCCACCGCCACCATGACCCTGCACACCGCCGCCTATATCGCCGAGATCCTGCGCGGCGCAATCCAGGCCATTCCACCGGGTGAGATCGAGGCAGCGCGGGCCCTGGGCATGTCCAAGCCCAAGGCGCTGTTCTACATCATCCTGCCTAGGGCGGCGCGCATCGGCCTGCCGGCCTACAGCAACGAAGTGATCCTGATGCTCAAGGCCAGCGCCCTGGCCAGTACCGTGACCTTGCTGGAACTGACCGGCATGGCCCGTACCATCATTGCCCGCACTTACCTGCCGGTGGAGATCTTCTTCGCCGCCGGGCTGTTCTATCTGTTCATGGCTTACATCCTGGTACGCGGCTTCAAGCTGCTGGAAAGCTGGTTGCGGGTCGATGCCTGCCAGGGACGCTGAAACCCGGTTGACGGGTGAGTACCTGCTCGCCCGCTTCCAGGCGCTGGATGCCTTCCTCACCGAACATCAAGGGCTGTGGCAGCCACGGCCCTTTACCCATCTGCAATTGCCGTGGGAAGCCAGGCATCCCGAGCTGGCCCAATGGCTGCGCCGACGCTCCCTGGCCGAGGCCGAGAGCAGCCATAACCAGCCACATACGTTGCCAGCACCCGCACCGTTTCCTCAGTTGGCAGCCCAATCCCGGACGCTTAGTGCTGTGGATAACTTGCCGACGGCTGCCCTTGCTCCTGCGCCACCGCGCTTGAACGTAGACGTTCCCGGCCGCAAGTGGCAGCAGATCGAGGCCTTCGGCGCCGCCCTGCAGTTTGCCGACAGCTCCACACACTGGCTCGATTGGTGCGCGGGCAAAGGCCATCTCGGCCGCAGGCTGCTGCAACCAGGACAACAACTGACGTGCCTGGAATACGACCCCGCCCTGATCGCTGCCGGCATGGCCCTGAGCAAGCATCATCGATTGCCCACGAGCCATTGCCAGCAGGATGTGATGGCCGAGGATGCCGCGCTGCAACTCAACCGCAAACACACACCCGTCGCCCTGCACGCTTGCGGCGACCTGCATGTACGCTTGATGCAACTGGCAAGCACCGCTGGCTGTAATCAAATGGCCGTGGCTCCTTGCTGCTATAACCGCATCAGCGCCGAGCAGTACCAGCCGCTGTCCGACCCCGCCCGACGCTCGGCTTTGCGCCTGTCGGTGGAAGAGCTCGGCTTGCCGTTGAGCGAAACCGTCACCGCCGGCGCCAGGGTCCGCCAGCAACGGGACATCTCAATGGCCAGGCGCCTGGGGTTTGATCAGCTGCAACGGCAACTGCGCGGGCGTGATGACTACCTACCAACACCGTCGCTGCCCAGCAGTTGGCTGGGCAAGCCTTTCGCCGATTACTGCCAGGAACTGGCAGCGCTCAAGGGATTATCCACAGGCGAACAGGACTGGACGACGTTGGAAACGCAGGGCTGGCAACGCCTGGCCGAGGTGCGAAACCTGGAATTGGTGCGCGGCCTGTTTCGGCGCCCGCTGGAAATGTGGCTGGTGCTGGATCTGGCTCTGTTTCTCGCGCAAAACGGCTACAGCGTGCAGGTGGGCCGCTTCTGCGAAACGGCGCTGACCCCGCGCAACCTGATGGTGCTGGCCGAGCGCGATTTAGGGGCAGATTTTCCAGCCGCAGCCTGTGGATAACTCTGTTGATGAAATTCTGGCGAAGGCCGTAGCAGCAAGCGCTACAGAGCAAAATGCTGACTGATCATTTTTTGTTCAACAAATAAAACGCACGCAAAACAGGCAGTTGCAGCCCAATGAGTGCAGCGCTACAAAATGGCTGTTTCAGCCCATTTCCAACCACCAGATTGTGCATAAGCATCTGGCGGTAACGGCATAACCCGGCCACTCAGGGCAAGATTCGTGGGCTGATCAGCAGGCGGCAAAGCTCATGGATATCGTCACAGGCCATGCTGGCGGCCTCGTTATCCAGCGGATCATCGCCAAAAGCCAGCGCCTCGCTGATAGCCGAGTCGCGATGCACTACCTCCAGCAGATTGTCCCCAAGACGCCTCTTGAACACATCGAGCATGTCCAGGCTGAAGGCTGAAGTCTCATCCAGTTGGTTGATCACAAAATGACAACGAAGCGGCGGATTGCGCTCAAGGTGCGGCGCCAGCAACAGGTCCATCTGCTCCAGGGTACCCAAGGACGCAGCATCCGCCTGGGCAATCACCAACACCACATCGGCGACCTCCAATGCCTGGTGCAAATAGACATTATTGCCAGCGGGGGTATCCATGATCACGATGTCTTGCTCGCCCAAGCCCAGGCCTGACAGGTGCTGCGCCAACCAGCCCGGCTCCTGTTTCAACCAACGCAGCAGGTCGTCTTGTTGATGGATATCCGTCTCGCCAAAAGACACCACCCGACAGCCGCAAAAACCCGACTGGACAAGCTGATCCCAACACTCATTGCGCAAGCTGGTGCGACCGATACCGGGCAAGGCGTGATTCAAGCCAAAGTGATGATTCAAGGCATTCTGCGGGTCCAAGTCCAGGGCCAGCACCGACTGCCCCAAACGCTGTAAACCGCTGCTCAATGCCGTCACCAGGGTACTGCGGCCGACACCACCATTGACCGACACCAACGCCACCACTCTGGCGTGGCGCGCAGTGGCATTGGCCGGTTGCGGCTGTTCATTGGCTGAGGGGGCATAACGCGAAAACGACGGACCCCCTCCCATGCCGGGGGCGGTACTCTCGTCGACCGGGACATCTTCGAAAAAGTGCCGCATCGAAGTCGTCTCATGATCATTACTGGCAGTGTTCTTATCGAACAACACAAAAATATCGTCGGCTCGGCTCACGACCTACACTCCCTTGTCACGGCGCATCAAAGACGTGAAAGGTCAGCTGGTACTGCCGCTTACCGAAGGTCTTTTTGTGGGCGCCTTTATTTGGGCATTGTGTGACAGGGTGATGTAGGTGTCATTATTTTGGTGTTTTCGAATTAACACTTTAGACAAGCGGTAAAAAGACAACTTAATGACGCATCAATCGCAAACTTAAACATCCCACAAATACGACTGCTGAAAACCGCCCGTTCGACAAACTCCTTCACCCGACCCCCTTCAACCTGCTCGACCGTGCCGACAAACCGCACATCCGCCCAATACATGCGGCCGTCAGGAAAACCGAAACTCCATGGGACATCCCCACGGCCTTGCGTCCTCCAGTGACTTGCGCTGGCCGAGTTCAGGAGGCCAGCGCGGGGTTGGGAGACTCTCGCGTGATAGCAATTGGCGACCACCCAAAAAATGGATAGCGGGGAATCTGCGGTGCATTGGGAAACCACCTTCGGGCGGTGTCGACGGCGCGTGCGGTGAGGTTGAATCCAAGGGGTTGCTACGAAGCGGATGGGGAAAAAGCTGGGTATCTGAAAAATAGTAAGAATTCAGGGGTTTACAGACGCTTGCCAATCGCTATAATCAGCGCCCTAACACGCCGGTATAGCTCAGTTGGTAGAGCAACTGACTTGTAATCAGTAGGTCCCGAGTTCGACTCTTGGTGCCGGCACCATCCAAGGTTCCAGAGAAGGCTTTCAAAATCTCTGGAACCCCCGAAAAACCCGCCTTCTGGCGGGTTTTTTCGTTTTGGCGTTCCGTCGGATTCCGCCAAAATCTTATGGATACCAGCCGTTTTAAGGATAAAGATAGGGGTAAGGTCATTCGATAAAGGGAGGAGTACCCTTATGTCGCGCACCACTGCCCCACTCTCCGATTCGGCTTGCCGTTCAGCCAAGCCCACCGACCGCGCCTACAAGCTTTTCGACGGCGACGGCCTCTACCTTCTAGTCCAACCCAATGGCCGTAAAGGCTGGCGTCTCAGGTATGTCAAACCTGATGGACGCGAAGGACTGACCTCGTTCGGCAGCTATCCCGTGGTCGGCCTCGCCGATGCGCGCAACAAGCGCCTGGAGGTCAAGCGGATGCTGGCGAAAGGCATCGACCCCATAGAGACCAAACACCAAACCAAGACGCAGGCCGCAATCAAAGGCCGAACCTTTGAAAGCGCCGCACTGGACTGGCACAAAGCGATGTCTGCCAAATGGGCTCCGGGCCATGCCAAGACCGTCCTGAGCCGTCTCAAAACCCATGTCTTCCCGCTGATCGGCGCTCGCTCTATTGTCGATCTGGACACCCATGACCTGATGCAACCTCTGGAAGCGATCCAGAAACGCGGCACGATTGACGTCGCTTTAAGGGTACAAAACTACCTGCAAAGCATCATGCGCGAGGCGAAACGTGCTCGACAGATCGTGGCAAACCCTGCCTCCGACCTTGAAGGTTTGATCAAAGCTCCGAGGGTGATTCACCGCCCTGCTTTATCCTTATCGCGTCTGCCTGAATTGCAGGAGCGTATCGACACCTACAGAGGCCGCGCACTTACCCGGCTGACGGTCATGCTCTCGCTGCATGTGTTCGTCCGCTCCAGCGAACTGCGCTTCGCCCGCTGGAGCGAGTTCGACCTCAAGCGCGGCACCTGGGAGATACCGGACACTCGACCCGCGTTGGACGGAGTACCCTTTTCAACAAGGGGTACGAAGATGGCCGGCGACATCCACCTTGTACCCTTATCGCCGCAAGCCGTGACCCTGCTTGAACAGATCCACGTCCTCACCGGCAAATTCGACTTGGTGTTTGCAGGCGATGCCAAGCCCTGGAAGCCCATGTCTGAAAACACGGTGAACAGCGCACTCAGAAAGATGGGCTACGACACCAAAACTGAAATCTGCGGCCATGGCTTTCGCTCAATGGCCTGTAGTGCGCTGATTGAATCTGGACTGTGGTCCGAGACCGCCATTGAAAGACAGATGAGCCACAAGGAACGCAACAACGTCCGCGCCGCTTACATTCACAAGGCAGAGTTCATCGAGGAGCGTAGGCTGATCATGAACTGGTGGAGCCGGTATCTGGAGGCCAACCGGCAGGAGCACGTCACTCCACATGAATTCGCGAACCAGACCGGAGCGAACGTTACTCGCCTAAAAGCAAAACGTGGCGCAACCGAGTAAGCGCTCGGTCTTCATATCTCAGTGATCCGCTTGTCCACGCGGGTCCATCCAAACAGGGCTGCAAAGCCGCCCTGCTTGGATGGACCTCACTAAAAAAAATATAAAGCCCACGCAACTGTCTGTGGAAAACCACTGATTTCCACCGGTGGATAATTTCATCCACAGCCGCAGAACTCCCGAAAATTCGAGCCTTGACCCAAATTATCCACAAGCGTAGAAAAGATCGGGCAAAGCGCTGTCGTTGACAGCAACCCAGGTAGCCAGAACCTTTAAGGCTACGCCACACCGTGGCGGTTCACCCAAAGTGCGATTAGCGTCCGGCGGCTCGCACGGTCACAGTGATGTGATGGATGCCTACTTTTATCAGTGTGCCCACTGCGGCAACTCATACTCTTTCATAGCTGCCCTGCAGCAACCTATCCGCTTGGCCATTTCATTGCGCCAACCTGCGCCCGTCTCTTTCTCCCGGAAAGAGACGGGCGCTCCTACCGCAGCTGCAGCCCAACTCGTACAAGGCGTTGCGGCATCCCCCCTCGTGACAATCGGCGTGACAAACACCGAAGTCACCAGCAACAGCGATGTAGATGATGGTGCCGCTGCCCAAGGAATGGACTGCACCTGACTGACAGTCAGGCATGCCCCGGTCATCGCATCACTGCTTTTACCTGACTCAGGATCTCGCGGCGTTGGTTTCGTCAGCCGATGCAGCCCCCACCCGCCCGCTTCCTCGGAAGTGTTCAGGAGGCCAGATCATGAGATGCCCAGGCTCCCGGTCGTAAAGAGCCGCCAGTCCCGCGTTAGTGGACAACCCTCACAGGTCGCAGGGGCCTTGATCCCTGATAACACTCAACATTCTTGGCGGGATGACGTGGGGAAGGTTTCAAAGATTTTGGCTTCGAGAGGAGTTTGATCATGGCATCGGTAGGCAGACGGGATGGGCGAAATTTTGGCTATGGCCGACAACTGAGTTATGCCGGGCCGCAGGCGCTACGTGATCTGTTTGGCCGCGGGCATTACGGCACGGTGAAGGCGCACGGTGATCGCTGGCAGGCGTTTGTGCGGTGGTGTCGGTCGGAGGATGGGCCGGGGTTTAACGATGCGCGGCAGATAAATCGGCAGATCTTATTGGACTATGCCGGACATCTGCGGCAGCAAGTTGAACATGGGGCTATAAACATCGCCACCGCACAAAACCGGTTATCCAGCGTGAACCGAACCATGGCTGCGCTTCGCGGTGATCAGTATGTGAAAGTGCCGAGTCCGAGCAAGGCGCTGGGAATGCGGCGTACCAGCGTCCGTCGCTCGGTGCCGCAAGGCCAAGACCGCGAATACGTGAAGTGGATCGTTGACGAACTTTGCGAACATCAGCAGCCGCGCGCTGCGGCCATCGCTCAGTTAGCGCGAGCCACCGGCATGCGCTTGCGTGAGGCGATTTTGGCCGACCTTCCTCGACTGCAACGAGAAGCCGAGCAACTCGGGAGGATCAACATCCAGGACGGCACCAAAGGTGGCCGCGGCGGAGCAACAGCACCTCGCTGGATCATGGTGGATGACCATGTTCGCGAAGCACTCAGATATGCCGAGCAGGTCTTACCGCATGGCAGCCGCAACCTACTGGCACCGAACGAGAGCTACCTCGATTTCCAGCAACGCGTCGTACGCCCCACCCGAGACATCCTCCATACGCACAACCTCAAAGGCTTCCACGAACTGCGCGCGGCCTATGCGTGCGAACGCTATGAGCAAATCACCCACTATCCCGCGCCCATCAATAATGATGGTCGTTGCGACCAGTTTGACCGGCCCCTTGATCGGCAGGCCCGAGACCAACTCAGCTATGAACTCGGGCACGGCCGTATCGACGTGGTATCGGCTTACATCGGTGGTCGAGCATGAGCAAGCCATTCGATATGGAGCTGTTCCTGGTGGGCGTTCTGACCGGATCGCATTCCACCCGCAAGCGTCATCTTCGTCAGTCGAAGGCCATCCAAGAAGCAATTGCTGAGCGTTGGCAACGCGACAATCCCTGGGTTTGGCAGCGAAAGCATCTCCTATGGTTCCTGGATCACTACCTGAACAAACATGCAGGAGCAACGTGCTATTACTACGTTTTAACCATGCAACTGATCACCGTACGCCTAGGAAAACCTTGGCAGTTCAAATGTCACAGCAAGGTCAGCATCTTGCTGCAAAAACGAACAAAAAAAATGGTTGGGTACCCAGTATCGGACTCCATCTGAGACTAGATCGCTCCGCGAATGCCGATTCTGCAGTTGTAGTGGCATAATGACGGGATTGCGCCCAGCACCATGTGCTTAGACATGGCAGGTTCGTACTACAGCGCTGCTCTTGCAAAAAAGGAGTCGAAGATGCCATTGAAGGTACGTTTTTTAAAGGCGCTGCATGGCGATGCGATTTTCATCACTGCTATAGATGAAGATGGAGTCTCGACCATTCTTATTGATGGGGGCCCCCCCTCAGCCTTCACCCCTCGGGAAGTAGGTGACCATCGTGATGGCGCACTAAGGAAAATGCTTGATGAGCTCGCAGGTAACGGCGGGCAAATAGATTTGCTCATCATGACCCATGTTGATGAAGATCATATTGGTGGGCTCATAAAAGGCTTCGAGCCCCCCCATCACCTACGAAATCTTACTAGATCAGTAGTTTTTAATTCAGGCCAGCTCATTCATGAACACTTTAAATTAGCTGACGTAAGCCAGAATGTATTACGCGGCAACTTTAGCGGGTCTTCACAAACGAGCATCAAGCAAGGGATAACATTCGAAAAGCTGATTACAGATGCTGGAATATGGAAAAGAGAACTATTCTTACAGTCAATGGAGCACGATCTAAAAAATGTTAAAATTCGTTTTTTATCACCAGATGAAGCAGGCATAAAGCGATTACTAAGAAAATGGGAAAAAGAACAGACATCACCATTTACTTCAAAACGCAACACAGACTATAAACAAACATACGAACAGCTATTAAATAATGATGCATTTATTGAAGACAATTCAATACACAATAATAGCTCAATAAGTTGCATTATAGAATTCCAAAGCAAAATAATTTTGTTATTAGGTGACGCCCCACCGAGTAAAATATCAGATGGGCTGCGATCACTTAACTATTCAAAATCCAATCCCATCACCGCTGATCTCGTGAAATTATCTCATCATGGCAGCAAAGCGAATACTAGCCCAGAACTATTAGACCTTATAAATTGTGACCATTACGTAGTAAGCACGGATGGTTCTCGACACGGCTTGCCAAACAAGCTTACTTTTGCACGCATTCACCACCACAATCCAAACGCCACAATTTACTTCAATTATCCCGAAATAATTAAAACCATCTATACACAACAAGAAATAGAAAAACTAGAAGGTAAACTAAAGGGTTTGAACGGGGATTTTTGTCTTGGCTGACTTTTCAGAAAAAATGCGTGACCATACAGTACGTGTAAATGGCGGAAGCGGGGTAGTCATCCAGCCCTCGAACGATCGTTATACATACATACTCACAGCAAAACATGTGATAGAGACTGCCGAAGATAGTGGCGAGTATTTTGATGTTGGCCAGATAACTGTTACAACATACAACGAATTAGAAATTGAGCTATCCAACAGAATTATAGACCCTGATAATGATATTGCGATTCTCAAGACCAGAGAAAAAATACCATCAAGTTTACTCAGGTGTATAGACGAGATTGACCGCGATCAAATAGTACATGTATGTGGCTATCCAGAAACCCGAGAAGACCAAGTTGGCGAAAGGCAGCTCAACGAATTTCGTGGAGTCACTGGAAAAATCAGACCCGATCACTTTGTTGTCACTCTTGAAAACAAACCGGGTCACGATCAGATAGTTGGTGTTTCAGGAGGAGGTGTATTTAGAGATTTAGAAATTGATATTTTTCTTTGCGGCATAGAGTCAAAAGTCGAAGGTAACTCTACCCGTGAGTTTCATGGGAAAATAGAATGTATCCCGCTGGAAGCAATAGATCGGCTCTTGGAAAAAAATGATGACTATGAGCCAATTCTTGCCCCTCACTTACACTCATTTTCCAACATAATAAGTAGGACATTTCAATTCCGAGGCATTTCAACACCGACCGGGGCTGATTTTTTAAAAAGTATATTACACGACTTTGCTGCAGAGCTTGATCGACAAAATCTCCCCACGCCGAAAGATATACACGAGCGTTATAAAGAACAACTGCTCATCCGCAACTCACCTAGTGAACATGCTCTTGAAGTCATGCTTTGGATAGGTTACCTAGAGCTAATTATTATAGCGGCACTAATTGATGAAGTAAAAACAGTAGATTTTGGCTATCTCGAAAAAAACTCATCCCAGCGACGCTTCCTATTCAAAGCAACAAAAGAAAATTGGATGTGGTTATTAAGAGACATCTACACGTCTGACCTAAGAGGGTTACAGCCTGGAGGTATCATCATTGTAAGCACGGCAGATTCAGAGGGAATGTACACCCCACCTCCAGAGGCGCTAGAGCAAGTTATCGCGGATATTGGGAAAGTCTACCCTACTGAAACCAGGATAGACTCTCCGATGATAAACCCCGTGACGGAGTTTAAACTTTATCATTGGGCCGGACTTCACCATGAATGCGTGACTTTAAATCAAAGTTTTTATGTCAAAGGCAACCAATTCTCTGAAGAACATAATGCCGCCTGCTTGTTGAAAGAACTCAAGGAGCACTATAGTGATTTTATCAGAAAGCAGTAAAAATATTAGCTTCCTTACTGAATCATTCCCAGAACTAGACTTCAAACTTTTCGATACTAGAACCACAGACTCAATCAATTGTTTTGTCTGCAGTGGAAATACGAATGTCACGTTATTGAAGTATTGGAGCCAGATTACAAGCTGCATAGCAACAGAGTTCCAAGCAAAACTAAACAACAAGTATCTAGCTTGGAATATTTACCTTGTATTTCTTTGCACAGAAACCATTGATAAGACCTTAAAATATAAGATTGAGAATGACAAATTCTCGTTGCGAAAACTGGTTATTGACAATCCCCACATCCAAAACGACATTGACAAACTACTCAACAACGAAATACTTGGTCATGATTTAGAGTTAATAAATCAAAAAGACATACTAGAAGCAAATGCAGAACATAAAAAAAGCGAGCTCCAAATAATTATTGAGTCTCTTGATGAAATACCTCCAGGTTCTAAAGAGGACGTAGCCTCCCAACGCTTATTGCAACTAGACAAGCTTGTCTCATTGGTGAACCACGATGAAGATTAAAAATGTTGAGATTGTCGGATTTAGAGCATATGCCGACGAAGGAGATGGCAATTTCAATTTTTCTACAAAAAACGTAGAAGCAGCCAACTTCGTTTCGATCTACGCCCCCAATGGATTTGGCAAGAGTTCATTATACGATGCTATCGAATGGGCCATCACCAATAATATAGGGAGATACATTCGCGACGGCCTCAGATCTAATAATGACAGTACCTCGTTGTATCTGAATACTGCAGAAAGCGGCCAAAGTATCCTTCGGAATAGATATATCAGTGAAGATGCTCCGTCTTACGTAAAAATCAATGTAACAGGGAATGGAAAATTTGAGCGTGATGTAAGAAAAGCTGCACTGGGTAGACGTGACTATGCTTTTAAACCTGAAAACACTGATGAAAGCACAAAGCACCTCACGGATATATTCTTATCACAAGACGCCATTGATGCCTTTTTAAAGGAGGAAAAGCCGGAAGTAAGATATGAGAAATTCGTTAAACATTTTGGAGGCAATGATGAAAAGTATCGAGCCAAATTAAATGCGTTACGAAAAACATGCAACGCCCAGATCAAAAAACTGACTACCTACTCTATTGACCTTAAGGCAGTAATTGAGGAGCCAATAGAGGAAAAGGCTATTGAGTTAGTAAACAACACTATAGACTCACTGAATGAATTAGGCGAAAACTTCGATAGAATTTTGCCAATCTATGACTCCACCTTGGAGCTCAACTACAAAAATAAAATTACAAAAAGAACATTAGAAATATCAGAAGAAATAGATAAACACAAACGCATACTAGAAGTGGTAAACGCATGCTTAACAGGCCTGCCTGATTATTACAGAGCAAAAAATTCAACTAACAGTGCATCACAAAGACTTCAGGCCCTTCAACAGAATAATATACTACTTAATGAGCAAATCAGGCTTCAGTCTACATTACCTGAGCTTCGTACAAAGCTCAGCCAGATAGGTGAACTGCTCAGCAAACATGATTCAGCAGCATCCCAACTCGATCAATACATCGTTGAAACAACAGCCTTAGAGAAACACAGACATAATGAGAGCGCACTTTTAGCTGATCGTAATGTGCAAGAAGCGAACAGTAATCGACTGAAAGCTCAACAGCAGGAAATCCAATCAGCTAAACTGGCAATCGAAAATCGTCTGGCAGAAATTACCAGGCTTGAATTAGCTATCAACCCTATACATGAGCAGATAATATTTACTCAGAGGGACATTAACGACCATACTGTACAACTCGACCTCTCTATTAAACGGCTTAATGGCAGCATAGCAGCGAGAGATGCATTCGAAACAGAGATTAATCGAATAAATTCAATTCCAGAAGATAGAAATATTCTTTACTCTTCTGATTTAGCCACCCTAGGTGCACCACAAACATTTCCAAGTGAGCTTTCTCAGGCACTCAGCAACATCGAATCCTATCAAACACAAATCACCTCACATGAAAAAAGTTTAGCTTGCATAGCCGCGGATACGGAAACATTAGAAAAACTTATTAGCCTTGCCTCTGAGTTAATAGGAATCGAACATTCAGATAAATGTCCTGTTTGCAGCCATAAACATGAGTCTTATGAAGCGCTATCGCAAAAAATCCTGAATAACAGTAAATTTTCTTATCAACAACAGTCGATCATCAAAGCAAAAAATGAGGTCGAACGTAAACTTCAGGAAAATGAAAGCTACCTTACTCAAGCCTTCAAATATATTAACGAACTCAAGGCCAAAAAAGTATCAGCCCTGAGATCGGAACTGGGTAGAGTGCAAGATGAATGCCTCAACCACACGAATCAGCAGCAACTTCTGAAGCTAACAATAGAATCGTTAACCGCTCAACTTCAAGAGCTCAGAGCAAAATTATCATTCCTCGACAAAGAAGAGTTTCTAGAGCGCTGTCGTGAAGAGTCCGCGCAACTTACGCAAAAAGATGTCGAACTAAACTTTCAACACAAAGCAAACGAATTAAAAGCAAATGAGATATTAGTTGCACTTCAAAAAGTGCGAGAGGATATTGAATGGGTATCAGCCACAATAGCTCACCTTTCAAAATCGCCGTCGATACAAACTGTAGGCACCTACCTACAACAGCATGCAGTCGCAAGAAACGAAGAGCATGCTTTCTTTAGTGATAGGTCTCAAGAACTAAAATCTCAAGCAGTCGAGCTTTCGGAAAAAATCGTCAATGAAAATCAAAATTTAGAAAAAATAACCAAAACCATTGGCGATTCAACGGGGATATTTGAGCAAAATCAACTTTCAACTATGCTTGATGCCATGACTGTTGAGCTCAACAAAAGCGAAGAAACTATTATACCGCTTACATCCAATTTACGGCTTCTTGATCTTAACCCTGAAATCTCAGAGTCATTATTAAAAGCGAGCCTGGTTGAACTTGAACAGTCGAGCCTTAACACCATTGAAGCTCAACGAAAACTTGCATCTTTTGTAGAAGTTTTCTCTGGCCAATTAGAAAATATACTACCAGCAATTAATAAATCGAACGCCCGAAACGAATTAGCATCAATTCTAGATCAACTAAACAGCTACTCAGTCCTAAATATTAAACTTGGCGAAGAATTTGTAAACGTCGAAAGCCGTTTAAAAAAACGAATAGATAGCTTCTTTTATACGGAACTAATAAACCGTATTTATCTAAAAATTGATCCACACCCTTCGTTTAAAATTGTAAAATTCGAATGCATATTCCCTGACGACAAACCCAGACTAGAAGTATATCTAGAAGAGGAAGATGGCAAAAGAGTTGCGCCTAATCTGTATTTCAGCGCAGCGCAGTTAAATATACTTAGCTTAAGTATCTTCCTCGCTCGGGCGCTTCATGTACAACACGAGGAAAAGCCCGTTGAAACCATTCTTATAGATGACCCAATTCACTCCATGGATTCAATCAACGTTCTATCCACCATCGATTTACTTCGTAATATAGCCGTTCGCTTTGACCGACAGATCATTCTTTCTACTCATGACGAAAATTTTTTCGAGTTGCTTAAAATCAAACTCCCTTCGGAAACTTACGAATCTAAGTTCATAAAGCTTGAGTCTTTCGGAAAAGTCGAAAAGACTTAGTCCGACGGTATACCCAAGAGTGGTTTCTCGTATCTATACATGCTGAGGGGCTAGTAATTCTAGCCCCCTTTATCTTCAGGCAGCTCGTAACCTTAGACTTATTAATGAGCGTCACAATTTCACAAGGTAATAAGGGTAGTTTTAGAGGTAGTAATCTATACTTTATTATACAAATGCTAGTAATAATAGAACGTTATTAATGAGTTCGACTCCTGGTGCCGCACCATACGCTACAAGGCTTAGGCCAACCTTCGGGTTGGCCTTTGTCGTTTCTGGGTTAGGCAAAAACACGAAACTGACACGCTACGAGTCTTGCTTAGCCTCCCTCCTCGTTTTCGAGTCCCCACCCGCACTACGCTTTGCCAAAAACTCTCCAACCAACTCAAGCGGCGGCATACCAAGAGCCTCGGTGAACGAGCCATCGTCAGCAACTGATTGACCAAGCGGGTGCTTCGATCCACACCGGCAATCAGATGTTGAAGTGATTCATGGCGTTCACTTTCATTCGTGGCGTCCAACAGACTATGTGCGCGCACCCTTAATATCGCTAACGGTGCGCGCATGTCATGAACCGCATCAGAAGTGAGACCCTGCGCATGCCATATAAAGGAGCAATCCCTTGCCCCTTTGATGATTAGCCTGGAAACAGGAGCGGATTCAAGCCGCTACGGGCAAAGCCTTCTCTTTCTACCTCAGCATCCAGTGCCAGCGAAGCCAGGTCGTCGGCGAAGACTTCTTGGTAGTTGGCGCGATCGAGGTAGAGCAGTTTTAGGTAGCTCATGCAATGCGAGCAGCTCTCTGCCTTGAGCGGCGCGTCCTTGGTTTCCAGCGACCAATAGTCAAGCTTGTCGCCCTCCTCGCAGTTGCTGCACTTGACCCGCACCATGTGCCAACGGCTTTCGCACAGCCCGCAATGCAGGTAGCGCAGGCCGCTCTGGTCGCCACCCAAGACCACACTGGCACTGGGCGAGCCAGCACAGACCGGGCAGAACTGACGCTGCTCACCCAGTTCGGCGCTGGCCTCAAGCGGCAGCCGTGCGGCGAGCTGAGCCCAGTACAGCGACAGCGCGCTCCACAGGAATAGCGCCCGACCGCTGCCCACCTGGGCGAAGTCGCCGGCGAGCAAGCTGTCGGCCAGCTGCTCCAGCTGCTGAGAACTGCTGTCCCCCAGCTCGTCGAGCACCGCTTGCGCTTCAGGCGAGGCGTTCGGCCGTAGTTCTTCAATCAAGCAGCCCAATACCTGCTGCCAATAAGGGTCACGATGAAGCCGGGCGTGATCCAGCGGCGCCTGGCCGTCTATCAACTCAAGTCGGGCGTTGGCGCTGTCCGGTAGCGGAAATGTGTCGAGCAACCGCTGCTGCGCGGCGGCGATGCCAGCCGTGAATTTCAGGTAATCGCCCATGGCATGGCCTTCGGCCAGTTGTACCAGGCGACTGGCACGGACCTGGTAATGCTGATTCAGGCGTGGCAGCAGCAGTGGCGTAATGTGTTTCACCCCACCGGTGGGTTCCTGAGCCGGGGCGAGCTTGATGCTACTCATGGGTGGTCCTTCTTCGTGGTGTCACCGGTGATCTGGCGATACCAGCGCGGATGGTGGATGCGGGCCCATTTGCGGCTGACGTAGCCGGTAGACATGCTGTCGACCGAGCCCTTGACCCAGAACGCCAGGTAGATGTGGCCGATGATCAGCAGCATCAGCAGCACGCCGGCGATGGCGTGCAGCATCAGGCCGATGCGAATCAGTGGGATCGAAAACAGCGGTGCGAAGTAGGGACGCCAGATCACCACGCCGCTGATCAGCAGCAAGCTGATCAGACCCATGATCCCCCAGAACAACACCTTCTGCCCGGCGTTGTACTTGCCGGTGTCCAGCTCATCGACATGTTCGCCCTTGAGCACTTTGCCGATATTGACGAACCATTTGCCGTCGCTGGCTTCCGGCAGGTTGTATTTGACCAGGCGGATGAACATGTAGACGAGAAAGACGAATATCGTCACGCCCAGGAACGGGTGCAGGATGCGCGCCAGCTGTGGGCCGCCAAGCAGGTTGTTCAGCCAGTTCAGCGAAGGAAAGAACCAGGACAGGCCGGACATGGCCACCAGGAAGAAGCAGATCACCATCAGCCAATGGCTGATACGCACCACATAGGGGGTACGCAGAAGGCTGTTGCGCTTGTTCATACCTGGGTCTCCTCTTCTTTTTTGTCTTCATCCACTGTCTGCGGACCCACCCCTACATAGTGGAACAGTGTTCCGGCCAGCGTGATGAAGAAGGCGGCGGCCGCCACCGGCTTGAGCCAGCCCTTCCAGCCGTGAATGGCACTGCTGATACGCGGATCAGTCGGCAGCTTGTGATACAGCTGCGGCTTGTCGGCGTGTTGCAGGACGTAGATAACGTGAGTACCGCCGACACCCGCCGGATCGTAGATACCGGAACCGGCAAAACCACGCCCCTTGAGTTCTTCAACACGCTCCTCGCCGTAGTGCAGCATGTCCTCCTTGCTGCCAAAGCGGATCGCCCCGGTCGGGCAGGTCTTGACGCAGGCCGGCTCCTGGCCGACGGCGACTCGGTCGGAACACAGGGTGCACTTGTAGGCCTTGTTGTCCTGCTTGCTGATGCGCGGCACATCGAACGGGCAGCCGGCGATGCAATAGCCGCAGCCGATGCAATGCTCGGACTGGAAGTCGACGATGCCGTTGGCGTACTGCACGATGGCGCCCGGTTGCGGGCAGGCCGTGAGGCAGCCCGGCTCGGCACAGTGCATGCAGCCGTCCTTGCGGATCAGCCACTCGAGCTTGCCCGACTCGTCGTTTTCGTATTCGTCGAACCGCATCAGGGTCCAGGTATCCGGCGACAGGTCGCGCGGGTTGTCGTAGACACCGACGTTCTCGCCGACCTCATCGCGCAGGTCGTTCCATTCGTTACAGGCCACCTGGCAGGCCTTGCAGCCGATGCAAGTGGTCACGTCGATCAGCTTGGCTACTTCCGCCTTCTTGTCGCGCACCTGGGATGGTGGCGTCAGAACGTTGGTGGCAGAGCGCTTGATGATGTCTTGAGATTGCATGGACATAAGTTCGCTCCGTTACACCTTTTCAATGTTCACAAGGAAGGCCTTGTATTCCGGGGTATTGCTGTTGGCATCCCCCACGCCTGGGGTCAAGGTGTTGGCCAGAAAGCCCTTCTTAGTGCTGCCTTCGTAGCCCCAGTGACAGGGAATACCGATTTGGTGGATTTGCTGGCCATCGACCAAGAGCGCACGGATACGCTTGGTGACCACCGCCTTGCCGCGGACAAAGCCACGTTTGGTGGTCAGTTTGACGGTGTCACCGGCGACAATGCCCTTCTCCGCTGCCAACGTCTCGCCGATCTCGATGAACTGTTCGGGCTGAATGATGGCGTTGAGCTTGGAGTGCTTGGTCCAGTGACGGAACAGCTCGGTAATCGAATAGGTCGTGGCTACGTAGGGGAACTCTTCCCGCGTGCCCATGCGTTTGGCGTCGTTTTCCAGCAGGCGCATGGTCGGGTTAAAGGTCACCTTGGGATGCAGCGGGTTGTTGGCTAGGGGCGACTCAACCGGCTCATAGTGCTCGGGGAACGGGCCGTCGTTAATGTTACCACCGGCGAACAGCCGGCCGACGCCTTCAGGCAGCATGATGAAGGGACCAGCTTCGTTGCCCGGCGCCAGGGTCGCGCCAAAATCGGGCACGTCGCTGCCAATCCAGCGGCTGCCGTTCCATTCCAGAATCTTGCGTTTCGGGTCCCAGGGTTTGCCCTGCGGGTCGGCCGAAGCACGGTTGTACAGAATGCGTCGGTTCTGCGGCCAGGCGAAGGCCCAGCCCGGCGTACAGCCCAGGCCCGTGTCGGTGTTGTCGCGACGAGCCATCTGGTTGCCCTGCTCGGTCCAGGACCCGGTGAACACCCAGCAATAGCTGGAGGTGGAGCCGTCGTCACGCAGCAGCGAGAAGTCCGACAGCAGCTCGCCCTTCTTAGCCACCAGCTTGCCGACGTCGTCGTAAAGATCCTGCAGAGCGTAGCCGTTGGCGCGTTTGGCTACTTCTTCGGGTTTCGGATCCCAAGGGGTGGAGAAGTTCCAGTTCATGTTGAGAATCGGCTCGGGGCAGGTGCCGCCTTCCTGCTCATAGAGCTCGCGCACAGCCATGAACATATGACCGAGGATCTTGCTGTCGTGCCAGGCCTCGCCGGGCGGCTCGGCACCTGCGAAGTGCCACTGCAGCCAACGCCCGGAGTTGACGATGGCGCCGTTTTCCTCGGCAAAGCAGGACGATGGCAAGCGGAAGACTTCGGTCTGGATATTGGCCGTGTCGACGTCGTTGAACTCGCCGTGGTTCTGCCAGAACGTCGAGGTTTCGGTGGCCAGTGGATCGATCACCACCATCCACTTGAGTTTGGAAAGCGCGGCGCTGGCCTTGTTCTTGTCGGGCATGGCCGCGACCGGGTTGAAACCCTGAACGATGTAGCCGTTGACCTTGCCGTCGTACATCATGTTCATGAAGTTGAGCATGTCGTACTCGCGGTCCCACTTGGGCAGCCAGTCGAAGCCCCAGCTGTTTTTCTTGGTAGCCTTGTCGCCCCAGAGGTCCTTCATCAGGCTGGTGAAGAATTTTGGGATGTTCTTGTAGTAGTTGACCTGACCGGCCTGCAGTGCCTTGGGCGTGGTCTGGGCGAGATAGGTCTCCAGGTCCGGCTGGTTGTCGGTCGGCAGGTTCATATAGCCCGGCAGACGGATCGACAGCAGGCCAAGGTCGGTGTAGCCCTGAATATTGGAGTGACCACGCAGGGCATTGATGCCGCCGCCGGCCATGCCGATGTTGCCCAGCAGCAGCTGGATCATGGCCGCGCCACGGATCATCTGGGCGCCGCTGGTGTGCTGAGTCCAGCCCAGGGCGTAGAGGAAGGTTGCGGTCTTGTTCGGCGCGCTGGTCTCGCCAAGGATCTGGCAGATTTCCAGGAAGTCGGCCTTGGGCGTGCCGCACAGGCTGGTGACCACTTCGGGGGTATAGCGGCTGACGTGCTGCTTGAGCAAGTTGAATACGCAGCGCGGATGTTGCAGCGTCGGATCGCGCTTGGCAAAACCGTCTTCGCCCAACTCGTAGCCCCAACTGCTCTTGTCGTACTGCTTCACGGCTTCGTCGTAACCGCTGAACAAGCCCTCATCGAAGCGGTAATCCTCACGCACGATCAGGCTGGCGTTGGTGTAGTGCTTGACGTACTCATGCTGGATTTTGTCGTGGATCAGCAGGTAGTTGACCACGCCCATAAGGAAGGCAATGTCGGAGCCGGCGCGGATCGGCGAGTACAGGTCGGCCACCGCAGCGCTGCGGTTGAAGCGCGGGTCGACCACGATCACCTTGGCGCCGTTGCGTACCTTGGCCTCGATCACCCATTTGAACCCTACCGGGTGCGCCTCGGCAGGATTGCCGCCCATGATCAGCACCACATTGGCGTTCTTGATGTCGACCCAGTTGTTGGTCATCGCGCCGCGGCCGAAGCTCGGGGCCAGGGCCGATACGGTCGGACCGTGGCACAGGCGAGCCTGGCAATCCATGCCGAGGATGCCCAGGGCGCGGCTAAAATAGAAGTCGAGGATGCCGGTTTCGTTGGACGCCGCCGAGGAGGCCAGCATGCCGGTGGACAGCCAGCGATTGACCGTGGTGCCCTGCTCGTTCTTCTCGATGAAGTTGGCGTCGCGGTCGTCCTTGATCAAGCGGGCGATGCGCTTGATCGCCTTGTCCCAGCTGATGCGTTCCCACTTGTCAGAACCTGGCGCGCGATACTCGGGGTACTGCAGGCGCTGTTCGCTGTGGATGTAGTCGATCAGGCCAGCACCTTTGGGGCACAGCGAGCCACGGCTGACCGGGTGGTCCGGATCCCCCTCGATATGGAAGATCCGCGCCTTGGCGTTCTTTGCGCCATCACCCAGGCTGTACATCAGAATGCCGCAACCGACCGAGCAATAGGTGCAGTTGTTGCGGGTTTCCTTGGCTCGCAGCAGTTTGTACTGGCGCGGCTGGGTCGCTTGAGCAATGCCCGGGGCAAAGCCCAGGGTGGCGGCGCTGGCGGCGGCGACACCGACAGTGCATACCTTGAAGAACTGTCTTCTGCCGAGTTCCATGGTTATCTCCTCATCAGGTGCAATAATTGCGCTTGGATCATTCGCTCCGGCTTCGTAGTGGCCGAATGCGATCAGGCGTTTCGAATGCGCCACCCCCTCACCCGTCGAGATGAATTGACGAGTGAGGGGGTGGCATGGGCTATCGGGTTTTGTCGGGGTCGCGGGTGGGTTCGGGGCTCGGGCTGTACACCCGTGGAGCGTCGCGGTGTGGCGCATGGATCAGGTTCAAATGATGGCGACGGGCCCAGTCCACGGTCAGGGTGGTGGGAGCCGACAGACTGACCAGGGTGCCGATTCCGGCGCGCACGGTCTTATGCAGCAGCTCCAGCCCACAGCGACTGGTGACCACGGCAAAGCCGCCGTGGCTGTCCTGGCCGCCACGCAACTGGGCCCCGATCAGTTTGTCCAGGGCGTTGTGCCGGCCGATATCCTCACGGCACAGCAGCAGTTCGCCGTGGCGATCGACAAATGCGGCGGCGTGCATGCCGCCACTGTGACGGGCCAGTTGTTGAGCGGTATCGATGCGCCGACGTAGCTGTTGCAGGTGTTCGGCGGCCGGCAACGCCGAGGGTGTCAGTGGCGTCAGCTGCGGCAGCGCCTGCTCCAAGGCATCCACGCCACACAGACCGCAGCCACTGCTGCCGGTCAGTTGTCGGCGGTGCTGCTTGAGGCTCCAGAAGGCGCGGCTGCTGATTTGCAGCTCGGCATGCCAAGCGGCGCCCTGCCCTTGCGCAAGGCGCAGGTCGTAAATGTCATCGATATGGCTGATGGTACCGTTGCTAAGGCTGAAGCCCACCACGAAGTCTTCCAGATCACGAGGCGAGACCATCATTACCGCCTGATTCAAGCCGTTGTAACTGATGGCCAAGGCACTCTCGGTGGCCAGCGCCGCCTGTTGCCGGGTCTGCGGCGCACCGAGTTCAGCGTAGGTATAAGTACTGGCAATGCTGCTGGATTGTGGGTTGCCGTTACCGCATGGCTTAGCCTGGAGAGGCATAGCGTGGGCCCTCCGCCCCATGTGACTATTTATCTCATGTCGACTAGTGTAAACCCACAGAAAATATATGGCTAATCGTTAGGAGCCTGTGGTTGGCTAAAGTCGAGGCATGACGACAACCTATCGCCCGTATTAACCAAATCAGACCCTGATGTTGCCACCGTCGGTGAGCGAGTGGCTGCCAGAAGGGCATTTGGCCTATTTCATCAACGATGCGGTGAACGCGCTGGATTTGCGTGCTTTCCACGCCCGTTACGAAGGCGACGGCCGGCGTAATACGCCGTTCGATCCGCGCGCCGGGCGACGACGCCACATGGCCAGTGACGATTGCCAAAGTTGGTCAAAATAACTCCCCCAGAGGTGTCTAAAACCCGGGAGAGATTCATTCGTATCCGCCCAATCACTCGCGGTCACCCACGATCACGGGACGGACTACATCTACTGGTTGATGATCATGCGCGCTAACTCGACCGAGCGTTGCGAACACAGCAACTGCCGTGAGCACGCTGCCGGCGCCCAAGATGAAAAGCAGATAACGACTAGGTATTTCCTCCTCTGGCGTCGGTAAAAGTATTAGTCGGCTGGAGGAGAAGCTCGGTGTACGCCTATTCCAGCGCAACACCCGCAGTATTGCCCTGACGTTAGAAGGGTCACTGTTTCTTGAGCGGTGCCGACGGATACTTTCGGAGCTTGAAGCCGCAGAAATGGAGCTAAGCAATGCCCGTGAACAACCGAGGGGCAAGTTGCGAATTAGCTTGCCTCTAGTCAGCGGTCTAGTGATGCCAGCAATCATTCAATTCATGCGCACATACCCCGAAATAGAACTCGACATTGATTTTTCTGATCGAATGGTCGACGTTATTGAGGAGGGTTTTGATGCTGTGTTGAGGACAGGCGAGCCTAGTGACTCTCGGTTGTTTTCTAAAAGGCTGGGGGGCTTTCAGCTCCAGATTGTGGCGTCTCCGGACTATCTCGCACAGTACGGTGTACCCAAACGGCCAGCGGATCTCGCTACGCACTCATGTTTATTGCACAAGTTTCCTTCAACAGGGAAGGTTGAACCTTGGCCGCTGCGCGTTGAGACCGGAGAGCCGGATTTCGAGCTACCTCAGACCATGGTGTGCAACACGACTGAAGTGATTGTCGATGTGACTCGTTCAGGTTTGGGAATTGCTTGCCTACCTGACTTCATGACTTCTAAGTCCATCAAAAACGGCGAACTGGTTCGGGTGTTAGTAGACTATACGGCTCACACTGGGGTGTTCAGGCTTCTGTGGCCATCAAGCAAACATCTTTCTCTAAGACTACGGGTCTTCATAGATTTTATGCACAGTCAGCTATTCACTAGCGACCTGCATGGATAGCTCGTTTATCTACTCGCCAACGCAGCTCACCTCACAGCAACGACCCTAAGCCCAGGATGTCGCAATAACATCACCGCTTGACAGTCCTGCTCCTTTGCCAAGCTCATCAGCTAGGCGGTTCACCTAAGACAAACCAAGAGCGTTCACTGACTTTCGCGACCAATCGCAGATCAGAGGGTAATGAACGACAGGCTGGCGTGTTCAAGAACGATCAGCCGTGCCGCCCAAACCTCAAGCCCCCTTGCGCTCCAGATTTATTAATTGCTCTTGCTTCTCCCTCCCCAGACAGGCCAGGGCCAACGTACGGGCACTGCCTCACGGCCGTTGCTGTAACGGGTGATTCTGCGTGTCCCCACGCCAAGGGCTTCGGCGGCTTGTGTCAGGTTGAATCCGGTGGTCACTGCACGTCTTCAAGTTTTTCGCCGAAAAACGCGGTGATCTCGGGCACATCGATGGCACTTAGCCATATTTCTAATTGACACCCCCTCCTTGGTCCTTTAAAAACCCATGCATTCGCTGTGGCGGTTGTGGGGCGAGCTTGCTTGCGCAATGGGTTCAGAGGTGTCGTGTTTATCCCGTGAGCGCGCGTCATCATTAGCGACCATCGCAGGCAAGCCAGCGCCTACAGAACAGCCAGAACAGCTGCATTACTCACCTTTATCGAGACATGGATGTCGAAGAATCCTCCTCTTTTCAACTACCGCCGCTATTGGCTCGCTGCCCTTATTGTGTTGCTGGCTGTGCTCGATCCTTTTGGTCTGGCCAGCTCAAGCGACAAGGCCTCCGCGCAGTGGCTCAACCGTATGCTTGCCAGCAAATACCACAACGACGGTCAGCAGCGGATCGCGGTGGTGTTGATCGACGATGCCTATCTGATGCGCAACAACACCTCGTGGCCGATGCCGTATGGCGAGCAGAGCAAGCTGTTCAAGCGTTTGCTGGCGTACAAGCCCAAGGCGCTGTTTGTGGATTTGTTGTACAGCCACGATCACTCGTTCGGTGATCCGGCGCGGGGCAGTCAGTTGTTGGCGAATGTGTTTGAGCGTTATCAGCGTCAGGGCATTGCGTTGTGGCTGGCCAATACCGGGGTGGCGCGGGGTGAGGACGGGCAGGCCAATACGCTGGAGCATTTTGCCCAGGTGAGCCGGCCGGCGCTGGTAGTGTGGGATGGCGTCGACGACAAGTATCCGCTGGCGGTGCCGACGGCGTTGGGGGTGATGGAGACGCCGGCGTTGGCGATGTATCGGCAGTTTTGCAAAGGGCTGGCGTGCGATGAGTTGCCGGCGGATGCCGAGGCAGCGGCGCGGTTACCGCCGATTGCGGTGCAGTGGGGGTTGAAGCTGGCGCCGGAGCAGGTGCGAATTGCCGATATTCGTCATTGCACGCCGTCGCGCAATTTTGTGCTGGATGGCGTGGCGCAGTTTTTCCAGGCGGTGTTCTGGAAGCTCGATGACTCGGCCCAGGCGCGCTGCCCTTACAGTTTTACCTTGTCGGCCAGTGATCTGGAGGTCAGTTCCGAGGAGGATCAGGCCTTGCTCGCTGAGTTGCTGCGTGATCGGCTGGTGATGGTCGGGGCGAATATTACTTCCACGGGCGACTTGGTGCAGTCGCCGGTGCACGGGCAGGTTCCGGGGATTTATCTGCATGCCATGGCGCTGGATAACCTGATCACCGACGGCATGGATTACGACCGGGAGCCGGCGAATCTGCCGTTCTTCAATATCAATTGGCTGGACGGGCTGGAGCTTGGGCTGTTGGCGTTGATTGCCGTGCTTAAGGCTCTGCACGCCCGGCGCTCGGCCGGCCTGCATACCTGGAGCCGTTGGCGGCGCCAGGAGATCTGGTTTTTCTCTTCGCCGTACCTGTCGTGGCTGTTGGTGATGCTGGTGTTGTTGGCGGTGTGTGTACTGCTGCACTTCAACCACATCACGCCGGTCAACGTGCTGGGGATTGTTTTGCTGTCACTGGTGCTGTTCAGCGAGCGGATCGAAGCCTTTTTCGACCGTGGCCGCTGACGATGCCGTTTTCTCGTCTTACTCAAGGAACTCAAGGATGAACAGAACCTTCATCGTGTTACTCGTCGCACTCTTCAGCCAAGCCGTGCTGGCCGAAACCCACGCCATCAAGGCGTTCCTCGCCGACCCGGTGGCGGTGCTGGATGAGCAGGGCAAGCAAGAGCGGGAAATCGCCCAGAAGGACGCGCCCAAACAGCCGGTGCCCGTGTTGCAGTACAACAAGGCGCTGGACCTGGTGCAGGTGGAACTGGCGGGCCAAAAGGTCTGGCTGGACACCATGGATCTGCGCATCGACCCGCCGCTGAATGTGGTGGACCTGCCCTGCCAGATGATGCCCAAGAGCCTGGCCAAGGACAGTCACAACAATTCCACCATCGGTTTTGGTGCCGGCTGTAATCAATAAGGGAGCATTGCGGTGAAGGGATATCTATTGCTGGCCAGTGCATTGCTCAGTGGTTGCGCCACCTTGAAGGGCGCCGACCAGGCGTTTCTGAACCTGGTGGGGCCGTCGACCCAGTCGCGGGTCCAGGGCCACTATGTCGACAACACCGACGTGCGCCAATACTACAAGCTCGACCCGCAACGCCAGGGCCAGCAGCGCTTGAGCTATGACGGCCACACAGTGCCGGCCGCCGAGGCGCGCCAGCAGAACCTGGTGGATATCCCGATGTTGCAGGTGTACTTGCAGGGCATTGTCACACGCCTGTCCAAGGGCTGGCCGGGGGAGTTGCCAGTGTTGCAGGTGAAGATCACCGACAGTTACGGCTTTGGGCCGTCGGCGGACCCGTACGGCAATATCTTCGTGCCTCTGGGCATGCTGGATAACGTGCGCAGCGAAGATGAAATCGCCGCGATGCTGGGCCATGAGATGAGCCATGTGTTGCTGCATCACCATGACCGCTCGGCGGCGTTCCAGCAGCAGAAGGAAATGTTCACCACCGTCGCATCCACCGTGGCCCTGGCGACGATGGCGGCAGACACCGGTATCGATCGCAGCTCCGGGACCATGAAGCTGTTCAGCAAGGACCCGATAGGCACGCAGAAAACCATCGGCAACACTGTGTTGTACACCGCGCTGGCCAATTCCTTTTCTGACAATATATGGAGCACCGCCTGGGGTCGCAGCCAGGAAGACCAGGCAGATTTGCTGGGCACTGACTTGATGATTCGCGCCGGTTACGCACCCCGCGCGGCCACTCATAGCCTGGAGCGGCTGAATGATTTCCAGGGCAAGCAAAAACCATTGCTCACCGGTTTTCTCACCGCCCGCAAGAACGCCATGCAGGACTCGCTGCAGCAGTTCAACCTCAACCGCTTCACCCAGGAGTTGGACGTGCTGGTCAAGGACGGCCTGACCACCAGCATCGCCGCCACCAGCCAGTATTTCAACCGCTCCCATATGTCAGCCATAGACCGTGACAAGGAACTGCGCGAATACCTGCAACGCGAGTACCGCCAGGAGCGCCGCGCCAGGGTTAACACCCAGAGCTGGCCAAAAGTGCGTGACGCCGCGCCTGTGGCCAAGGCCATGCAGGGCTACAAGGACGCCTACGCCGCCACCGCCGCCCTGGAGAAGAACAAGGTGCCCGAGGCTGACGCCTTTATCCGTCGCGCCTTGAGTTCTCCGGTCAAGGACCAGCCGAATATTCGCCGCACCGCCTACACCGTGCGCCTGGCCCAGGGCAAAAACGCCGAGGCGTTAAAGGAGTTGCAGGCAATCAAGGACTGGTCGCTGGCCGGGCCGTCGACCTATGACTTGATGATCAGCTACCACCTCAAGCGCGGCGACGGGCAAGCGGCGCTGGCAATGATCGACAAGGCCGAGCGTCACTTGGGTTCGGAGGAGCTGTTTATCACCGAGAAGCTGCTGGCCAACCAGCAGTTGCAGAACACTCAGCAGGTGCAGACGGTGTTGCGCAAATGTGAGCAATACCCGATGCGCAAGGCCGGCTGCAAGAAGCTGGCGCCCGTGAAGGCCTGAGTACTCGCCGCCAACACGCGTTAATCACAGGCATAAAAAAACCCCGACACGTCGGGGTTTTTTATCGCCTGGTATCAGGCACTGCACCAGATCAATTAGAAAACGTTGATCGGGTAGTCAGCGAACAGACGGATTTCGTTACCGCCAACGTTGTATTTGCTGGCGTTGTTGGAGACGCGCAACCACGACGCGCGGGCACGCAGGCTCAGGTCTTTGGCTGGGCCGGCTTGTACCACGTATTTGAACTGGTTGAAGATCTCACGCTCGCTGCCATCGCCACGGCCGCTGCCGTCGTCGATGTTGGTGCCGCGCACGTAGGCAATGTTGTAGCTCAGGCCAGGAACACCGAAGGCGCTGAAGTCGAGGCCGTAGCCTGCCTGCCAGGAGCGCTCGTCTTTACCGTTGAAGTCGGACCAGTAGGAGTTGGCCAGCAGGATGGTGTTACCACCGTCGCCAAAGCCGCCATCGTTGCGGTAGCCACCGTACAGGTAAGCGGTGTCACCGGTGCTGCGCTGGTGGGCCAGCGTCAAGCTGTGCGGACCAAAGGCCCATGTGGCGCCCAGGCTCCAGATCTTGTTGTCGCGGGCATCGGCATCACCTTGGTTGACCAGGGCGAAGCTCTTGTCCAGCTTGGTTTTGTAGCCGTTGAAGTCAAAGGTCAACGATTGTTTTTCTGGCAGGGCCAGCACGTAGTTGACATTGACGTATTGCTTCTTCAGCACGTTTTCCATGTCGGAAGCATAAAGAGCGGCCGACAGGCTTTCGGTGAATTTGTAGCTACCACCGATGTAGGTGATGCTTTTCAGGTCGCCGCTGTCGGTGCCTTCGGCACTCTTGCGTGCTTCCTTGGTGAAACGCCCAGCGTCCAGTTGCAGGCCTTCGATCTCTTGGGAAACGATGGAAGTACCGGTATAGACTTCCGACAACAGACGGGAATTGTCGTACTCAAGGACCGGCACGGTTGGCATCTGCTCGCCGTACTTGATTACGGTGTTGGAGATGCGTGCCTTGACAGCTGCGCCGCCCTTGGCCAGGTCGCTTGCCGCTTCGCCGCTGTCACCTTGCTTGAAGAAGTCGATACCGCCAGCGCCGCTTTTGCCTTTACCGCCATCCAGACGAACAGCGTATTGGCCCGTCACGTCGACACCAAAACCTACAGTGCCCTGAGTGAAGCCGGACTCGAACTTGCCGATGATGCTTTGACCCCATTCGGCGTTGTCTTGCTTGCCATTCTTGTAGTCGCGGCTGATGTAAGCATTACGCAGCGCGATGTTCAGGTGGCTGTCTTCTACAAAACCCTTGGATTGCTCCTGGTCGTTAGCCATTGCCTGTGTTGCGCTCAAAATCCCCAGAGCAATCAGACCCATCCGTTTATTCAACATCTTTTTATATTCCTTATTACTGGTTGAGTACGCGCTGTGATACCAGGCTCCGTGTAGCTCTTTTGGTGTCGGCTTATCACGGATAAAAAAAGGCCCGCGGACGACTGAACATGCCGCGGGCCTTTTATTATTGGGAAGTCATGGCGGTTAGCCACAGGCGTTGGGACGAATCCTAGCCGCGCCTTTAACTGCATGTCAATTTCGTGAATCGTCTGTATTTAGGCAAAAAAAATCTAAGTAGTGTTATTTAGCCATCTCTCGCATGAGGCAGGCGCATTTGCAGCTCATTGAGTGAACATCCAGCTGTCTCTCAAGGAAATTGCCCGGTGCGACAAAATATCCACGTAAAACACATTCTGTAACATATTGCCGAGAGAGCCTACACAAGAATTAATAACGCAGGCAAATAGCAAGCATTATCATTAATGAGCTATTTCCTACCCTTCTTTTCGGATGCACTCCCTGATGCCTGCCCCTCGCCTGACGCCCATAACCATTGGGCTTTGCGTATTGCTGTCCGCCGGATTTGCCTGCGCTGCGACCATTCTGCCCGAAACCTCCATCAGCGCCGAAGCTGACGAAGACGATCCGCGCATCAAAGAAACCACCACCGCCACCCGCACCGCCACGCTCGTGCGCTACGTGCCCCAGGCCATTGATTCGGTAAAGACCGAAAACCTGCGCGCCTACGGCACCAATGACCTGGGCCAGGCACTGAGCGGCATCCCCAACGTCAGCAGCGGCGCCGATACCCGTTTTGACAGCCTGCGTATCCGTGGCTTCGAGGCCAGCAGTGACTTCTACCTGGACGGTATCCGCGACGACAGCCAATACGTGCGCGACTTGCACAACATCGAGCGCATCGAAGTGCTCAAGGGCGCGGCGGCCAGGGGGGCATCGTCAACCGGGTGAGCAAACTGCCCCAGGTCGGTCACGCCATGGCGACAATCACGACTATATCGACGACACGTCCCAGTCCCTGCGCTCCAAACTTGCCTACGAACTCAACGACAGCTGGCAACTGCGCCACACCCTCGGCGTGTTCAAGCTCGACAGCGATTTCGACAACACCTACCTGACCGGTTACACCGCGTCGACCAACAAAGTTACGCGCCAGCGCTGGCAGCAGGACCTGACCACCCGCAACATCTTCAACAACGTCGAACTGGAAGGCGGCTTCAGCACCTTCGGCCTGGAGCACCGCCTGCTGACCGGCGTGGAGCTGGGCAGCCAGCGCCGTGATCCCAAGCTGTACAGCGGCGGCCAGGCGGTGCCCGGGCTTGACTTGAATCAGCCCAATCACGACCTGAGCCACACCGGCCCCATGACGATTTTCAGCAACAACCACACCGAAGTCGAAAGCCAGGGCCTGTATGTCCAAGACCAACTGCGCCTGAACGATCAGTGGCAACTGCTGGCAGGTTTGCGTTACGACCGCTTTGAAGTGGAGACCACCAGCAAAGTGGCCAACACGCGGCAAAAGGTCGACAGCCACAACACCAGCCCGCGCGTGGGCCTGGTCTGGACGCCGCTGGAAAACCATTCGTTCTACGCCTCCTGGAGCAAGACTTTCTCGCCTACCGGTGGCGGCTTGATCGGCATTACCCCCAACGCTGCCGGCAACGCCAACGACCTGAGCCCGGAGCTGACCAAGCAGAAGGAAGTCGGCGTCAAGAGCGACTGGTTCGACGATCGCCTGAGCACCACCCTGGCCGCGTACGAGCTGGAACTGTACAACCGCCGCACTCGCGACCCTCTGGACCCGACTATCACCCTGCTCAGCGGCCTGCAACGCTCTCGCGGTGTAGAGCTGACCGCGACCGGGAAGATCGTCGGTAATTGGTATGTGCGCGGTGGTGTCGGGCTGCAGGATGCCAAGGTCGAGAAGGACAACAACGGCTTTGAAGGCAAGCGCATCAGCGACGTGGCCAAGCGTAACGCCAGCCTGTTCGTCACCTGGAAGCCCGAGATGGGCTGGTACGCGGAAACCGGGCTGACGTTGGTCGGCGATCGTTATGCCGACAACGCCAATACGGTAGTGCTGCCGGGTTACGGGCGCTGGGACGCACTGGCCGGATTCCGGCAGAAGGAATGGGATGTAAGGGCGGCGCTGAACAACATCAGCGACAAGACGTACTACGCGTCGGCGACCAGTGCGTTCCAGATTCAGCCGGGCGATCCGCGTAACCTGGTAGTGACAGGAACATACAGCTTCTAGGCACTGCTGCACTTTTGTGGCTAGGGGGCTTGCCTCTCGCCACAAGGTCAGTGCATATCTGGATCTGTTATTCAGTCTTTCATCAACTCACACAACACCTGCAACTCATCCTCGCTCAACAGCCCCACCGGATATCGCTCACTCATAACCCGGCGTGGATCAGGCGTCCTGATCTGTCGCGAGCCGTTTGCCTTCAACCAAAGTGCCAGCGCCTGAATCGCGTTGCCATCCACCATCAAGGGATGGGAGGTGCGCGTGTAGATCGTGTTGATTTCGGCGTTCATTCCAGCGTTCTCTCCTACTGCGTAAGCGGTCAACTTACTCAAGGTTTATGACAGAACCGTGCAGTCACCACCTTGATAACCGTCATAAAACAGACACAAGGGCTATGCCAATACCCGCAGTTTGTCGCCGCTCAGACACAAAAAAGCCCACGGCCTTGACGGGCTATGGGCTTGCTGCAATCGCCAGGACAACGTCCCGGCTGACAGTCGCTTCCTGGGGAAATCGGCTGTTACAACTGCACTCAGATTTTGTGCGGTGCCGGCTGCTGTTGAGTCAGGCAATGGATATTGCCACCCCCCAGTAACAGCTCGCGGCCCGGCACCATCACTACTTCATGCTGTGGGAACAGGCTCTGAAGGATTTCCCGTGCGCGACTGTCCAGCGGGTCGTCGAAACTCGGCGCGATGATGCCGCCATTGACGATCAGGAAGTTGACGTAGGAACCGGCCAACCGCACGGTCGGATTACGCTCCTGGGTGCCGTCTACGGGATCGACACCGGCGCACTCTTCCTCGGTCGCATACAGCGGGCCAGGAATTGGCATTTTATGCACGGTGAACGAGCGGCCCTGGGCATCGGTGCTGCTTTGCAACACGTCCAGTGCGGCGTGGCAGCGCACGTAGTTCGGATCTTGCGGGTCGTCGGTCCAGGCCAGCAATACTTCACCTGGGCGCACGTAGCAGCAGAAGTTATCCACATGGCCGTCGGTTTCGTCGTTGAACAGGCCATCCGGCAGCCAGACGATCTTATCCACAGCCAGGTTGGCGCTGAGCACCGCTTCGATTTGCGCACGGTCGAGGTGCGGATTGCGGTTGTGGTTAAGCAGGCATTCTTCGGTGGTGATCAGGGTGCCTTCGCCGTCGACGTGAATCGAGCCGCCTTCCAGCACAAAGCCTTCGGTGCGGTAACGCGGGCTGCGCTCGATCTCAAGGATCTTGCCGCCGACCTGGGAGTCACGGTTCCACGGTGAATACAGGCCACCATCAAAACCGCCCCAGGCGTTGAAGTCCCAGTTCACACCACGGACTTCACCGCTGTTATTGATCACGAAGGTCGGCCCGGTATCACGTACCCAGGCGTCGTCGCTGGACATTTCCACCAGGCGAATATTCGGCATGTCCAAACGGGCACGGGCGTTCTCGTACTGGCCAGCCGAGACCGCCACGGTTACCGGCTCAAAGCGGGCGATGGCCTTGGCCACAGCTACGTGGGCAGCCTGCGCCGGCTTGCCGCCCAGGCGCCAGTTGTCCGGGCGCTCGGGCCAGATCATCCACGCTTGGGTCTGGGTCGCCCACTCGGCCGGCATGTAGAAGCCGTCAGCGCGAGGTGTGCTGTGCAAAGTGGTCATGGCGGTCAGGACTCCAGGGAACCGTCGAGGGTTTTCAACGCGCCGTACAGGTTCGGACGACGGTCACGGAACGAACCCCAGGCACTGCGGATGTGCTCCAGCTCGTCGAGGTCAAAGCTGTGCACCAGGATGCCTTCTTCGGTCTCGTTGAGTTCTTCAACCTTTTCGCCGAACTGGTTGGCGATAAACGACGAGCCGTAGAAGTCGATGTCGTAGCCGTCCTGCTCTTCGTTGCCAATGCGGTTGCTGGCGATCAGCGGCATCAGGTTCGCGCCGGCATGGCCTTGTTGCACGCGTTGCCAGTGATCGCGGGACGAGATGCTCTTGTCATGTGGCTCGCTGCCGATGGCGGTCGGGTAGAACAGGATTTCCGCGCCTTGCAACGCCATGCTGCGGGCGCATTCCGGGAACCACTGATCCCAGCAGATACCCACGCCGATTTTTGCGTAACGGGTGTTCCACACTTTGAAACCAGTGTCGCCGGGGTTGAAGTAGTACTTTTCGTGGTAGCCAGGGCCATCCGGGATGTGGCTTTTACGATAAATGCCGAGGTTGGAGCCATCAGCGTCGATGATCGCGATGCTGTTGAAACGCGCACGGCCGGCCAGCTCGAAGAAGCTGATGGGCAAAACCACCTGCAACTCCTTGGCGATTTTCTGGAAGTGCTTGATGGCGACGTTGTCTTCAACAGTGGTCGCCAGTTGCAGGTAATCCGGGTTGGGCTTCTGGCAGAAGTACGGGCTCTCGAACAGTTCCTGAATCAGGATGATCTGCGCGCCTTTGGCTGCGGCCTCACGGACCAGCTTTTCAGCGGTCTCGATGTTGGCTTCAAGGTCCCAGGAACAGGCCATCTGGGTAGCGGCGACGGTAACGATACGGCTCATGAATCATCTCCTGGGCGGTGGTCAGTGATCAGGGTGGCAGTGATCGATGACAGAAAAGGGAACGCTGGACGCCAGTGTATAGCGTCGGGGACATGGGCGACTTTATAGCGGATAAAAATCGGCTTTTAAAGTACCCTAAGACCCACTCATCGAAATAAATGCTTAAAAACCAGATAAAAATCGAGTTATGTAGATAAAAAACCTCCTTACAACCCCTCATCCAACACCTTCGACAGCATGTCGACAAAGAAATCCACACTGCGCCTGGAGGTGACCATCGGCGGCTTGATTTTGAGGATGTTCAGATAATCCCCGGTTGGCTGCATGAATATCCCCAGCTCCCGCAACCGATCACACAGCAACGCGGTTTCTTCGGTGGCCGGCTCCAGGGTCTGCCGATCACGCACCAACTCCAGCCCCAAGTAGAACCCGGAACCATGCACCGCACCCACCAAGGGATGGTGCTCAGTCAACGCTTCCAACCGCGCCTTGAAATGCCCGCCCACCACCTGGGCGTTTTCCCACAGCTGTTCTTCTTCCATGACATCCAGCACCGCCATGCCAATCCGACAACTGACCGGACTGCCGCCCGAGGAAGAAAAGAAGTATCCCTCGGCCTCCAGCGCCTCAGCGATTTCCCGTCGGGTGATCACCGCGCCCAAAGGTTGGCCGTTGCCCATGCCCTTGGCCATGGTGATGATGTCCGGGACCACACCCTGTTCTTCAAACCCCCAGAAGAAATGGCCCATACGCCCGTAGCCCACCTGCACTTCATCGGCGATACACACGCCGCCCTGGGCGCGGACCAGGGCATATACCTGTTGCAGATAGCCCGGCGGCAGCGATATCCCGCCAGCATTGCCGTACACCGGCTCGCAAATAAAGCCCGCCAGTTGACGCTTCTGCGCGGCGATTTTCGCCAGGTTGTGTTCGACGCTGCGCACGTAGTCTGGTGCGCTGTCCTGGCCGCGAAACTCGCCGCGATAAGTGTTCGGCGCGGTCACCGGGTGCACCCAGTCCGGGCGGCTGCTCAGGGCCAGGGGGTTGTCGGCAATCGAGGTGGACACCGCATCGGCGGCCACCGACCAGCCGTGATAAGCCTCCAGCACGCTGAGCATGTCGCGCCCGCCGCTGTAGGCCCAAGCCAGGCGGATCGCCAGGTCATTGGCTTCGGTGCCGCTGTTGACCAGAAATACCCGGTCCATGGAGTCCGGCGCCAGCGCCAGCAAACGCTCGGAAAACTCGGCAATCGCTGCGTAGTGAAAGCGTGAATTGGTGTTGAGCAGCGACCATTGCCGCGCCGCCACTTGCGCCATGCGCGGATGACCATGGCCCAGCACTGCGACGTTATTGAGCATGTCCAGGTAGGAACGGCCCTGCATATCGATCAGATGATTGCGCCAGCCGCGCTCGATATGCGGCGGGTCGACGTAATAATGCTTCTGCGAACGAGCGAAACTGGCGTCGCGCCGGGCCAGCAAGGCGTCGGAGTCCAGCTCCGGCTCGGCGTCACAGGCCAGCCCCAGCAGCGCCGCTGGCGAAGGGCACAACGCCTGCCACGCCTGCGCCCGTGACGGTGAGCAGAACAGCGGCGCCTCAAGATCGGCGCGGCACACTTGCACCGTCAACGGTCCACCGGCCTCACCGAGCACCTGGCCCTTGAGCACCGCTGCGCCAGGCTGCAGTAAGGCTTTCACGCCCCACAGCCAAACAGTCAATTGAGCGCTGTGCAGCGACAGCCTGCCATCGGCGACATAGTGCAGGGTGCCAGCGAACGGTGATTCCACGGTGGTGCCGTCTGGCACCCATAGCTCTACGTGGATCGCAAAGGTGTCTGGCTCAGCAGAACTGTCAGCACAGGTTCGGGACAGCCGATATTGACCATAACGACTGGCCGCCAGCCCATGAGCCACCGCGGCCTCATGCAACAGTCGCCGATCAATACCGGGCAGCTCCCAGTTGCCCGCCTCGAAATGCGGGCTGAGTACGCCCAGGTCAATCAGCGCGAACTCGCGCCCCACTAACCCCGGCAACAACGGCACGAAGCCCTCACTGGCAATGGGCGGCAAGGCGCCACCGACGCAGGTCAGGATCGCTGCATCCATCAGTTCAAAAGGCACGGACGTGGCAACGTGGAAAATCTCCCACTCATGCTTGGCATTCTTCAGCAGGTACTGGTTCTGCGGATCGAGGCGCTGCTGCTGTTCACTGCTGAGCACCAGCACCGCCGCGCGGGCAACGATCAGCGGCCATAGCACCTGCAACTCTTGCGGCTGCAAGGGGGTGATGGCATGACAGGCGTGAATCGCCGGCAGGATGGCAAACGGATCACCCTCGGCGTGATGCAGCAATGCGGCGCACGTCACCGACAAGTCGGCGATGCGCCAGGTGCGCACCAGATCGCCGAAATCGATGACGCCCTGGATCTGCCAGTGGCGCTGCTCATCCCGATGCCAGACCACATTGTCATCGGTGATATCCATGTGCACCGCTTGCTGGGGCAGACCATCGGCCAAGGGTCGCACCCGCCGCTCAACCTGCTCTGCCACTTGCTCAAGGGCCGCACGCTGCGGCAGGTTTTCCAGGGTCAACAACAGATGGGTAATCAGTTCATGGGCATGGCGCGGGTCCCATTGCAGGGTGCGTGCAAGGCCCGGATGCTCGAAGCTGGCCAACGCCTGGCTCATGCGCCCGCAAAGCTGGCCAAAACCAGCGATCACGTCACGGCCCAGATGAGGCAGATGGGTCAGTGGCTGGCCGTCGATATAGTCCAGCAGCCGCAGGCGCACGGTTTGCCCGGCGACTGTTTCCGTCAGCAACGCTTCGCCATTGAGGGCCGCAATCACCCTCGGCACCCGCACATCCGCATGTTCCTGCAGGTGCTGGAGGGCAGCGTGCTGCGCCTGCAACTCAACAGCGGCATAGTCGCCCCGACAGATTTTCAGGACAAACCGACCACTATCACTGTCGACCCGGTAGTTGAGGTCTTGCTGGCTGCCCAGCGACTGCAACGTGCCGGTGAGGCCGTAATGCTGCTCAAGCCATTGCAACGCCTGCTCAGGACCGACCTGTGGGCACGGCAGACTGGCGCGGTGAATCAACGTGGCGAGCAGCATGTGACGACCCCTTGGTGTTTTTATCAGGCCTTATATCGCCACTGTTGGTGGGTGTTAAGCAACCCCCAAGCGATCAATCTGACCGCAAACCCTTGCACCGCCCTGCTCCAGAACACAAGCTATGCTCCATTCGCTTAATGTCCGTCTAAGGAAAAGGGCCTCCGACATGCGCATTCTCATTACCGGCGGGGCCGGGTTTATCGGTTCGGCTCTGGTCCGGCACCTGATTCAACATACTGAGCATGAAGTGCTCAACCTCGACAAACTGACCTACGCCGGCAATCTTGAGTCGCTGACCAGCATCGCGACCAATACCCGCTATGAGTTCGTCCAGGCAGATATCATCGACCAGGCCGCCGTCAGCGCAGTCTTGGCGCGCTTCGAACCCCAGGCGATCATGCACCTGGCGGCCGAATCCCATGTCGACCGCTCCATCGACGGCCCTTCGGATTTCATCCAGACCAATATCGTCGGCACCTACAGCCTGCTGGAGGCCACCCGCGCCTATTGGCAGACGCTGGCGGAGCCTGAAAAAAGCGCCTTGCGCTTCCACCACATTTCCACCGATGAGGTATATGGCGACCTGCACGGCGTCGATGACCTGTTCACCGAGACCACGCCTTACGCGCCAAGCTCGCCGTACTCCGCCAGCAAGGCCGCGTCCGACCACCTGGTGCGCGCCTGGCAGCGCACCTATGGCCTGCCGGTGCTGCTGACCAACTGTTCGAACAATTACGGGCCGTTCCATTTCCCCGAGAAGCTGATCCCGCTGGTGATCCTCAATGCCCTGGCCGGCAAGCCGCTGCCGGTGTACGGCGATGGCCTGCAAGTGCGCGACTGGCTGTTTGTCGAAGATCACGCCCGCGCGCTGCTTAAAGTCGTCACCGAAGGCGTCGTAGGCGAGACCTACAACATCGGCGGCCACAACGAGCAGAAGAATATCGACGTGGTCCGCAGCATCTGCGCCCTGCTGGAAGAGCTGGCGCCACAGCGCCCAGCCGGCGTTGCGCAATTCACCGACCTGATCACCTTCGTCAAGGATCGCCCAGGCCACGACCAGCGCTACGCCATCGACGCCAGCAAGATCGAGCGAGAACTGGGCTGGGTGCCTGAAGAAACCTTTGAAACCGGCCTGCGCAAAACCGTGCAGTGGTACCTCGATAACCTGGAATGGTGCCGCAGGGTCCAGGACGGCAGTTATCAAGGTCAACGACTTGGCTCCACCAACATGAAGGACCTGATTGCATGATGAAGGGAATTGTATTGGCCGGTGGCTCCGGTACCCGTTTGCACCCTATTACCCTGGGCGTTTCCAAGCAGCTGTTGCCGGTGTACGACAAGCCGATGATCTACTACCCGATCTCGGTGCTGATGCTCGCCGGGATCAAGGATATCCTGGTGATTTCCACTCCGGTGGATGTGCCGCAATACCGCAACCTGCTGGGAGATGGCAGCCAATTCGGCGTGCGCTTTACCTATGCCGAACAACCCTCCCCCGATGGCCTGGCCCAGGCATTCCTGATTGGCGAGGAGTTTATCGGCGAAGACCCGGTGTGCCTGATCCTGGGCGATAACGTCTTCCACGGCCAACATTTCGGCGACCAACTACGCACCGCTGCTGAACGCCCATCCGGTGCCACCGTGTTTGGCTACTGGGTCAAAGACCCGGAACGCTTCGGGGTAATTGACTTCGACAGCGAGGGCCGTGCCTTGTCCATCGAAGAAAAACCGGCCAAGCCCAAATCGAGCTATGCGGTGACCGGCCTGTATTTCTACGATAACGACGTGATCAAGATCGCCAAGGCGGTCAAGCCGTCGCCGCGCGGCGAGCTGGAAATCACCGACGTCAACAATGCTTACCTCAAGCGCGGCGACCTGCATGTCGAGCGCTTTGGGCGTGGATTCGCCTGGCTCGATACCGGCACCCATGACAGCCTGTTGGAAGCGTCAACCTATGTGCAGACCATTGAGCACCGTCAAGGGCTGAAGGTCGCGTGCCTGGAAGAGATTGCTTACCAAAATGGCTGGATTGATCGTGATCATTTGCTGGAACGGGCCAAATATTTTGGCAAGACCGGCTACGGCCAATACCTGTTCATGATTGCCAGGGAAGCGCAATGAAAGTCACTGAGACGACATTGCCTGGAGTGCTGATCATCGAACCTAAGGTGTTTGGTGATGAACGCGGCTTCTTCTACGAAAGCTTCAACTCCCGGGCCTTCGAAGAGGCCTCCGGGCTGAAACGCGACTTCGTCCAGGATAACCACTCGCGCTCGCAAAAAGGCGTGTTGCGCGGCCTGCATTACCAGCTCGAACACACCCAGGGCAAACTGGTGCGCGTCACCGCCGGAGAAGTGCTGGACGTGGCCGTCGACATTCGCCGCAGTTCGCCCAACTTCGGGCAGTGGGTCGGCGTGCGCCTGTCAGCACAGAACCATCGCCAGCTGTGGGTACCAGAAGGTTTTGCCCATGGTTTCGTGGTATTGAGTGAATTCGCCGAGTTCCTCTACAAAACCACCGACTACTACCAGCCCAGCGCCGAGCGCAGCATTCTCTGGAATGACGCGACGCTGGCCATTGATTGGGAACTGACGGAACCGCCACAGCTGTCCGCCAAGGACCAGAACGGCAAAAGCCTCCAAGAGGCTGATCTGTTCCCATGAGCACGCCCCTGAAAATCCTCATCAGCGGCCAACACGGCCAGGTTTCCCAAGAGCTGCAACAGCGGCTCAAGGGCCTGGGCGAATTGGTGATTCTGGGCCGCGACCAGCTCGACCTGACGCACCCCGAGCAAATTCGCCAACAGGTGCGCGCCCATCGCCCTGGGTTAATTATTAACGCCGCAGCCCATACCGCCGTCGACCAGGCCGAAAACGAGCCGGATGTCGCCTTCGCGATCAACGCCACGGCGCCAGGCATCTTCGCCGAAGAGGCCAAGGCCTTGGGCATCCCGCTGATCCACTACTCCACCGACTACGTATTCGACGGCAGCAAAACTGCGCCCTATACCGAAGACGACGCGCCAAACCCGCTCGGCGTCTACGGCAAGAGCAAGTTGGCCGGCGAGCAGGCCATCGCGGCCGTGGGCGGTGAACACCTGATCCTGCGCACCAGCTGGGTCTACTCGACCCACGGCAAGAATTTCCTGTTGACCATGCAACGCCTGCTACAGGAAAAGCCGCATATGCGCATCGTCGCCGACCAGATCGGCGCGCCGACCTGGGCCGGGAGCATCGCCAACAGCACCCGCGCCTTGATCGAGCGCTGGCAGGCAGGCCAGGCAGGCAAATGGGGCACCTATCACCTGACCGCCAAGGGCGAGACCTCCTGGTTCGGTTTTGCCCAGGCCATTGGTGAGCAATTGCTGGCCGAAGGCAAGGCCTGCGCCGAGCTGGAAGCAATTCCCTCCAGCGCCTATCCAACGCCGGCAAAGCGCCCCTTGAACTCGCGCCTCGATTGCAGCCGTCTACAGCAACAATGGCAAGTCTCGCAACCACAATGGCACGACGCATTGCGCGAGTGTCTTGCCGGGCAGCACTAGGCATAATGCGCCTGTACCCCCAGGCGCCCGACTCCCATGACCCCACCCCTTGCGCGAAGACCCCGCTGGCGTAGCCTGGCCTTGCTGGCGCTATGCCTGGCGCCGCTACTGTGGCCGCTGGAGCACTTGGCCGAGCGCTACTATCGTAGCGAATTGGCCGGGCAGAACCGTCAGACCCTCGACCTGTACGTCGCCAACCTGCTGGGCACCCTGCACCGCTACGAAGTGTTACCGCAGATCCTTGGCGACTTGCCAGCCCTGCGTACTGCCCTCGACGCGCCCCACGTCAGCACCAACCTGGTCAGCGCCAACCTGCTGCTCAAGGACGTCGCCGCCCAGGCCGGGGTGGAAGTGATGTACCTGATGGACACCACCGGCAAGACCCTGGCCGCGTCAAACTGGGACAAGCAAGACAGCTTCGTCGGTCGCAACTTCTCCTTTCGCCCCTACTTCAGCGAAGCCATGGCCGGGCGCCTGGGCCGTTTCTTCGGCCTGGGCACCACCTCGGCCAAGCGCGGCTACTTCTTCGCTGCTGCTGTGCGCGACGGTGAAACCATCATCGGCGTGCTGGTGGTCAAGGTCGACCTGGACCACACCGAAAGCCTCTGGGGCAAGACCCCGGAGCAATTGCTGGTGACCGACCACAACGGCGTGGTGATTCTCACCTCGCGCCCACAATGGCGCTTTCGTGCTACCCGGCCGCTGACCGATGCGGAGCGCCAAGCCATCATCGCCATCCAGCCCTACCCTACCCGTGACCCGCAGCCACTGAACCTCAATCCCAATGCCTGGCTGCGGCAATCCACGGCAATCGCCGAAACCGGCTGGAACGTTGAAATCCTCGCCCCACGCACGTTGATCGACCGCCCGGTGCGTACTGTCGTTGCGGTCGGGGGCGCGGCGTTGCTGGTGCTGATGCTCTTGCTCGGCCTGATGATGCAGCGCCGTCGCCACTACCTGGAACGCATCGCCTTCGAAGCCAAGGCCCGCCGCGAACTGGAAATGCGCGTGATCGAGCGCACCAGCGACCTGGAAGGTCTCAACCGACGGCTCAAACAGGAAGTGCTGGAGCGTGAGCACGCGCAGCAGAAGCTGGTGCGCGCCCAGGATGACCTGGTGCAGGCCGGCAAACTGTCAGCGCTGGGCACCATGTCGGCGAGCATCAGCCATGAACTCAACCAGCCGCTGGCGGCCATTCGCAGCTATGCGGAAAACGCCGAAATTCTCCTCGATCACCAGCGCACCGACGACGCCCGAGGTAACCTCAAGCTGATCAGTGAACTGACCGGGCGCATGGCCTCGATCATTGCCCATCTGCGTGCCTTTGCTCGGCGTGACCGCCATGCGCCAGAAAGCGTGGCCCTACAACCGGCCCTGGACGACGCCCTGGCGCTGCTAGCCAAACGCAGACGAGCCATGGAAGTCGAGTTGATCCGCGACTTGCCGGAGGCGACCTTGTGGGTGGAGGCCGGGGAAACGCGGCTGCGCCAGGTGCTGGGCAACCTGCTGGCCAACGCCCTCGATGCGCTAACCGAAAAAGGCCCGCCGCGAAAATTGTGGTTGAGTGCCCAATCCACCGACCAGGGCGTCAACCTGTACATTCGCGACAACGGCCCGGGGTTCTGCATGGAAGCCCTGGGCCGCGCCAGCGAGCCTTTCTACACCACCAAGACCCGCACCCAGGGCCTGGGGTTGGGCCTGGCGATCTGTGACACGCTGATGCGCGCCTTTGGCGGTGAACTGCTGTTCGCCAACCACCGCGAAGGTGGCGCACTGTTAACCTTGAAACTGCGCGCCGGAGCACCGGGCGTCAGTTTGCAACCGTCCGAGGACCGCAGTGTATGAGTATCGATAACCAGATTCAGGTGGTGTTGATCGACGATGATCCGCACCTGCGTCAGGCCCTGTGCCAGACCCTGGACCTGGCCGGGCTGAAAGTCCTGCCCCTTGGCGAAGCCACGGGCCTGACCTCGCGCTTGTCCCGAGATTGGCCGGGAGTGGTGGTCAGTGATATCCGCATGCCAGGCATGGACGGTCTTGAGCTGCTGGCCGAACTTCACGGCCAGGACCCTGAGTTGCCGGTGCTGCTGATCACCGGCCACGGCGACGTGCCGCTGGCGGTCCAGGCCATGCGTGCCGGCGCCTACGATTTCCTCGAAAAACCCTTCGCCAGCGACGCCCTGCTCGACAGCGTGCGCCGCGCCCTGGCCTTGCGCCGGCTGGTGCTGGACAACCGCAGCCTGCGCCTGGCCCTGAGCGATCGCCAGCAACTGAGCACGCGACTGGTCGGGCAATCGGCACCGATGCTGCGCCTGCGCGAACAGATCGGGGCGCTGGCGGCGACCAAGGCCGACGTGCTGATCCTTGGCGAAACCGGCGCCGGCAAGGAAGTGGTAGCCCGCGCCCTGCACGATCTGTCGAACCGCCGTGCCGGTCCGTTTGTAGCGATCAACGCCGGAGCCCTGGCCGAGTCGGTGGTGGAAAGTGAGTTGTTTGGTCATGAACCAGGCGCATTTACTGGTGCGCAAAAACGACGAATCGGCAAGTTCGAATTTGCCAATGGTGGCACGCTATTTCTCGATGAAATCGAAAGCATGAGCCTGGACGTGCAGGTCAAACTGCTGCGGCTGTTGCAGGAACGGGTGGTGGAGCGCCTGGGGGGCAATCAACTAATCCCGCTGGATATCCGCATCATCGCCGCCACCAAGGAAGACCTGCGCCAGTCGGCCGATCAGGGGCGCTTTCGGGCCGACTTGTACTATCGCCTCAACGTCGCGTCGCTGCGCATTCCGCCCCTGCGCGAGCGCGGCGAAGATGCGTTAATGCTATTCCAGCACTTCGCCGACGAGGCCAGCACTCGCCATGGCCTGCCGCTGCATGAGTTGCAACCGGGCCAGCGCGCCTTGCTGCTGCGCCACAGTTGGCCGGGCAATGTACGGGAGCTGCAAAATGCCGCCGAACGCTTCGCCTTGGGCCTGGAACTGGCGCTGGACAATACGCCGGACGGTCCGGCGGCGGGCATTGCGATGACGGCCGGTGGCCTGAGTGAGCAAGTCGAACACTTCGAGAAAAGCCTGATTACCGCCGAACTGGCCCGTCCCCACAGTTCCATGCGCAGCCTCGCCGAGGCCCTTGGCGTGCCGCGCAAAACCCTGCACGACAAACTGCGCAAGCACGGGCTGAGCTTCGCCGACAGCGGCAACAGCAGTGCGGACGACGAATAACCTTCACTTTGCCAAGAGGCACCCATGAGTCGCGATAGCCGTTACCTGGAATCGATCCTCCACCACGACATTCCCCTTACGCGGGAGATGGGCCTCAAGGTGCTCGGCTGGCAGGGCCGGCAACTGCAACTGCACTTGCCGTTACAAGCCAACATCAACCACAAAAGCACCATGTTCGGCGGCAGTCTCTACTGCGGTGCCGTGCTGGCGGGCTGGGGTTGGCTGCACCTGCAATTGCGTGAGGAAGGGATCGAGGACGGACACATCGTGATTCAGGAAGGGCAGATCAGTTATCCGTTGCCCGTCACTCGGGATGCGACGGTGATTTGCCAAGCGCCGGAGGAAAAGGTGTGGAAGCGCTTTGTGGCGACGTATCGGCGGTATGGGCGGGCGCGATTGGCGCTGCAGACGTGGATTGTGAATGACGGCAGTGAAGAGCGTGCCGTCGCCTTCACTGGCCAATATGTCCTTCACCGCTAAACGCAGGCTTGCCACACAACGGCGCTTGTAGGAGCAAGCTTGCTCGCGATGGACGTCAACGATAACGCGTGCTTGTGGGTAACGCGGCACCCTCGGGCTTTTCGCGAGCACGAACTAGGCGTCCCCCTCGCTACAGGCTAGCCAGGGTCAACAGCCGCTCGCGCCACGCGGCCTTCGCCGGCAACGCCAAAAAAAACGGGTTCAGTAGCGATTCCCGCGCTGGATAACTGAACGGCTGGCCATTCAACTCCAGCACTTCACCACCCGCCCCCTCCAGCACGCCCTGGGCGGCAGCGGTATCCCATTGCGAGGTCGGTGCCAGGCGCGGGTAGCAATCGGCGGAGCCTTCGGCCAACAGGCAAAACTTCAGCGAGCTGCCGATATTGGCCAGCTTCAACTCCCCCAGTCCTTCGCTCAATCCAGCCAGCAAGCGCTCTTGCTCGGGACTGGAATGGCGGCGGCTGGCAACCACGGTAAACGCCTCACCCGCCGCAGGCATCTGGCGCACCTGAATCTGCTTGGGCGCTTCATTCACATCAGAGCGCCAGGCCCCAAGGCGGGCACCGCCGAAATAACAACGGCCGCTGGTGGGAATCGACACCACGCCAAACACCACCCGGCCTTGTTCGATCAAGGCGATATTGACGGTAAATTCTTCACTGCCGCTGATGAACTCCTTGGTGCCATCCAACGGGTCCACCAGCCACCAGCGCTGCCAACCGGCACGCACGCTCTGGTCGATGTCGGCGTCTTCCTCCGAGAGCACTGGAATGCTCGGGTCCAGCGCGGTCAGCCCAGCGAGAATCAGATGGTGAGCGGCCAGATCAGCGGCGGTCACCGGTGAATCATCGGACTTGTTGGTCACGGCTACATCGGCACGCCAATACGGCAGGATCACTTCGCCCGCCTGGCGGGCCAATTCAATCACAGGAGCAATAAGCGGGTGACCCAGGGACAGTTCGCTCATGGCTGGAACGCTCCTCGTTGGGTCAACAGGTCTCGCACCAGATAGAGCGCGGCCAGGGCACGGCCTTCGCTGAACTGCTCGTTTTGCGCCAACTGTGAGAGCTCGCGCAGGTTAACCCGGTCCACGCGCATCGGCTCGGGTTCGTCGCCTTCCAGGCGCTCTTCATACAGGTCAGTGGCCAGCACTACCTGGATTTTCTGGCTCATGTAGCCGGGGGACAGCGACAGTTCTGTCAGGTGTTCCAACTGACGGGCGCCGAAACCTGCTTCTTCCTTAAGCTCCCGGTCCGCCGCTGCCAATACGTCTTCACCCGGCTCGATCAGGCCCTTGGGCAAGGACAATTCGTACTCGTCGGTGCCACCGCAGTACTCTTCGATCAACAGCGCATGGTCAGAATCGATCATCGCCACGATCATCACCGCGCCATACCCAGCGCCTTTGCCCACCAGGCGCTCGTAGGTACGTTCCACGCCATTGGAAAAGCGCAATTGCACTTCCTCCACCCGGAACAAACGGCTGCTGGCGACGATTTCGCGGGCGAGGACGGTGGGTTTCTGGCGCATAAGCGGCTCCTTGGCGTGATCGGGTTACTATACCGTGGCTTTTCCGATTGTCTGTGTCGGATGTCTTTACTTACATGAGAGCTTTCCATGCCCCCATTGCCCTGGCACGCCATCGACACCGTCCTGCTGGACATGGACGGCACCTTGCTGGACCTGCATTTTGACAACCATTTCTGGATGGAGCACCTGCCCCAGCGCTATGCCGACCTGCATGGCGTGAGCCGGGCCATGGCCGAGATGGAGCTGCAGCCGTTGTTCGAGCGTAACGCTGGTCAGTTGCAATGGTATTGCCTGGACTTCTGGAGCGCCGAGCTGAACATTCCGGTGCGCGAACTCAAACTGGAAACCGCCCATCTGATCGCGCTGCGCCCGGATGCCGACACCTTTCTGGCAGCGATCAAACAGGCCGGAAAACGCGTGATCCTGATCACCAACGCCCACCGCGACTCACTGTCGCTGAAACTGGAACGCATTGAGCTGGCGCCGTATTTCGAACGGCTGATCAGCTCCCATGACTATGGTTTCGCCAAGGAAAACCCGCAGTTCTGGGATGCCCTGCAAGCAGACATCGCCTTCGACCCGGCCCGTAGCCTGTTTATCGACGACACTTTGCCGATCTTGCGCAGCGCTCGGGATTTTGGCGTGGGGTATTTGCTGGCGGTGAAAGAGCCGGACAGCCGGAAGGGGCCTAAAGACACGGCGGAGTTTGCGGCGGTGGGGGATTATCGGGAGTTGATTGTCGGACTGTAACTGTAGGAGCGAGCTTGCTCGCGAAAAACCCGAGAACGACGTGGGGCGTCAGGCTTCCCGCGTTATCGTTGACGACCTTCGCGAGCAAGCTCGCTCCTACAGGGGTACTGCTTACTCAGGAATACGCAGCGTCTGCCCAGGATAGATTTTGTCCGGATGGGACAGCAGCGGCTTGTTGGCCTCGAAGATTTTGTTGTACTGGTTGGCGTTGCCATACACCGCCAAGGAGATCGCGCTCAGCGTGTCGCCCTTTTTCACCACAACAAAGCGGGCCGCAGCAACTACCGGACCAGAAACGGTGATCTGGTCATCCACACTGGCCACACCGGCAATATTACCCAGCGCCAACAGGATCTTTTCTTTCTCTTCCTGACTGGCGACTTCACCCGTTACGGACACCTTGTCGCCATCAACCGTGGTCTGCACATTCGGACTCCCCAGACCAACTTTGGCGACGTGGTCTTTCAACTGCTCACTCGCGTTCGCATTACCCGGCGTCAACAGATCAATCAACTTCTCGCCTGCTTCTTTAACAAAGCTAAAAATACTCATGGTGCGCTCTCCTTGGGTTTTGATTTCCAGATGCCCAAGACTAGACCAGTCTTACAGACCTTGGTTCCAGTCCGACCAATGACCCAAACGCGCTAGAATCCCCCAGCCATTGGAATAAGCACTGGAGCGAAGATGGACATCAAACAACTGAAATTCCTCATCGCCCTCGACGAAACTCGTCACTTCGGTCAGGCGGCCGCGCGCTGCCACATTACCCAGCCCACGTTGTCGATGCGCCTGCGCAGCCTGGAAGAAGAGTTACAGCTGCCACTGGTCAATCGCGGCCAGCGCTTCGAAGGCTTTACCGCCCCCGGTGAGCGCGTGCTGGCCTGGGCGCGCACAGTGCTGGCGGCCTATGACGGCTTGCAGGCCGAAGCGGCTGCCTGCCGTGGCAACCTGGTAGGCACGCTACGCCTGGGCGTGGTGCCATTGTCGAGTTTCGATCCCTTGGCCCTGATGCAACAGCTGCACAAGCAACACCCCAGCCTGCGCTTTGAACTGTCGGCCTTGAGTTCGGAACAGATCCTCGAACACTTGGCGAGCAATCGCCTGGACCTCGGCGTGTCGTACCTGGAACGCCTGGACAGCGAACGCTTCGACTCCCTGGCCTTGGGCGAAACACGCATGGGCCTGCTTTACGACCAGCGTTTCTTCAGCTTCGGTGAAAAACCCCTGAGCTGGGAATCGCTGATCGAATTGCCCCTGGGCATGCTCACCAGCGGCATGCATTTTCGCCAATCCATAGACCACAACTTCCACAGCCGTGGCCTCACGCCACAACCGTTGCTGCAAACCGATGCTGTCCATCAGTTGCTGCAAGCGGTACACGGTGGCCTGTGTTGCGCGGTGATGCCACTGGACGGAGGCCTGGACGCCTTGACTGAACACCTGCGCCTGCAACCCATTGAAAATGCCCAGACCCTGGCGAACCTGGGCCTGATCATGCGCCGCAGCGCCCCACGCTCCGCCCTGGCGGAAGCCTGTTTCGCGCTTTACCAGAAATCGCTGCTGGAACCCTGATCGACGTCATCTATCGGTAGATCAGTACTGACGATTAGACGCGACTCTTTGTCGCGCCTAGTCTTAGTACTGAACAGTCCGCAGGTATGACCCATGAACGCCAAGCGCCAAGCCTGCGCGGCGCCCGCTCTCGAAATACCAGCGCCCGCCGCCAGCCAGAGCTATCAATACAGCAATCTCGAACACACCGAATCAGCCAGCACCGCCTTGGCCGAGGAAGTCGCGCTGGCGATTGCCTACAACGACATCAGCCAGGCGGTCATGCTGGTTACGCCCACCGACCTTGAAGACTTTATTGTTGGCTTCAGCCTCGGTAGCGGCATCATTGCCGACGTCAGCGATATTTATGACCTGAAACTCAGCGGTGCAGGCTCGGCCCAGTACGCCCAGGTACAGATCTCCAGCCGCGCCTTCTGGAACCTCAAGCAGCAACGCCGGCAACTGGCCGGTACCAGCGGCTGCGGCCTGTGTGGCGTGGAAGCGGTGGAGCAGGCGCTGCCAGACCTTAAGGTGCTGCCCGGCGCGCCCTTGCCGCCTGCCGCATGGCTCGACGGGCTGCGCCAGCGCATCAGCGCCTTCCAGCCCCTGGGCCAATACAGCGGCGCGGTGCATGCGGCGGTGTTCATGAACGGCCAGGGCGAATTGCTGCTGGGTCGTGAGGACATCGGCCGGCATAACGCGCTGGATAAGCTGATCGGCGCGCTGATCCGCCAGAACATCTCAACCGTCGGCGGCGTGGCTATTGTCACCAGTCGTTGCAGCCTCGAACTGATCCAGAAAGTCCTGCGCGCCGGCATCCAGACCCTGGTCAGCCTATCGTCGCCCACCGGCCTGGCCCTGCAATGGGCCCGCCGGCACAACCTCAATCTCATCCACCTGCCGCAGAAAAGTGCGCCGCGGGTCTACAGCCCTGCGATGGAGAATCAAGCGTGAGCACTCATCATCAAGCCGACCAAACCCCAACCCCGCGCTACAAGCCTTACAAAGGCCCGGCCGGCGGCTGGGGCGCATTGATCAGCGTGGCACAGGCCTGGTTGACCAGTGACAACGCGCTGAAAAACCTGCGCATGATGCTCAAGACCAACCAGAACGGCGGCTTCGACTGCCCTGGCTGCGCCTGGGGTGACTCGCCGGATAGTGGCATGGTCAAATTCTGCGAAAACGGCGCCAAGGCGGTCAACTGGGAGGCCACCAAGCGCCGGGTCGACAGCGCGTTCTTCGCCAAGCACAGCGTCAGCTCGCTGCTGGAGCAAAGTGACTACTGGCTGGAATATCAGGGCCGCCTGACCGAGCCGATGAGCTATGACGCCGAGACCGACCGTTACAAGCCCATCAGTTGGGAATCGGCCTTCGACCTGATCGGCAAGCACCTGCAGGCGCTGCCAAGCCCGGACATGGCCGAGTTCTACACCTCAGGCCGGGCCAGCAACGAGGCAGCTTATTTGTACCAGCTGTTCGTGCGCGCCTATGGCACCAACAACTTCCCGGATTGTTCGAACATGTGCCATGAGGCCAGCGGTGTGGCCCTGGCGCAAAGTGTGGGCGTCGGTAAAGGCACTGTGACCTTCGACGACTTCGAACATGCCGATGCAATTTTCGTCCTCGGCCAGAACCCTGGCACCAACCATCCGCGGATGCTGGAGCCGCTGCGTGAAGCGGTGAAGCGCGGCGCACAGGTAGTGTGCATCAACCCGCTCAAAGAGCGCGGCCTGGAACGTTTCCAAAACCCACAACACCCGCTGGAAATGCTCACCAACGGCGACAAGCCGACCAACACCGTGTATTTCCGTCCGGCGCTGGGCGGCGACATGGCGATCCTGCGAGGCATGGCCAAGTTCCTGCTGCTGTGGGAGCGCCAGGCCCAGGCCGAAGGCAAGGAAGCGGTATTCGATCACGACTTCCTCAACGAACACACGGCCAATATCCTCGAATACCTGGGGCGCATCGACGATACCTCCTGGGAGGAAATCGTCGAGCAATCCGGCCTGACCCTGGTGGAGATCGAGCAAGCGGCGCGCATGTACGCCAAAGGCAAGAAGGTGATCATGTGCTGGGCCATGGGCATCACCCAGCATCGCCACTCGGTGCCGACCATCCAGGAAATCGCCAACCTGATGATGCTGCGCGGCAACATTGGCCGCCCAGGCGCGGGCCTGTGCCCGGTGCGCGGCCACAGCAACGTGCAGGGCGACCGCACCATGGGCATCAACGAACGGCCACCGGTGGCGTTCCTCGATTCCCTGGAGCGGCGCTTCCAGTTCAAGGTTCCCCGTGAAAGCGGCCACAACGTGGTGGAAGCAATTCACGCCATGCTCGACGGTCGCTCCAAAGTATTTATCGGCCTGGGCGGCAACTTCGCTCAAGCAACGCCAGACAGTCCGCGCACCTTCCAGGCCCTGAGCAATTGCAACCTGACCGTGCAGATCAGTACCAAACTCAACCGCAGCCACCTGGCTCACGGTAAGGAAGCGCTGATCCTGCCGTGCTACGGCCGCACCGACATCGACATCCAGGCCGATGGCCCGCAGGCGGTGACGGTGGAAGACTCGTTCAGCATGGTCCACGCCTCCAACGGCCAGTTGCAGCCGCTGTCCAAACAGATGCGCTCGGAGCCGGCGATTCTCGCCGGTATCGCCGCCGCTACCCTGGGCAGCAAACCGGTGGACTGGAACTGGCTGGTGGCCGATTACAGCCGCATCCGCGACCTGATTGCCGACACCATCCCTGGCTTCAAGGACTTCAACGAGCGAGTGAAAAACCCAGGCGGCTTCTACCTGGGCAACAGCGCCGGCGCCCGTCGCTGGAACACGCCATCAGGTCGCGCCAACTTTCGCGCGAACATCCTGCCCAAGGACCTGGTGCACGAACGCACCCGCGCCACCGGGCAGTTGCCGGACCTGATCATGCAGTCGATGCGCTCCCACGATCAGTACAACACCACTATCTATGGCCTTGATGACCGTTATCGTGGAGTGAAGGGCCAGCGTGACGTGCTGTTCGTCAACGAAGCCGATATCATCCGCCTGGGATTCAAGCCAGGGCAGAAGGCCGATATCGTGTCGATCTGGGATGACGGTCGTGAACGTCGGGTCAAGGGTTTCACCCTGCTGGCATTTGATATTCCCGCTGGGCAGGCGGCGGCTTACTACCCGGAAGTAAACCCGCTGGTGCCGCTGGAAAGCACCGGGGATGGCAGCCATACGCCGACGTCGAAGTTTGTGGCGATTCGATTGGAAGCGGCCAGTGCGACAGGATTGATCATGGCCAAATCCGCCTAATGCAATATGGCAAGCGGCTGCAACTCCCTCGTAGCAATTGTCGAGTTTTAGCAAGGCTACGCGGGCAGCACCGCCGCCCTCAAGCAGCCCGAATTTTGGGCATAAAAAAGGCCGCTTTTGCATAAAAGCGGCCGTTCCGAAGTAATTACAGACTCGCAAAATTGACTTAAGTTCCCCATATAAAACAGCAAGTTAGATTATTGTATACAACTCGTGTCATTGGTCGGATACCCATTGTCACCAGCCCGATACGGCCTCAGGATCGCGCCGTCATCCTCTTGAGGTTCCCCTATGAAGTTCTCCTCGATTCTCTTGTTGTCCCTTGGCCTGGTCAGTGGCGCAGCCATGGCCGGTGGCACCACCGAAGCCGGTGTGGGCGGCGCATTGGGCGGGGTACTCGGTTCGGTCGTTGGCCAGCAGCTGGGTGGTAACACCGGTTCGACAATCGGCGCGGCCCTCGGCGGCGCAGGCGGCAGTGCGGTCGGCGCAGACAAACGCAGCCGTGGCGAAGCAGCCATTGGCGGCGCACTAGGCGCAGCGGGCGGCAACGTGGTCGGCCGCAGTGTCGGCGGCAGCACTGGCAGCCTGATCGGCGCGGCCGCAGGCGGTGGCGCCGGTGGCGCGCTGGGCAACTATATGGGTAACAAGAGCGATGACGACGACCGCGGTTACCGCGGTCGCGACAACCGTCGCTATGACCGCGATGATCATCGTGGCCGTGGTCATGCGTATGGGCATCGCAAGAACAAGCATCACTCCCGTCACCGCTAAGGCCTTCCCCCAGTAGGAGCGAGCTTGCTCGCGATGGTCGTCAACGATGACGATGGAAACCTGACACCCCACTGTGCTCTCAGGTTTTTCGCGAGCAAGCTAGCTCCTACAGTACCAAGCGCTGTAACGCACCTCGCAGCGCTTGCGGGATCGTCACCGGCCGATTCGACGCCCGATCCACGAACACATGCACAAATCTCCCCGCCGCACAGGCCTCGTCCTCACCGGCCTTGAACACCGCCAACTCATACTGCACCGAGCTGTTGCCCAACTTGCCCACCCGTAACCCAATCTCGATCCGGTCGGGAAAGGCAATCGAGGCGAAATAATCGCAGGTCGAGCTCACCACAAACCCCACCACTTCTCCGTCATGGATATCCAGCCCGCCCTGCTCAATCAGGTAGGTATTCACTGCCGTGTCGAAAAAGCTGTAGTAGGTGACATTATTCACATGGCCATACACATCGTTGTCGTGCCAACGGGTAATGATCAGCTGGAAGTGACAGTAATCGGCGCGCTGGGGCATTGAGTCGGACATGGGCAAGTCTCAGGAAAGTGGTTTTACAGGCTATTCAAATGAGTCTCGACCCATTCCCGCACAGCGGCATAAGGATATTCCTCCAGCGCAGCAAAACCTGGAATCCCTCTCGCCTTCAGCTTGGTAAATAGCGGTACGCTGATACCGCACAAAAAACGCGTCAACCGTTCGGCTCCGGGCAAGTGGCCGTTGTACTGATGATGCCTGTGGATAAAATCGCCGCACAGCCCCTGGAAGTTTTTATCCACAAGCGGCGGCAGGCTTGGCGGCTCCGGTAAATGCGCGACCTGACCGTGGCAGACCGAACAATGCCCGCACTGCTGGGGCGCTTTTTCGTCACCAAAGTACTGCGCAAGGCGATAGCCCAGGCAGCGGTCGGTAGCGAACAGATCCAGCATCGCGTGGATCCGCGCAACCTCCGTGGCCTCGTGCTGCTTGAAGCCGGCGTGCAGTTGCGCACTCAGGGCCTGTGGATCAAAATCGGTATTCAGCAGGCTGTAGACCTCGGTCATCTGCTTGCTTTCCAGCTCGATCAGACCCTGTTCCTGGAAGTAATCCAGGGCCGTCACCACCCGGTTTCGCTCGGCTTGATGCTGTTGATAGAGCGCGTCGAAATCCACCGTCGCCCAGGTTTTAGCCCTTTTGCAGACCTGGATAATCGCCGAGACAAACTGCTGCCGCTCGCCGGAAAAACGCGCAAGTAATGCCTCGGGCTCCACCAGATACTTGAAGCGGTATTCAGCGTAAAAGGCGTAGCGCGGGGCGATCAAACCCTTGAGTTCAAGCTGCACCAACAAGGTCTTGAGCGGCAGTTCGCGAATGTTGCTGTGGTCCGAAAGTGACCTGAGCAAAAACTCCCACTGCCCATCACCACGGGCTGCCAGCAGTTCCTCCAGTACACAGCGAATGCCTTCCTGCTCTGGCGTGTCGCCGTACACGAAGTTTTCCAAAATATTGAGGCTGTCACGGTTGGCCAAAACCAGACAGTCAGACGGCTGCCCATCACGCCCGGCACGACCGATTTCCTGACTGTAGTTCTCGATGGATTTGGGCAGGTCGAAGTGCACGACGTTGCGAATGTCGCTCTTGTCGATGCCCATGCCGAAAGCGATAGTGGCGACGATGCAATTGGACTGGCCGCCCATGAACCGTCGTTGGATACCCTCGCGCTTATCGTGGGGCAAACCCGCGTGATAAGCCTCGGCCTGGATGCCGTTGCGGTTCAAATGCTCGGCAATCTGCTCGGCGGTTTTTTGCAAGGTGACATAGACGATGCTCGGCTGATTGGCCCGCTCCTTCATCCACGTCACCAAGCGCCGACGCTTGTCTTGACCGGCGACGGGCTCCACCAGCAGATTGAGGTTGGGTCGGTAGAAGCCCGTGGTGATCACATCCTCCGGCGCAATGGCGAACTTGGCCTGCATGTCGGCGATCACCTTGGGCGTCGCCGTGGCGGTCAACAGCAACGCCTGGGGGATGCGGAACTGGCGCTGGTAGTCCGGCAGCTTCAAGTAGTCCGGGCGAAAGTTATGGCCCCATTCGGAAATACAGTGAGCCTCGTCCACCACCAACAGCGAGATCGGCACGGTTTGCAGGAAATTACGGAAGCGCTCGTTTTTCAAGCGTTCCACGGAAACCATCAGGATCTTCAGCTCGCCCGAGCGCGCCCGGGCCATTACGTCATTGGCGTCATCGCGGCTCTGGGCCGAGTCGATACTGCCAGCCGAAATCCCGTGGCGCTGCAAAAAACCCAGTTGGTCTTGCATCAGCGCCAGCAGCGGCGACACCACCAACGTCAGGTGTGGCAACAACACGGCAGACAGCTGATAACAAAGAGACTTGCCGGAGCCGGTGGGGAAAATCGCCGCAGCCGAACGGCCAGCCAGCACGGCACTGACGGCTGCCTCCTGGCCCAAACGAAACTGTGGATAACCAAAGACCTGTTGGAGGGTGTTGTACATACGCTGTCACTCCATTGACCGCTGAACGAGGCAAAAATACAGTTCGAAAACATAGCTCGAAAACATAGCCCAGCACGTTCGGCGAATCGAGAAAGGTCGCAGAAAAAAGAGACAAGATAATACACAGGGTACGGGGTGGCCTTGGGCCGAATCGGGATGATTGGACAAGTGTTGCAGGAATAAGCAATTTACCGTGTAAGAAATGAACAACGCGCCAAAGGGCGCGTTGTGGATATCGCTGCGTTACAGCTCAATCAGCGGTTCTGCACCCGCTCGATCGCCTTGTCATACACCGGATTGGCCTTCTGCTCCTTGGCCAACTGGTAGTGACGCAACGCATCGGCGAACTGCCCAGCCGCTTCATAAATCCGCGCAATGTTGTAGTAGGAGCCTGCACGCACCGTAGCCGCTGTAGGACCGCTGGCCAGGGCAATCGCCTTGCGGTTGGCCCAGATCGATTCGGCAGTGTTGCCGGCTTTCTGATAGGCCAGGCCGAGGTTGCCGTAGGCTTGACCGTAAGAATTGTTCAGCTCGATGGCCTGACGGAAGTAGTCAATCGCCTGGTCCAGGTTACCGGCCTGGTAGGCTGCTTCGCCTTTGGTGTTCAGCTTCTTCGCATCGCCCTGGGCCGAGGAACTCACCACCACCGCATCGACCGCCACACTGTCATCCAGCAGCGGCTTGACTTCGTTGAGTACGTTCTCGGCGTCGACATTTACGCCGCTGAACGTGTTGATATCCTGGAAGTCGCCGCTGCCGGTCATGCGGAACACGGTCCACAGGTTGCCACTGCGCTTTTGCGGCACGTAGTAAGTGCGCACCAGCGACTGGCCCATGTACACAAATACCTTGGCTTCGCTGTCGGACAGTTCGCGCGAGCCTGGGTTGCCGCGGTTGGTGAAGTCATGCACGGCGTAGACATAGCTTTCACCGTAATGCTTCTTCTGCAGCGTGATGGTTTCCGGGCCGTAGCTGTCGGTGTCGTCCACATCCAGTTCGGCGTCGGTACCGGTCTTGCTTTGGAAGTAGATGTTGTTGCCAGGGAAGATCATGTGGGAATCGAGGTCTGCTGGAGTCCTGCCCCAGGTCAGCACCACGCGCAAGCCGTCGAGGTTTTCCATCACTGGGCTTACGGCATAGGTCATGCCCTTGCACGGGCACTTGACCACCAGGTTGGAGTAGCCGGGCTTCTTGATGATCAGCAGGTTGCTGGCGTCATCAGCGGCTTCGCTGGTCAGGGTGACTTGGCCCTGAGCGTTGGTGCGGCCCACTACGTTCTGCGCGCCGTTGCGTTGCAGCAGCACTTGGGCGTCGTCAATTTTCTGGTCCTTGACCACCGCACTGAGCACTTCAATTGGCAATTGCTCAGCCTGAACCGAAAACGCGGCCACGCACAATGACATCGCCGAAGTGACACGAAGCAAACCCATGCTTAACTCCCTTTAAGATGCGGACGGAAACGTCCTGTAAGATTTCGCGGTGGAACGTACGCTGAATTCAGGGGTTTTGCCGGAATTTTATGCAAAATGTGACATGGTTTTTATCCCGCCTACGCCCGGACGCATTGCGCTACACTCTAGCCTTGCCACCCTGGAGAACGCTGTGATGAGCGAACTGACGTTTGAGCAAAAGCAGGATCACTACCACAAGATCCGCCGTTCCAACTACTTGGCTAGCCTGCGCCTGGAAGGGTTCGACACCCAACCCGCCGATGTCGACAAACCCCTGCCGACCCGCGAAGCCGTCCTCGCCAAGTACCGCAACACCCCACGCTGATGCTCGACAAATATGGGGTGGGCCTGGACCCGTACTGCTACCCTGATAGCAGCGTCCTGCGTAACCGCCTCGACTTGTTCGATGAAGAGCGTCTGCACCAGGCCGAGCGGGAATTGTCCGAAATTGCCGTCGGCAGCCTCCCCCTCTACCCGCCGCCCTACGACCTTGAACGGCTACAACACATCCACCGCATCCTGTTCGGCGATATCTACGAATGGGCCGGTGCACTGCGCACGGTCAACATTCAGAAAGGCGACACCCTGTTCTGCACCCCGGAACGCATCCCGCCCGAAGCGGCAAAAATCATCCGGCAGATGGAACAGGCCAACTGGTTCATTGGCCTCGGCCAAGGCGAGCTGGTGTCCCGCATCGCCGAAGCCTACGGCGACCTCAACGTCATTCATCCTTTTCGCGAAGGCAATGGCCGGGCGCAGCGGATTCTGTTCGAGCAAATCATCGTCAATGCTGGGTTTTCGGTGAACTGGTGGCTGGTGAAAAATGCCGCGTGGATACCCGCGAATATTGATGCGGTGGCGTGTGATTACCGGGGACTGGAGGCGATTTTTGAGCGGTGTATCAGTTCGCCGCATTAGCCCTCGACCGTCAACTAACCACCGCTGAGGCCGTCAAGCGAACGCCTATTGAACAGCCACATTTGACTTGTTTCGTTTGAAGGACCTCAGCCCCATCGATAAAGTCAGTCATCCCCACCCACTCTCGCGTGCCCACCATGAACCTGGCCCCCAACTTCCCCGAAGACGCCGCCATGCAGCAGCTCCTGCAACTGCTGCACGAAGAAATCGGCTTGCCCGAACACAAGACCCTGCGCCTTGAAACCGCCATCAATCTCGATCTGGGTTGCGATGGCGTCGAAGCCAAACAGTTCATGGAAGCGCTGGAGCAAGACTTCGCCGTCGACCTGAACGACTACGACGCTTATCGTTACTTCCAACCTCCCGTCTTCGACGTATTCCTGAAACACCGAGCGAAAGGCCGCGGCGACAAAATCGCGCTGACCATCGGCATGCTCTATCTGGCAATCAAGACTCAACGCTGGGACACGCAAACCCTGGAAAACCTGTAGGAGCGAGCTTGCTCGCGAACAACCTGAGAACGCCGCGTTAAACCTGGAAGCCCGCGTTATCGTTAACGACCTTCGCGAGCAAGCTCGCGCCTACAATTAAGGACCCTACATGGACGTACTAATGGGCCTGCTGGCCGCTCTGCTCTGGGGTGGCACCGACTTTCTCGTTGGCCTCAACGCCCGAGCCGTCGGCGTCAAACGCGCGGTGTACTTCGGCCAAGCCTTGGGCTTCGTGATCATGACCCTGCTGCTGATCATATTCCCCGCCTTCCTCCTGAAATCCCTCGCCGCGCCCTTGAGCGTCTGGCTCCTGGGCGCCGCAGCCGCCTTGCTCACTGTCTCCGGCGCCCTCGCCCTGTCCAAGGCCTTCGCCTTGGGAAAAGCCGCCATCGTCGCGCCGCTGGTGACGTCCTACGGCGTCGTCACTACCTTGCTGTCCTGGGCCAGCGGCGAACACATAAACTTGATTCAACTCGGTTGCATCGCCCTGTGCGTAGTCGGCGTGATCCTCTCCAGCATCCACAAGGACAACGGCATCCCCCACAACAGCTCCAATCGCTCCATCGCCTACGCCATGCTCGCCGCGATGCTTTATGGCACCAGCTTCTGGCTGCAAGGCCGCTACACCCTCCCGAGCCTTGGCCCGATTACCATGCTCTGGCTCGGTTATCTGGTGGGGCTGTGCGTGCTGGTGTTGATGGTCCTTAAAGTCAAAGACGGCCTGAAAATCCCACCGCTAAAAAACTGCGCAACGCTGACCGGGGCGAGCTTGATGAACCTGGGCGGTTTCTCGGCATTTTCTTGGGGCGCGATGGCTGGGTCGGTTTCAGTGGTGACGGTGATCAGCACTCTGTCCGGCGGGATCGCGGCGATTTTGGGGTTTGTGTTTTTCAAGGAACGGCTGTCGGCGGTGCAAATAATGGGCGTTCTTTTAGTATTACTAGGAGCAATGACTTTGCATTTGGTTGGTTAATTTTTGTGGTTTGTTTGAGGCTGGGGTCGAGTAAAAATTAGACATATGCGACGAATCCCAGATAGTGGCAAAATGGCAGCTAGGAAAAATCGCCTGCAAGGAACGCGTATGACTCAGGAGAGAAGAAAGGCATTTCAGGAGTACTTCAGTCCAGAAGCACTCCGAAAAGTGTTTATTGATAAAATTAAATCTAAGCCCAGCATCGGCATTGATGGTACCAGCGCGTCGGCTTTTGAGTCCTCTATCAGATCAGAAACTGAAAGCTGTAGTAGAAAGATAAAATCTTATAAGTTTAAGTTTTCTCCTTATCTCGAAGAAGTCAAAAGCAAGGGAAAGAACAAACTGCCGCGAGTAATATCCAAGCCAACCATTCGCGACAAGACACTGCTATCGTCAGCAAATAAGTGCCTACAGTCCTATTACCCCGACGCTATAAACAAAAAACTCCCAAATGAAATAATCAGGGAAATCAAGGAAAGCCTTAAGAATAGCAACGAAGATTTATTTTTCTGCAAAATCGATATTAAAAGCTTCTATGACCATATAAATCACGAGATACTTCTAAAAAAACTAAGTAGAACAGTGGACAAAAAAACTTTATGGTTAATTTCTAACGCAATTAAAAACATCACTGTCAGCGCGAGCACGAAAAGAAAATTCTATCCCACTGAAAACTCTTTGGGCGTGCCTCAGGGGCTGCCTATCTCCAACATACTATCTGACATATATTTACACAGAATAGATAAAAAATTCGAATCAGTGAATTACAGACGATATGTCGATGATATTTTAATTATCGCCTCAAAAGAAACCTCGAAAATAACAAAAGACATCAAAAACTTACTATACAAAATAAAGCTAGAAACGAATGAAAAAACAGAAGAAGGCCAAATAAGCGGTGGCCTAGAGTACTTGGGCTATAATTTCCTCGGCAACGACAAAGTTTCGGTCAGAGATTCGTCACGAGATAAATTTACCGCCTCATTAATTGCACCAATCACACGATACAAAAAAGGCCAAGACAAATCAATTGGCACAACCTGGCTGACTATCGAGACGCGAAAAAACATACTAATCGAGCATCTCAATGAAAAAATAACAGGCGCTATAAGTGAGAAAAAAAGGTTTGGGTGGATATTTTATTTTATTGAAATAACGGATCTTAAAATCCTATACGACCTAGATGCGATTATTAAAAGGGAGCTAAAAAAAGCACACCTGACCCCAGCTGAAATTTCGCGGGTAAAGCGCCTTTCCAGAGCCTATCACGAGGCAAAGCATAATCCAGAAGGCGGATACATACATAACTATGATACATACAAAACAACACAAGAAAAAATTAGCGCGCTAAGGCGCTTTGGATACTTAGACCCAAATGCATCTGCCGCATATGCGCCTGAGCACATTGATGCGCTATTCGAAAGGCTGAAGTCAAATCAGCTCTTGCAACTCGAAAGGGATATCGGCACTATGTACTAGCCCCCTTTATGACCTGCTTTTTTTGGTCATAGATTCAAGAAAAATCTTGGGTATTGGTTACTATGCTTACGTAATAGTTGGCCTGTAAGGCTTCGGTTGATTCCGGGGAAATTAATCAGTTAACTTTAAGGGGGCACTCCTTTTGTCACATATAAATACATTAGACGAACTCAGGACTAAAATATGGAAAACCAAAGGAGCTAGGTTCAACGCAAGTAGGCGCCTGCAAGCTAGAAAAGTTTGGGGAGGGTATCTTGTATCTGCTTTCTCTATATACATTCTCGCCATTGGTATTTTTTCTCTAACAGAAACGCATACCAATCCAACTTTAAATCTTTCGTCGATTATAGGCTCCTTACTAATTCTAGTTTTCAGCCTACACGAAGGATCTTTAAACGCCGAACAGAAAGCCGAAAGGCACCACGTATGTGCCAAAGATCTAACGGCACTTTACGATAAGGTCTCACTACAAATCCAAATCGCCGAGACATCTAAGGCGGAAGCCTTAATAGAAGAATATGCCCGCATAATCGATCGTTCTCCCGAAAATCACGACCTCATTGATTACAAGCTATTTAAAACCGAACACAAAGACTTCAAAGTCTCATGTCTCACAGCGTTAAAGATTGAGTTTAAATATTATAGCTTTCAAACTGCCTGCACGTTGCTAATCACGACACCACTAATTTTACTATCCATTTTTTATGTGATGCATCAATCCCCAGCTGTTTAAGTACTTTCAATAAAAAACCGCCCACAAGGGGCGGCTTTTTCAAACAGCTACCGAATCTTACAACTTCGGCCCAGCCGCCTTGATCGCGTCGCTCACTTCAAACTTCTTGAAGTTCTCAACAAACAACCCGGTCAGCGCTTTCGCTGCTTCATCGTAAGCAGCCTTGTCAGCCCAAGTGTTACGTGGGTTCAACAAGCCAGTTTCAACACCCGGCACGACCAATGGTACGTCGAGGTTGATGGTGTCGAGGTGTTCGGTTTCAGCACCGATCAACGCGCCGCTCTGGATCGCTGCAATCACGCCACGGGTGGTCGGGATGTTGAAGCGTTTGCCCACGCCGTAGCCGCCGCCGGTCCAGCCGGTGTTGACCAGGTAGACCTTGGAGCCGAAGCCGCGGATGCGCTTGATCAGCAGTTCTGCGTATTCGCCAGCCGGACGCGGGAAGAACGGTGCGCCAAAGCAGGTGGAGAAGGTTGACTTGATGCCGCTGCCCGAACCCATTTCAGTCGAGCCCACCAAAGCGGTGTAGCCAGACAGGAAGTGGTAGGCCGCTTGTTCTTCGCTGAGGATCGACACTGGCGGCAGTACGCCGGTCAGGTCGCAGGTCAGGAAGATCACGGCGTTTGGCTCGCCACCGAGGTTTTTCGGTGCGCGTTTTTCGATCAGTTCACGCGGGTAGGCGGCGCGGCTGTTCTGGGTCAGGCTGTCGTCGGCGTAGTCGGCCTTTTTGTCGGCATCCAGGACAACGTTTTCCAGTACGGCGCCGTGCTGGATGGCTTTCCAGATCACCGGCTCGTTCTTCTCGGACAGGTCGATGCACTTGGCATAGCAACCGCCTTCGATGTTGAAGACCACGCCAACGCCCCAGCCGTGTTCGTCGTCGCCGATCAGGTAGCGGCTTTCGTCGGCGGACAGGGTGGTTTTACCGGTGCCCGACAGGCCGAAGAACAACGTGACGTCGCCTTCTTCGCCCATGTTGGCAGCGCAGTGCATTGGCAGCACGTCGACGGCTGGCAGCAGGAAATTTTGTACGGAGAACAGGGCTTTTTTCATTTCTCCGGCGTAGCGCATGCCAGCGATCAGCACTTTCTTGGCCGCGAAGTTGATGATCACGGTGCCGTCGGAGTTGGTGCCGTCACGCTCAGGTTCGCAGACGAACTCTGGGACGTTGAGGATCTGCCACTCGCCCTTGCCGCCGGCGTTGTACTGGCCAGCTTCAGGGTTGATGAACAGGCAACGGCCGAACAGGTTGTGCCAGGCAGTACCGGTGGTCATTTTGACCGGCAGGTAGTGCGCCGGGTCGGAGCCTACATGCACGTGGGAAACAAAACGCTCACGCTCGCCGATGAAGGCTTCAACGCGGTTCCACAGGGCGTCGAACTTGTCGGCCGGGAACTTGCGGTTGATCGGGCCCCAGGCGATGGCGGCCTGGGTGGAAGGCTCTTCAACGATGAAACGATCGACCGGCGAACGGCCGGTACGGTGACCGGTGTGTACGACCAGCGCGCCAGTATCGGCAAGCTCGCCTTCACCGCGCTGCAGGGCTTCTTTGACCAGATCGTCAACACTCAGATCGGTGTATACGGCGTTATTGGCTTGCGTCATGAGGTTCCCCGTCGGCCTATGGCCGAGTGCTCCAAACGTTTTGTAGTAGAAAGTTGCGCACTACTACCGCAGAAAAAGTGGGCCGGATTATGCCAGAAAAGCCCAAAAAAAGTAGGGCCCTCCCGTCAGAACGGCGTTAATCCGGCGTTTGTCAGGTGATTTACCTGTGCTTAAACGTTTTAGTGGCGGGTGCCCGAAGGGGTATCGACGCCCGCCCCGGCGAACAATTGAGCGATATCGGCGGTGTCGAACAGGTAGCGCTGGTTGCAGAACTGGCAATCGATTTCGATATTGCCACCGTGTTCTACCACCAGAGTCTGGGCATCTTCCAGGCCCAGGCTCACCAAGGCATTGGCCGAGCGCTCGCGGGAACAGCTGCAGCGAAAGCGCAGGGACTGTACGTCGAACAGGCGCACGGTTTCTTCGTGGTAGAGGCGGTGCAGGACGGTTTCGTTGTCCAGGCCCAGCAACTCTTCGGCGGTCAGGGTGCTGGCCAGGGCGGTGATGTGCTGCCAACTGGCGGCGCGGTCTTCCTCATCGCGGATACGGTCGGCCGGCAGTTGCTGCAACAGCAGGCCACGGGCGCGCTTGCCGTCGGCGTTGAGCCAGAAACGGGTGCCCACTTGCTGGGACATCACGAAATAGTTGGTGAAGCACTCCGACAGATCGGCGCCGTCCAGGTCAACGATGCCCTGATAACGCTGGCCCTGGGTCGGGTCGACGGTGAGGGCCAGCACGCCGCCGGGCATCAGGTCGGCCAGCGTGGCGTCAGGAGCGATCTGGTCGGCTTCGTAACGGGCCAGGCCGCGGATTTCGCGCTCGCTGGAGCACTCGATCATCAGCAGTGGGATCGGACCATCGGAACGGGCCTGCAGGATCAGCAAGCCATCGAACTTCAAGGTACCGACCAGCAGCGAGGCAGCGGCCATCAGCTCGCCGAGTAGTTGCGCGACCGGCTCCGGATAGGGGTGCTTGGCAAGGACTTCGGCATAGCTGCGCTCCAAGGCGACCAGTTCGCCGCGGGCGTCGTTGTCGTCGAAGATGAAGCGTTGGGTGAAGTCGGTGTCCGGTAGATCAGTCATAGGTCTGGGTATCTGAATTGATGACGATGTTTCTAGAATTATGCGCTTTAGCACCGATTTGGTGCATTTCTCCCCTGAAAAACGAAGTGTTTTAAAGCGAAGATGAGACAGTTTATGAACAAACCGGGCGTGTTCCAAGCCAAGTGACGCCTCGGGCGATTGATCCATTAATCATCGTTGCCGCTGCCGCGAAACTTGAACAAATCGCGGCGCTGCTTCTTGCTCGGTTTGCCGTCGGTGCTGACACCCAGTGATCCGGCCTTGCGCATCGCCGCCGCGTTCTCGCGCTTGGCGATGCTGGCTTCGGTCTCGGCGTACAAGGCCTGTGCCTCGGGCGCGCCTCGGCGGACGATAGAGAGCGCCTGAACCACCACCGTGCGCTCATCAAAACCGACGCGGATCTGGAACTCATCACCCATGCGCGGCTCCTTGCCCGGCTTGCAGCGCTCACCACGACAATGCACCTTGCCACTCTCGATCGCGGCCTTGGCCAGCGCACGGGTCTTGTAGAAGCGCGCCGCCCACAGCCATTTGTCCAAACGGACTTTTTCGTCCTCTTCCTGCTTTTGAGCCACTTGAATTCCCCGCTCTGAAAAATGCCGCAACTGAACAGTCGAACCCCTTCGACGCATAAACATCGGGGCTCATCTAAGATACGCCAGTCACTACACTGTTTCTGTGAGTTTCCATTGAGCCGACTGATTTCTGAAGCTCGATAGATAACGGTCGCCATTTGCCAAGTATTCTGCGTGAATACCGCGAATTCGATCCCGAACCCTGAGAACAGTTCGGGGATTGTCACAATCCGTGAGCAGTTGGACGTTACTGTCCTCGACGACTACGAGTTATTTCTGAATGCCGGTTACCCATATTGAAGACTTTTGACCATTTGACCGTTGTGGGTCTGCGTGAGTGGGTGGCACTTCCCGGCTTGGGAGTGGCCGGCCTGCGGGCAAAGATCGACACCGGCGCCAGTACCTCAAGCCTGCATGCCACCGAGATCGAGCCCTTTGAGCGCGACGGTGAAAAATGGGTGCGGTTCACCGCGCACCTGGGCAGCGTGGTGCAACTGCGTCACCGACGCTGCGAAGCGCCGCTGGTGGCGATGAAAACCATTAAGAGCTCCAACGGCCAGGCGCAGGTGCGCTATGTCATCAGCACGACTCTGGCCTTGGGTGATCGGGTATGGCAGGTGGAGTTCACTCTCGCCTGCCGCAAAGCCATGCGCTATCGCCTGCTGCTCGGTTCCAAAGCCCTGATTGACGGCCAACTGGTGGTCAATCCCGGGCTCAAGTACGTTCAAGACAAGCCGGTGTTCCCGGCCTCTACTATTTCTGTCACAGGTGTTGCATGAAAATCGCTGTGCTGTCGCGTAACCCGCGTCTGTATTCCACCCGTCGCCTGGTCGAGGCCGGCACCGAGCGTGGCCATGAGATGGTGGTGATCGATACGTTGCGCGCCTATATGAACATTGCCAGCCATAAGCCGCAGATCCATTACCGGGGCAAGCCGCTGGAGGGCTTCGACGCGGTGATTCCACGGATCGGCGCTTCGGTGACGTTCTACGGCTGCGCGGTGTTGCGCCAATTTGAAATGATGGGAGTGTTTCCCCTCAACGAATCAGTAGCCATCGCCCGCTCGCGGGACAAGCTGCGCTCACTGCAGTTGCTGTCGCGGCGCGGCATCGGCTTGCCGGTGACCGGGTTCGCTCACTCCCCCGACGACATTCCCGACCTGATCGAAATGGTCAACGGCGCGCCGCTGGTGATCAAGGTACTGGAAGGCACCCAAGGCATCGGCGTCGTGTTGTGTGAAACCGCAACAGCGGCAGAGTCGGTGATTGAGGCGTTCATGGGCCTCAAGCAAAACATCATGGTCCAGGAATACATCAAGGAAGCCGGCGGTGCGGATATCCGCTGCTTCGTAGTCGGCGACAAGGTGATTGCGGCGATGAAGCGCCAGGCCAAGCCGGGCGAGTTTCGCTCCAACCTGCACCGTGGCGGTAGCGCCAGCCTGATCAAAATCACCCCTGAAGAGCGCATGACAGCGCTGCGGGCAGCCAAGGTCATGGGGTTGAGTGTGGCGGGTGTGGATATCCTGCGTTCCAACCACGGGCCGCTGGTGATGGAGGTGAACTCGTCACCGGGCCTGGAAGGGATTGAAACCACCACCAACAAGGATGTGGCGGGGATCATCATTCAGCATCTGGAGAAGAATAGCGGGCCGAATATGACTCGGACCAAAGGGAAGGGGTAGAGGAGCAGTTACAAGCTTCAAGCTATAAGCTGCAAGAAAGAGCAAAAGCAGCCTGCTTTTCCCTTGCAGCTTGAGGCTTACCGCTGCTCCTACACTGCATCCCTGGGCAACATCAGCCCCAATGGCAAGCGCACCCGCGCTTCCAGGCCGCCATCGGTACGGTTACGCAGCTCAACATTGCCGCCGTGCATCGAGGCAATCCGCCGGACGATCGCCAGCCCAAGGCCCGTACCCTTGCCACCACGGGCACGGTCGCCACGGGTGAACGGGTTGAAGATGCCCTCCAGCTCCGCCGGGTCTATACCCGCGCCACGGTCCATGACGCTCAGTACCACGTAAGGCGCATTGGTATCGCCCGATACATAGGCCGCGACTTCCACATCTGAGCCAGCGTGATGCAGGGCGTTGCCGATCAGGTTGTTCAGCAGTCGCTTCATTGAAACCCGACGCAAGGCAAACGGCTGGATCGGCTCCAGGCGCATGCGCACCTGCTCGCCATTCTGGTTGTAGGGCGCCACCACTTCACGCACCAGGTCGGTCAGGTCGACCTCTTCCACCACTTCGTCACGGCCATCGCGGATAAACGCCAGGAACTGGTCGAGAATGGCGTCCATGTCTTCGATGTCGCGGACCATGCCGTCGGTAAGGTCAGTGTGATTGCCCATCAGTTCCAGGGACAGACGCAGTCGCGTCAGCGGCGTGCGCAAGTCATGGGAAACTCCGGCAAGCATCAACTCGCGCTCACGGCCGGCCTGTTCGACGTCCTCCGCCATCTGGTTGAACGCGCTGTACACCTCGGTCATTTCGCTGGGGGTGTCACTGATGGGCAAGCGCACGCTACGCCCCTGCCCCAGTTGTCGGGCAGCAAACACCAGGCGCTTGAGCGGCTGGTTCAACTGGCGAACGAAAATCCACGCCGACGCGGTAGAAAGCAAACCGATGGCGAGGAACCAGCCCAGTACGTTCCAGATTTTCTGCCCCCGCAATGGATGCGGATACAGGGGCACTTTCAGCCAGCCATCCCCCAGGCTCGGAGCCCGCACCCACAGCGCAGGAGACACATGCATGCGCAGCCGCACCTCGGTGTCCTCACCCAGTTCGGCCTGCATCTGGCGTTGATAGATTTCACTGTAGGGCCAATGCTGCTCCCCTTCCGGTACACCAGCGCCCACCACTCGGGTCAGCGTCGCAGCCTTGGCGATCTTCTCGCGATTCTCCGGGTCTGCGGCCCAATAGGCACGCAAGGTCAGGGCGACACCGTGGCTGTACTGTCGATCCACCAGCACGTCTTCGTTCATCAGCAGATAAACCAGTGTCAGTGCCTTGGAAAACAGTACGACGATCAGCACCAACCAAAGGGTGCGAGAAAAAAAGCTTTGCGGGAACCACAGGGGGGTTTTCATAGAAGACAGCTAGACACCTTGCAGGAGCGAGCAAGGCTCGCAGAATTACAGACGCCGGGAATCCGGCTGACCCTCAAGGGATCAAACACCGGAATACCCGCACCTGCAAAACATTGGTCACTTGGTCGCAGTGCCATCCGGCACAAATACGTAACCCACACCCCACACCGTCTGGATATAACGCGGCTTGGACGGGTCCGGTTCGATCATTCGGCGCAGACGGGAAATCTGCACGTCGATGGAGCGCTCCAGAGCGTCCCACTCGCGGCCACGGGCCAGGTTCATCAGTTTGTCGCGGGTCAATGGCTGACGGGCATTCATCACCAGCGCCTTGAGCACAGCGAATTCGCCGGTGGTGAGCATGTGGACTTCGTCGCCACGCTTGAGCTCACGGGTCGCCAGGGACAGCTCGTAGTCGCCAAAGGTGACGCTTTCGTCTTCACTGCCCGGGGCGCCCGGCACTGGAGCGGCCTGGCGACGTAATACCGCCTTGACCCGGGCCATGAGTTCATCAGGGTTGAACGGCTTGGCCAGATAATCGTCGGCGCCTAGTTCGAGCCCCTTGATGCGGCTCAGTTCATCGCCTTTGGCGGTCAGCATGATGATCGGAATCTGATTGTTCGCGCCGCGCAAGCGTTTGCAGGCCGTCAGGCCGTCTTCTCCGGGCAGCATCAGGTCGAGTACGACCAGGTTGAATACTTCGCGGCCCAGCAGGCGGTCCATCTGCTCGGTATTGGGCACCGATCGGGCGCGGTAGCCTTTGGAGTTGAAGAACCGCTCCAGCAGGCTGCTCAGCCCTGGATCGTCATCAACGATGAGAATTTTTTCGCCTTCAGCAGTTTGTGCAGTGCTGCTCATTAGATGCTCCTCTTATCTCGGTGCGCATTATGGCGTAGCTGCCGTTATACGCACCGTGTGCATTGTTAGCAGATTTTTCCTCTACTGCCAGCGAACCTGCGCCCTTCAACATCCCGCGCAATCCCCCCAACGGCAGAACGCTGGTTATACTGCGCCGCCTTTGTGCAGGGAAAATTCAGATCTTTACCGTTTGCTGCATGCCGTTTTTTTCACAGGTACGCAGTGATTTTCCGATTTCGAGGGTCAATAGGCTGCCTCTTGACCCAGGCAGCGGCGCCAGTCGGGCCGCTCAACCAGTCTCAAAGGGCCTTGTTCTCCGGGCCTGCGAGCTGCTTTCAGAATTTCAGGTGGTTTTATGGACAGCATCAACAGCCGCATCGCCGAGGAACTCGGTGTACGCCCACAACAGGTCGAAGCGGCCGTCGCTCTACTGGATGAAGGCTCCACAGTGCCCTTCATCGCCCGTTACCGTAAAGAAGTGACCGGCAGCCTCGATGACATCCAGTTGCGGCATCTGGAAGAGCGCCTGCGCTACCTGCGAGAACTCGACGAACGGCGCATCAGCATTCTCGCCAGCATCCAGGAGCAGGGCAAGCTGACCCCGCAATTGGAGCGCGACATCAAGCTCGCCGACACCAAGACCCGCCTCGAAGACTTGTACCTGCCGTACAAGCAGAAGCGCCGCACCAAGGGCCAAATCGCCCTGGAAGCTGGCCTCGGCGACTTGGCCGACGGTCTGTTCAACGACCCTTCCCTGGCCCCGGAAAGCGAAGCTGCACGCTTTGTCGACGCCGAAAAAGGTGTCGCCGACGTCAAGGCGGCCCTCGAAGGCGCCAAGTACATCCTCATGGAGCGCTTCGCCGAAGACGCCAACCTGCTGGAAAAGCTGCGCAGCTACCTGAAACAGGAAGCCGTCCTCAGTGCCCGAGTCATCGCAGGCAAGGAAGAGGAAGGCTCCAAGTTCCGCGATTACTTCGAACACGACGAGCCGCTCAAGAGCATGCCGTCCCACCGCGCCCTAGCGATTTTCCGTGGGCGCAACGAAGGCATTCTTAGCTCCGCGCTTAAAGTCGGCGACGAACTGCCGGGCACCATGCACCCCTGCGAAGGCATGATCGGTCAACAATTCGGCATCCAGAATCAGAATCGTCCTGCGGACAAGTGGCTCGGTGAAGTCGTGCGCTGGACCTGGAAGGTCAAGCTCTACACCCACCTGGAAACCGACCTGCTGGGCGAGTTGCGCGACGGCGCCGAAACCGAGGCGATCAACGTATTTGCCCACAACCTGCATGACCTGCTGCTGGCCGCCCCGGCGGGCCCACGCGCCACCCTGGGCCTGGACCCAGGCCTGCGCACCGGTTGCAAGGTCGCCGTGGTGGATGCCACCGGCAAGATGCTCGACCACGCCACGGTCTATCCGCACGTGCCCCACAACAAGTGGGACCAGACCATCGCCATCCTCGCCGCCTTGTGTGCCAAACACTCGGTGGACCTGATCGCCATCGGCAACGGCACTGCCAGCCGGGAAACTGACAAGCTTGCCGCCGAACTGATCAAAAAGTACCCAGCCATGAAGATGACCAAGGTCATGGTCTCCGAGGCGGGCGCGTCGGTGTACTCAGCCTCGGAACTGGCTTCCAAGGAGTTCCCGGACCTCGACGTGACGATCCGTGGCGCGGTATCGATTGCTCGCCGCTTGCAGGACCCATTGGCCGAGTTGGTGAAAATCGACCCTAAATCCATCGGTGTCGGCCAGTACCAGCACGACGTGTCGCAGCTGAAACTGGCGCGTGGCCTGGACGCGGTGGTGGAGGATTGCGTAAACGCCGTCGGTGTCGATGTAAACACCGCTTCCGTGGCGCTGCTGGCCCGGATCTCCGGCCTCAACGCTACCCTGGCGCAGAACATCGTCACCCACCGCGACGAAAACGGTGCCTTCAAGACCCGTGCAGCGCTGAAAAAGGTCGCACGCCTTGGCGAAAAAACCTTCGAGCAGGCCGCCGGCTTCCTGCGCGTGATGAACGGTGACAATCCGCTGGATTCCTCGGCCGTCCACCCGGAAGCCTATCCGCTGGTGCAACGGATCGCCGCTGAAACCGATCGCGACATCCGCTCGCTGATTGGCGACGCCACGTTCCTCAAGCGCCTGGACCCGAAAAAGTACACCGATGAAACCTTCGGCGTGCCGACCATCACCGACATCCTGCAAGAGCTGGAAAAGCCGGGCCGCGACCCACGTCCTGAGTTCAAGACCGCCGAGTTCCAGGAAGGCGTCGAAGACCTCAAGGACCTGCAACTGGGGATGATCCTCGAAGGCGTAGTGACCAACGTGACCAACTTCGGCGCGTTTGTGGATATCGGCGTGCATCAGGACGGTTTGGTGCATATCTCGGCGCTTTCCGAGAAGTTCATCAAGGACCCTCGCGAAGCGGTGAAAGCCGGTGACGTGGTCAAGGTCAAGGTCATGGAAATCGACATCCCGCGCAAACGCGTGGGCCTGTCGATGCGCATGAGCGACACCCCCGGCGAGAAAATCGACGGTGCCCGTGGCGCACGCCCAGGCTCGGCGCCTCGCCAGTCGCAAAACCGCTCTCAAAATACGGCACCACGCAAGGAAACCGCCACCGAAGCTCCGGCCAATAACGCCATGGCGTCGCTGTTCGCCAACGCCAAACAACTGAAGAAGCGCTAATGGAATTGCCAGCCGGTTTGACCCACAGCGCCTTCAGTGAACTGATCGGCTGCCGCCTGCAACGCCTGGATCAGGGCGTTGCCGAAGTGGCCATGACCCTGGAGCCGCAGCTGCGCAACCGCGCTGGCAAGCTCCATGGCGGGGCTATTTTCAGCCTGGTGGACATTGCCATGGGGCTGGCTTGTTCCAGCGCCCATGGTTTCGACCAGCAGAGCGCGACCATTGAGTGCAAAATCAACTACATCCGCGCCGTTTCAGACGGCGACGTGCTGTGCACCGCCCGGGTTATTCACCCAGGCCGGCGCACGTTGGTGGTTGAGGCTGACGTGTACCAGGACGAAAAACTGGTCGCAAAAGCACAAGGCACCTTCGCAGTCCTATAGCTCCCTGTCATCGACTTGAGTTAATTTCGGCGCTGTGAAAGCTGCGCCGAAATTTTTTTTGTGCACGATAGCCAGATTCAGGATGAAGGCGGCTCTTTCAGAGTGGGTCAATCCGGCTCGAAAACCAGGCGATAACGCCAGTTTTAACTTCACCCTTGTAGACCGTCTTGCCCACCCCCATATTGGGGCGACTGACGCGTGAAGGAATCCAACTTGAGCGAACTTCTCAACCGCCGCCTGGCTCTGCTCGGCGAGCGAGCCCACCTCTCTTTGCTTGAGCATTGCCTGCACGGCATCGAGCGTGAATGCCTGCGTGTCACCCGTGAGGGCCGGCTGGCGCAAACGCCGCATCCCGAGGCCTTGGGCGCCGCACTGACCCATGAACAAATCACCACCGATTACTCCGAGTCGCTGCTGGAGTTCATCACTCCGGCCCTGCCCAACCCGGCAGACACCCTGAGCAGCCTCGACAAGATTCACCGCTTTGCCTACAGCAAGCTCGGCAACGAGTACCTGTGGAGTCCATCGATGCCGTGCCCATTGCCGGCCGAGGAAGATATTCCGATTGCCTACTACGGCACCTCCAACATCGGCCAGCTCAAGTATGTGTACCGCAAGGGCCTGGCCCTGCGTTACGGCAAGACCATGCAATGCATCGCCGGCATCCACTACAACTTCTCCCTGCCGGAAGATTTGTGGCCGCTACTCAAGGAAGCCGAAGGCTTTGTCGGCACTGACCGCGACTATCAGTCCACGGCCTATATCGCGCTGATCCGTAACTTCCGCCGCTACAGCTGGCTGCTGATGTACCTGTTTGGCGCCTCGCCAGCCCTGGATGCCGGCTTCCTGCGCGATCGCTCCCATCAGTTGGAGCAACTGGATGCCGATACCCTGTACCTGCCCTATGCCACCAGTCTGCGCATGAGCGACCTGGGTTACCAAAGCAACGCCCAGGCGGGTCTCACGCCTTGCTACAACGATCTGGACAGCTACACCGACAGCCTGCGCGAAGCGGTGGCAACCCCCTACGCCCCGTATGTCGAAGTCGGCACCCACAAGGACGGTGAGTGGGTACAGCTCAATACCAACATCCTGCAGATCGAAAACGAGTACTACTCCAACATCCGCCCCAAGCGCGTGACCTACACCGGCGAACGGCCGATCCAGGCGCTGGTGGCCCGTGGCATCCAGTACATCGAAGTGCGCTGCCTGGACATCAACCCGTTCCTGCCAATGGGCATCGACTTGCAAGAGTCGCGCTTCCTCGACGCATTCCTGCTGTATTGCGCGCTGAACGACAGCCCGCTGTTTGCTGATAACGAATGCGGCAACGCCACGTCCAACTTCCTCAGTGTGGTCAAGGAAGGCCGCCGCCCGGGCCTGCAATTGCAGCGGCACGGTGAATCGGTGGAGATGAAGGAATGGGCCGCCGAGTTGCTGGAGAAGATTGCTCCTCTCGCGGCGCTGCTGGACCAGAGCCATGGTTGCACTGAACACAGCCAGGCACTGGACGCCCAGTTGGCGAAGATCAAAGACCCGTCCCTCACGCCATCAGCCCAGGTGCTGGCGGCGATGAGCGAGCGCAAAGAGAGTTTTGCGCAGTTCTCCCTGCATCAGAGCCAGGTGCATGCCGAGTTCTTCCGCAAGGAGCCGCTGGCCGCTGAGGAACAGGCACGCTTTGAGGAGCTGGCGCGCAGTTCACTGGCGCAGCAGGCAGAGCTTGAGCAGAACGAAGTGGGGGATTTCGACGTATTTGTCGGGTCGTACCAGGCGAGTATTTTGGCGATCAGTAACTAATTAACGGCCAACGAATAAACTGTGGTGAGGGAGCTCGCTCCCTCGCCACAGGTTTGGTGTTCACCCGGCAATGGATTTTCCCCTCATAAGCTAATTCGAAAATGTTATTTATTTTCGTGTTCTTAGATCATTTAGTCTCCTCAAACGCCGACCCTCGGCCGCCTGATGAGGAACTTCCCCTTGAAACTGCACTTCCCCCTACGCCTCCTGGCGGCCTTTTCCCTGGCCGGCGCCAGCCTGTTTACCCAGGCCGCCGACGTCACTATCGCCTACCAGACCACCGTGGACCCGGCGAAAGTCGCCCAGGCCGACGGCGCGTATGAAAAAGCCACCCATGCCAAGATCGACTGGCGCAAATTCGACAACGGTTCCGACATCATCGCCGCTATCGCGTCCGGCGATGTACAGATCGGCTACCTCGGTTCCAGCCCGCTGACCGCCGCCATCACCCGCAAAGTGCCGGTGGAAACCTTCCTCGTCGCTACCCAGATCGGTGGTGCTGAAGCCCTGGTGGCCCGCAACGGCTCCGGGATTAACAGCCCACAGGACCTGATCGGCAAGAAAATCGCCGTGCCTTTCGTCTCCACCGGCCATTACAGCCTGCTGGCGGCGCTGAAGCACTGGAACATTGATCCATCGAAAGTAACCATCCTCAACCTCGCGCCACCGGCCATCGTCGCCGCCTGGAAGCGCGGTGATATCGACGCCACTTATGTTTGGGACCCAGCCCTGGGCGTGGCCAAGGAAAACGGCAAGGTGCTGATCACCTCCGGCGAACTGGCCAAGTTCGGTGCGCCGACCTTCGATGCCTGGATCGTGCGCAAAGACTTCGCCGAGAAACACCCGGAGATCGTCAGCGCATTCGCCAAAGTCACCCTCGATGCCTACGCCGCCTACCGCAAAGACCCACAAGCCTGGCTCGCCGACAAAGGCAACGTCGAAAAACTGGTGAAGCTCTCCGGGGCCAAGGCCAGCGACATTCCTCTGCTGCTGCAAGGCAACGTCTACCCGCTGGCAGCTGATCAAGTAACGCTGCTGGGTGCGCCGACCACCAAGGCCGTCACCGACACCGCCGCGTTCCTCAAGGAACAGGGCAAGGTCGAAGCCGTGCTGGCGGACTACGCGCCGTACGTCAGCGCCAAGTTCATCACCAACTGATCGGGAGTCCATCGCGATGGCCTTGCTACAACTGGAGCGCATCAGCGCACAGTACCCAGGCGCCACAGAGCCTGTACTGGCTGATATTTCCCTAAGCCTTGGGCCCCAGCAATTGCTGGTCGCTCTCGGCCCGTCCGGCAGTGGCAAGACCTCGCTGTTGAACCTGATTGCCGGCTTCGTCGAACCCAGCGCCGGGCACATCACCCTTGATGGCGTGCCTGTAAAAGGGCCGAGCGCCGAACGTGGCGTAGTGTTCCAGGACGATGCCCTGCTGCCCTGGCAGGACGTGCTGGCCAATGTCGGCTTCGGCCTTGAGCTGGCGGGCGTATCGAAAGCCAAGCGGGAAATCCGCGCCAGGGAAATGCTCGCCCTGGTGGACCTGGCCGGTTTCGACAGCCGACGCATCTGGCAGCTTTCCGGCGGCCAGAAGCAGCGTGTCGGTTTGGCCCGTGCATTGGCCGCCGACCCGCGCGTGTTGCTGATGGACGAACCTTTCGGCGCCCTTGATGCCTTCACCCGCGAACAGATGCAGGAGTTGCTGCTGCAGGTCTGGCAGCGCACCGCCAAGCCGGTGTTCCTGATTACCCATGACATTGAAGAAGCCGTCTTCCTCGCCACTGACCTGATTCTACTGGCGCCCAATCCGGGCCAGGTCGTCGAACGCCTGAGCCTGGACTTCGGCCAGCGCTACGCCGCTGGCGAACCAGCACGGGCGATCAAGTCCGACCCGCGCTTTATCGAAACCCGCGAACACGTCCTGGGCAAAGTGTTCTCCCAACGGCAGGTATACGCATGAGCAGTTATGAATTACCGGCCACGGCGACCAAGCCAGCGTCCCAGCCCACCGTGCCGGTGCGCCGCAGTTTGAGCACGCGCTGGATCAGCGTGCTGACCCTGGTTGCCTTGCTGGCCATCTGGTGGGCCGTGACCGCTAGCGGGATGATCGAACCATTGTTCTTGCCACCGCCTTCTGCCGTGCTGCAAAAGGGCTGGCTGCTGGCGACCAGCGGCTACATGGATTCCACCTTGTGGCAGCACTTGGCCGCAAGCCTGGGCCGTATCGGCCTGGGCCTGGGTTTTGCCGTACTGACCGCCGTGCCAGTAGGCATCGCCATCGGTTCCAACCGCATTGCCCGGGGCATTCTCGATCCGCTGATCGAGTTCTACCGCCCGATTCCACCGCTGGCCTATCTGCCGCTGATCGTGATCTGGTGCGGCATCGGCGAGCTGTCCAAGGTGTTGCTGATCTACCTGGCGATTTTCGCGCCGATTGCCATCGCCACCGCCACCGGCGTGCGCACCGTCGACCCGGCCAAGCTGCGCGCCGCACAGTCGTTGGGCGCAACCCGCGCACAACTGATTCGCCACGTGATCCTGCCCAGCGCCTTGCCGGACATCCTCACTGGTGTGCGGATTGGCTTGGGTGTCGGCTGGTCAACCCTGGTAGCCGCCGAACTGATCGCCGCCACCAGCGGCCTGGGTTTCATGGTGCAGTCGGCGGCGCAGTTCCTGGTCACCGACGTGGTGGTGCTTGGCATCCTGGTCATCGCCCTGATTGCCTTCGCCATGGAAATGGGCCTGCGCGCCCTGCAGCGCAAACTGGTGCCATGGCACGGCCAGGCACACTGAACAGAACCGCACTGACTACGCCGACACCTCGGCGCCCAACACTTTCGAGAACAGCATGAGCAGCCTGACCGTAACGCCCTTAAGCATCGCCCTTGGCGCCCAGATCAATGGCGTCGACATCACTCAGCCACTGAATCTGGAGCAACGCGACGCCATCGAACAGGCGTTGCTCAAGCATTCGGTGCTGTTCTTTCGCGACCAGCCAATCACCCCCCAGCAACAGGCACGATTCGCGGCAAATTTCGGCGACCTGCACATTCACCCGATTTACCCCAACGTGCCGGAGCAGCCCGAAGTACTGATCCTCGATACCGCCGTCACCGACGTGCGTGACAACGCCATCTGGCACACCGACGTGACCTTCTTGCCGACCCCGGCCCTGGGCGCGGTGCTCAGCGCCAAGCTGTTGCCGGAGTTTGGTGGCGACACCCTGTGGGCCAGCGGCATTGCCGCCTATGACGCGTTGTCGGAGCCGATGAAAACCTTGTTGAACGGCTTGACCGCGACTCACGATTTCACGCGGTCCTTCCCCCTGGAGCGTTACGGCAACACCGCCGAAGATTTGGCCCGCTGGGAAGAAGCCCGGCGCAAAAACCCGCCACTGTCCCATCCGGTGATTCGCACCCACCCGGTGAGCGGGCGCAAATCGCTGTTCGTCAGCGACGGCTTCACCAGCAAAATCAACGAACTTGAACCCGCCGAAAGCGAAGCCATCCTCAAGTTGCTGTTCGCCCACGCCACCCGCCCGGAATTCACCATCCGCTGGCGCTGGCAGGAAAACGACGTGGCCTTCTGGGACAACCGCGTGACCCAACACTACGCCGTTGACGATTACCGGCCGCAACGGCGGGTGATGCATCGGGCGACGATTTTGGGGGATGTGCCGTTCTGATTAAGGCGCTGATCGTTCCCGCACCCTGCGCGGGAACGATCAGTTATCAACTGAGCACTACCGTTTACTCAGCGGTAGACGGCTTCTCCCACAAGTTAATCCCGCCTTCCTGGGCAAACCGATCAATTTGCGCCAGCTCATCCGCCGTGAAGCTCAAGTTCTTCAACGCCCCGACGTTTTCAATGATCTGCTCTGGCCGGCTCGCACCAATCAAGGCGCTGGTCACCCGAGGGTCGCGCAAGGTCCAGGCCAAGGCCAACTGCGCCAGGCTTTGCCCACGACGCTTGGCGATCTCATTGAGGGCGCGCACGTGGGCGATGTTGGCATCCGACAGGTGCGAAGCCTGCAATGAACCGCCCCCCGGACGATTCACCCGCGCATCGGCCGGTACGCCATTGAGGTATTTGTCGGTCAGCAGCCCCTGGGCCAGCGGCGTGAAGGCAATTACCCCGGCGCCAAGTTCGTCGGTGGTGTCCAACAGGTCCTTTTCCACCCAACGGTTGAGCAGGTTGTAGGCCGGCTGGTGGATCAGCAGCGGGACTTTCCACTCTTTGAGTAGCGCCGCCATTTCCCGGGTTTTTGCCCCTGAATAGGATGAGATGCCAATGTACAGCGCCTTGCCTTGTTGCACGGCAGTGGCGAGGGCGCTGGCCGTTTCTTCCAGCGGGGTGTCAGCATCGAAGCGGTGGGAATAGAAGATATCCACGTACTCGACGCCCAGGCGTTGCAGGCTCTGGTCCAGGCTCGCCAACACGTATTTGCGCGAACCGCCGCCCTGGCCGTAAGGGCCGGGCCACATATCCCAGCCGGCCTTGCTGGAGATGATCAGTTCATCGCGGTAGTGCTTGAAGTCTTCGCGCAGTAGGCGACCGAAATTGATCTCGGCGCTGCCGTAGGGCGGGCCATAGTTGTTGGCCAGGTCGAAGTGGTTGATACCCAGGTCGAATGCCGTACGCAGCAAGGCGCGCTGGGTATCGATGGGGGTGCTGTCGCCAAAGTTGTGCCACAACCCCAGGGACAGTGCTGGCAGCACGAGCCCGCTGCGGCCCACGCGGCGATAGGGAATAGATTCATAGCGGTTTTCGGCAGCAATGTAAGTCATCGAATCCTCTCTGGTCAGGGCATATAAGGCGCAGGAATAACGATATTCCCAGGCCTTTTAAGGGCAGCTGAATCGCTTAAGTGCACCCATCCTTTCTACAGCAAAGGCCTATCAGGGTGGTACGACGAAGCTCACATAGAGGCGGTTTTCATACTTCTCGGTAGCCGTTCTCGGACGCCGCCTCGTTCTGCTCGACCGCTGCTACGCTAACGTCTGCCTTCAGGGATGTAGAGATATCGATCATGCACACCACACTCGTCATCACCTTCGGCCTGGCCCTGCTGGCGCTGATGCTGTTGATCGGCCAAAAACTGGGCGTCAGCCGGCACATGCTGGCTTACAGCTTCGTCGGGATTTGGTTGGTTTTATCGGTGGTCAACGGCGCGATAGGCGTGATCACCGCCGGCCAGCCCCTGGTGTCGGAGTTGGTGATCGGCAGTGTGGTGTTCGGTACGCCATTGGTGGCACTGGCCCTGTTCATCAGGGCCTGAGCTTCAACGAACCATGTGCAGGAACTGCATGTGGCGCTCGTACTGGTCGAGGATGTCGTTGATGATCTGCTCCTTGGTGTAGCCCACCAGGTCGTAATCCTGGCTGCCCTCACTCAAGTGCACTTCCGCCCGGTAGTAGCGGCGGTTGTTGATCTCCTTGGAAGCCATACCACCCCGGGCAAACGACGGCGTGAAATAGCCGCGCATCTGCACCTGATAGACAAACGGCTGCTGCTCGCCGTGACCGATTTCCAGGCTGACGCTGTCGTTGGCAGGGTCGGGCTGGGTGACTACGTTCAGGCCTTTTTCGACAAACACCGCAGTCACTTCTTCGATAGCCGGACGCACTGTGGTTTCGAGGAAGCGGTACACCTCATCCCGTGAAGGGAAGTGCACGGCCTGGCTCAAACGCTGACGCCAACCGCCACGACCCTTGCGTGAGCCCGACACCGGAGCCAGGGAATGCATCTGCGCAATCTGCTTCTGGGATTCGAGGTAGAAAGCCTTGTGCAGCCCCCACATCATCAGCAAAAGGATCATCGAGAACGGCAACGAAGTCAGCACTACCGCTGACTTCAGCGAATCGATACTGCCGGCAAACAGCAAGGCGCTGGTCACCAGCGCAGTCATCGCGCCCCAGAACACCCGTAACCATTTCGGCCCGTCTTCATCGGCGGTTCCACCTTTGGAGGACAGAGTGGACAGCACCACAGTGCCGGAGTCGGCAGAGGTGACGAAGAACACAAAGCTGATAAACACCGTGACCGCGATGACCGTCTTGCTCCACGGGTAGGTTTCCAGCAGCAGGTAGAGGCTCATCGACGGGTCATCGATGGCCGACTGCCCCAGCGCGGTCAGGCCATGGTTGAGCACTTGGTCGATGGCGCTGTTGCCGAAGATCGACATCCAGGCCAGGGTGAAGCCCAGCGGGATCAACAGCACGCCGAAGACGAATTCGCGGATGGTGCGGCCCCGGGAAATACGCGCGATAAACAGGCCCACAAACGGCGACCATGCGATCCACCAGGCCCAATAGAACACAGTCCAGCCACCCAACCAGTCGCTGGGTTTATCGTAGGCGTAGAGGTCGAAACTCTTGGTCGGCAAGGCGCCGAGGTAGTCGCCGATATTCTGGATCAGGGTGTTGAGCAGGTGCTGGGTGGGCCCGGCGAACAGCACGAACAGCAGCAGCGCGCAGGCCAGCAGCATATTGATATCGGACATCACCCGCACGCCCTTGTCGACACCGGAGACGGCCACCAGGATCGCCGCGCCCATCATCAAAGTGATGATGCCGACTTGAATCCATTGGGTGTGGGCCACGCCGAACAGGTAATCGAGCCCGGAGTTGAGGTGCAATACGCCAAAGCCCATGTCGGCACCCAGGCCGAACACCGTGGCGATGATGCCAAAGCCATCCACCGCATAGCCGATGGGGCCGTTGATACGTTTGCCGATCAGCGGGTACAGAGCCGAACGCAACGCCAGCGGCAGGTTATGCCGATAGGCAAAATACGCCAGGGCCATGCCGACGAAGGCAAATACACCCCAGCCATGCAGACCCCAGTGCAGAAACAGTATCTGCATGGCCTGGCGCGCGGCGTCTGCGTTCAGGGCCTCGCCCTGGGGCGGTTGCACCAAGTGGGTCAACGGCTCAGAGACGCAGAAGAAAAACAGCGTGATGCTGATCCCGGCGGCGAACAGCATGCCGGCCCAGGACAGGTAACTGAATTCGGGCTCGTCGTGGTCGGCACCGAGCTTGATCTTGCCGTAACCAGATAGAGCGGTGACCACCACGAAGACCAGATAGAGGGTCATCGCCAGCATGTAGTACCAGCCGACCGTATTGGCCGCCCAGTTTTGTGCGGCCAGCAGCCAGGCGCCAGCTTGTTCGGGGATAGCGATAACGGTCAGGCCGAACAGCAAAATGAAACTCGCGGCGAAGTAAAACACCGGCGGATTCATGCGGATCAGACCGCTGGAAGGTGTGGGCGATGCACTCATGAAGGGCGCACCTCAGGGGTGTTGGATGTGGTTGTAAAAAGCGGACTCAGCAAAGGCAAGCCTCCTGTTGTGAGCGGGCAGCGAACCACCGGTTTAACTTGAACGAACAGTCAAGTTAAACATGAATAGGTGTTTTGGGACTAATCGCAAGGCCAGGCAGTCGTGCGTTCTTACGATAGTTCAACGAAAGGTATGACGCATTGGGATGACAAAACGTTCAGCAGAAACTTGGAACTGATCGCTCCCACGTTCTGCGTGGGAGCGATCATTAAATAAACCTACTTCTGCGCCCCATCATCATGCTGCAAATTCGCCTGGGTCAGGTTGGCCCCCGCCGGCACGCTGCGGGTCAGCCAGACGTTGCCGCCGATGGTCGAGCCCTTGCCGATGGTGATCCGGCCCAGAATCGTCGCCCCGGCGTAGATCACCACGTCGTCCTCGACAATCGGGTGGCGCGGATGACCTTTCTGCAACTGCCCGTCCTCATCGGCCGGGAAGCGCTTGGCCCCGAGGGTTACGGCCTGGTAGATGCGTACCCGCTCGCCAATGATCGCCGTCTCGCCAATCACCACACCCGTCCCGTGGTCGATAAAGAAGCTCGGACCGATCTGCGCGCCGGGGTGGATGTCGATGCCGGTGGCCGAGTGGGCGATTTCCGCACTGATCCGTGCCAGCAGCGGCAAGCCGGCGCGGTACAGATGATGAGCCAGGCGATGGTGGATCACCGCCAGAATCCCCGGATAGCACAACAGCACTTCGTCGACGCTGCGGGCGGCCGGGTCGCCGTGGTAGGCGGCCAGCACATCGGTGTCCAACAGGCTGCGCAGAGCCGGCAGCGCCAGGGCAAAATCCTGGATCAACCGGATGGCGGTAGCATCGATTTCGCGGTCTTGTTGACCGCCTTGTCGTGCGGCATAGCGTAACTCCAGGCGGGCCTGGGCGAGCAAGGCGTTCAACGCCACATCGAGGGTATGACCGACGTAGAAATCTTCACTTTCCTCGCGCAGGTCCACCGGCCCCAAACGCATGGGGAACAGTGCTCCGCACAGCGCTTCAAGAATCTGCGCCACAGCGTCCCGCGACGGCAGTTCACGCCCGCCCTGCTCGCCGCTGACCCGGCCATTGTGGGTGCGCCACTGGTCCCGGGCGCTGCGCAACTGGCTGACGATGGTCTGTAATTGCCAATGACTGGAACGCTCGCTCATGGTGGAACCTTCGGTAGTGGGAAGCTGCAAGCAAGTACCCGCCTGCTTTTACTTGTAGCTGGAAGCTTGCCGCTTGAAGCTGAAATGACCGCTACCTTACGACATGCCACAGGGTCCGCCTTAAGAACTAATCATGCCGAGCACATAACCAACCGACATAAGCGATTGGCAGTTGCCCGATGAAAAGTGCCTGCCTATAGTCGCTGCATCTTTTATCTCCCGTGCGTAGCCATGATCAAACAACAGCTCGACCGTTTTAATCGTCTGGAACTGCTGGGCGGCGCCACTGCCCTGGAAAAACTCGATCGGTTATCGGCCTGGCTGGGCCGCGATATCTACGTCAAGCGCGACGACACCACGCCACTGGCCATGGGCGGCAACAAGCTGCGCAAACTCGAATACCTAGCAGCCGATGCCCTGGCCCAAGGCGCCGATACCCTGATCACCGCCGGCGCCATCCAGTCCAACCATGTGCGCCAAACCGCTGCCTTGGCGGCCAAGCTGGGCCTGGGCTGCGTCGCCCTGCTGGAAAACCCCACCGGCACCAAAGACCCCAACTACCTGGGCAACGGCAACCGTCTGTTGCTGGAGCTGTTCGACGCCAAAGTTGAATTGGTGGAGAACCTGGACAATGCCGACGAACAACTGCGCGCCCTCGCCGAGCGCCTGCGCAGCAACGGCAAGAAACCGTATCAGGTGCCCATCGGCGGCTCCAATGCCATCGGTGCCCTGGGCTACGTGCGCGCAGGGCTGGAGCTGGCCAGGCAGATCGAAGACAGCGGCATCACCTTTGCCGCCGTGGTGCTCGCCTCGGGCAGCGCCGGCACCCATAGCGGGCTGGCCCTGGCCTTGAGTGAAGCGCTGCCGGATTTGCCGGTGATCGGTGTGACCGTGTCGCGCACCGATGAGGCCCAGCGGCCCAAGGTGCAAGGCTTGGCCGAACGGACTGCCGAGTTGCTCGGTGTCGAGATTCCCGCCAGCTTCAAGGTGATCCTCTGGGACGAATACTTCGCCCCCCGCTACGGCGAGCCAAATGCCGGCACCCTGGCGGCGATCAAGCTGCTGGCCAGCCAGGAAGGCCTGTTGCTGGACCCGGTCTACACTGGCAAGGCCATGGCCGGGTTGCTGGATGGCATTGGCCGCCAGCGCTTTGAGGACGGCCCAATTATCTTCCTGCACACCGGCGGCGCTCCGGCGTTATTTGCTTATGATTCGCTGTTCTGAACAATTCCGTCTTTTATTCCAAAAAAGAATAACGGCCGTAATTTATATTATTTTCAAGTCTTAAAAACTCAATTTATAGTCCCGCCAAAAGCGAACGTGTTGCGAGACGCACACGCCGCTTTAAGGCAGGATACGACTACTGCTGTCACCTGCTTCGCTCAACATAAAAAACACAGGGGCTTGTTCATGACTATTTCTGTATTCCGTCGCACGTTACTGGTTGGCACATTGGGGCTGGCCCTAGGGGCTGGGTTGCTGGGCCAGGCGGTTGCTGGCGAGCAGTTGGACAACATCAAGAAGGCCGGTGTGATCAAGGTCGGCCTGGAAGGCACCTACCCACCGTTCAGCTTCGTCGATGAAAGCGGCAAGCTCACGGGTTTTGAGGCCGAGTTCTCCCAAGCCCTCGCCAAGGAGCTGGGGGTCGAGGTCAAGTTACAAGCCACCCCATGGGACGGCATCCTCGCAGCGCTGGAATCCAAGCGCCTGGACGCAGTAATCAACCAGGTGACCATCTCTGAAGAGCGCAAGAAGAAGTACGACTTCTCCGAGCCCTACACCGTTTCCGGTATTCAAGCGCTGACCCTGAAAAAGAATGAAGGCACCATCAAGACCGTTGCCGACCTGGCTGGCAAGAAAGTCGGTGTAGGCCTGGGGACCAACTACGAGCAATGGCTCAAGGACAACGCGCCGAAAGCCATCATCAAGACCTATAACGATGATCCGACTAAATACCAGGACCTGCGTATCGGTCGTATCGACGCGATTCTGGTAGACCGTCTGGCCGCTCTTGAACTGTCGAAAAAAGCCCCGGACACCGCCGCCGCTGGCGAACCCTTCTCTCGCCAGGAAGCCGGCGTAGCCCTGCGCAAAGGCGAACCTGAATTGCTCGCCGCCGTTAACAAGGCCATCGACAAACTGCGCGCTGACGGCACCTTGAAAAAGCTGTCCGAGAAATACTTCAACGCTGACGTCACTCAATAATGGAAGCAGGTTTCCAACTCGCGCTGGACTCCGCGCCCTTTCTGCTCAAGGGCGCGTACTACACGGTGATTCTTAGCCTGGGCGGGATGTTTTTTGGCTCCCTGCTGGGGTTCGCCCTGGCCTTGATGCGCCTGTCGCGCTTCAAGCTACTGAGCTGGATCGCCCGGGTCTATGTGTCGTTCTTTCGCGGCACGCCGCTGCTGGTGCAGCTGTTCCTGATCTATTACGGCTTACCGCAAGTGGGCATCGAGCTGGACCCGATACCGGCGGCAATGATCGGCTTCTCGCTGAACATGGCCGCTTATGCCTGTGAAATCCTGCGTGCCGCGATCGGTTCCATCGAGCGTGGCCAGTGGGAAGCAGCAGCCAGTATCGGCATGACCCGCGCGCAGACCTTGCGTCGGGCCATCCTGCCGCAGGCCATGCGAACAGCCTTGCCGCCCCTGGGCAACAGCTTTATTTCGCTGGTCAAGGACACTGCCCTGGCCGCGACCATCCAGGTGCCCGAGCTGTTTCGCCAGGCGCAACTGGTCTCTGCACGCACCTTCGAAATTTTCACCATGTATCTGTCGGCCGCCTTGATCTACTGGGTACTCGCAAGTGTCCTGGCACACCTGCAGAATCGCCTGGAAGCACGGGTCAACCGGCATGACCTGGAGTCTTGAAGCATGATCGTGGTTGAAAAACTGACCAAACAATTCAAGGGTCAGGTGGTGCTTGACGGTATCGACCTTGAGGTCAAGGAGGGCGAAGTCGTCGCCATCATCGGCCCCAGCGGTTCCGGCAAGACCACCTTCCTGCGCTGCCTGAATTTTCTCGAAGAACCCACCAGCGGCCGGATCAAGGTCGGGGATATCCAGATCGACGGCAGCCGCCCCCTCAACCAGCAACAGAGCCTGGTGCGGCGCCTGCGCCAGCACGTGGGCTTTGTGTTCCAGAACTTCAACCTGTTCCCTCACCGCACGGCGCTGGAAAACGTCATCGAAGGCCCGGTGGTGGTTAAGAAGATGCCACGGGCAGCCGCTGATGCCCTAGGTCGCAAGCTGATGGCCAGGGTTGGCCTGGCGGGCAAGGAAGACGCCTACCCTCGGCGCCTGTCCGGTGGCCAGCAGCAACGGGTAGCGATTGCCCGGGCCCTGGCGATGGAACCGGAAGTGATCCTGTTCGACGAACCGACCTCGGCCCTGGACCCTGAGTTGGTGGGCGAAGTACTGGCGACCATTCGCAGCCTGGCCGAAGAAAAACGCACCATGGTCATCGTCACCCACGAGATGAGCTTTGCTCGCGACGTGGCCAACCGGGTAATCTTTTTCGACAAGGGCGTAATCGTCGAGCAAGGCGAAGCCAAGGCACTGTTTGCCAACCCCAAGGAAGAGCGCACCCGGCAGTTTCTCAGCAAGTTTATCAATAACTAACCTGCGCCAATCCATTGTAAGAAACTTCGCTTTATAGAGTTGCCGAAAGGCAACTCACCAGCCCTCTTATCTAACGCCCAGAGGACTGGATCCTATTCTGGCTCTTCATTAAATCGTTCCTTTCAGACTATGCCGCTCGCCTGCGCTTAACGTTCGGAGCGATTGCTGCTGTCTGCATCAAGGAGATTATTGATGAAGCCCATTTCAACCCCCTCCATGCTGCCCGGGCTCGCCGTGTGAACCGGGATGGCAGACCTTCTATGCATATTCCTAAAAGTTAGTTTATTTAAAAAATAAACACGCTTAGGGTATATGCACCGGACCACCGGACATTCCTGATTTTTTTGTTTTTCAACGGATGTGAGGTAGGTATGGTCAAAATCACCCCGGTGCGTAACGCCAGGGCATTGCGTGCAGCCATGGAGTGGCACACAGATGTCTAACTTGGCACAAGCTCCCCTCCAGAGTGATCTGGACATTGCCCCGCTGTTGTTGCCCACCAAGGTACTGCGCAACGACGCCGAGGCCCTCGACGCTGCACACGAGCTTGCCCAGGCTGCCCGCCTGCAAGCAGCACGGCGCGATCAACAACGCAAATTGCCCTGGGCCGAAATCGAGCAATTCACCCGCAGCGGCCTGGGCAGTATTTCTATCCCCCGTGAATACGGCGGCCCGCAGGTGTCCTTTGTGACCCTGGCCGAAGTCTTCGCGATTATCAGTGCCGCAGATCCGGCCCTGGGGCAAATCCCGCAGAACCAATTCGGCATCCTGTACTTGCTGCAAGGCACCGCTAACGAGCGGCAGAAAAAACAATTGTTCCAGAGCGTGCTGGACGGCTGGCGCATTGGCAACGGGGGCCCGGAGCGCGGTACCAAAAACACCCTGGACCTCAAGGCCCGGATCACCGCCGGGGGTGACGGGTTTGTCATCAGCGGCCAGAAGTTTTACTCCACTGGTGCGCTGTACGCCCACTGGGTGGCGATCAAGGCATTGAATGATGACGGCCAGCAGGTCATGGCGTTTGTGCGCCGTGGCACCCCGGGGCTGCGTATCGTCGACGACTGGTCGGGCTTCGGCCAGCGCACCACGGCCAGCGGCACGGTGTTGCTGAACAACGTGCCGGTGGACGCCGAACTGGTGGTAGACAACTGGAGGCTGGGGCAGACCCCGAACATTCAGGGCGCCGTGTCGCAATTGATCCAGGCGGCCATCGACGCCGGTATCGCCCGTGGTGCCCTCGACGACACCATCAGCTTCGTACGTGAACGCTCACGCCCGTGGATCGACGCCAAGGTCGAACGGGCCAGCGATGACCCTTACGTGATCGCCGACATCGGCAAACTGAAAATCGAACTGCACGCCGCCGAAGCGCTGCTGCGTAAGGCCGGCCAGGTGTTGGACCAAGTCAGCGCTGCGCCGATCACCGCGCAATCTGCTGCCAGGGCTTCGATTGCCGTGGCCGAAGCCAAGGTGCTGACCACTGAAATTTCTTTATTGGCCAGCGAAAAGCTGTTCGAACTGGCCGGCAGCCGCGCCACCCTCGCCGAGTTCAACCTCGACCGCCATTGGCGCAATGCACGGGTGCACACGCTGCACGACCCGGTGCGCTGGAAATACCACGCGGTAGGCGCTTATCACCTCAACGGCACCTTGCCGGCCCGACACTCCTGGATTTAACCGACCAGAACACTTTCTCGACCAAGCTTCTGGAGAACAAAAATGACTTTCTCTCACCACGTCGCGGTCATCACCAGCGATGAACAAGCCCTTATTGTTGCCAGCGACCTGGCCGAAGACTTCCGTCGCGACAGCGCCCTGCGCGACCGCGAACGCCGCCTGCCCCTGGCTGAACTGGACGTGTTTTCCCGCTCCGGCCTGTGGGGCATCAGCGTGCCCAAGGAGTACGGCGGTGCTGGCGTTTCCAACGTCACCCTGGCCAAGGTTACGGCGCTGATCGCCCAAGCCGACGCGTCCTTGGGGCAGATCCCGCAGAACCATTTCTATGCGTTGGAAGTATTACGGGTCAACGGCAACCCTGAGCAGCAAAAACGCTTGTATGCCGAAGTATTGGCCGGCCAGCGCTTCGGTAATGCCCTCGCGGAACTGGGCACCAAGACCGCCCATGACCGGGTGACAAAACTGACCCGCGACGGCGACGGCTACCGCATTACCGGCCGCAAGTTTTACTCAACCGGTGCCCTCTACGCCCAGCGTATTCCCACCTCCGTAGTGGACGAAAACGGCATCCAGCAACTGGCCTTTGTCCCTAGCGACAGCCAGGGCCTGACGGTGATCGACGACTGGAGCGGCTTCGGCCAGCGCACCACCGGCAGTGGTTCGGTGGTATTCGACAACGTATGGGTGGCCGCCGCCGATGTGATCCCGTTTCAAAGTGCCTTCGAACGCCCGACCCCGGTTGGCCCGCTGGCGCAGATCCTTCACGCTGCCATCGACACTGGCATCGCCCGCGCCGCCTTCGAAGATGCCCTGCACTTCGTGCGCACCAAGACCCGGCCATGGATTGACTCCGGCAACGACAAGGCCACCGAAGACCCGCTGACCCTGAAAAGCTTCGGCCACCTGAGCATTCGCCTGCACGCTACCGAAGCCCTGCTGGAGCGCGCGGGCGTTTTCCTCGACCGTGCCCAGGCCCAGACCAATGCCCAGACCGTCGCCGCCGCGTCCATTGCTGTCGCTGAAGTGCGCGCGCTAAGTACCGAGATTTCCCTGGCCGCCGGCAGCACCCTGTTTGAACTGGCCGGCAGCCAGGCGACCCTGGCCGAACATGGCCTGGACCGTCACTGGCGCAACGCCCGGGTGCACACCCTGCACGACCCGGTGCGCTGGAAGTACCACGCGGTGGGTAACTATTACCTCAACGATGAAAACCCGCCGCTGCGGGGGACTATTTGATGAGCAAAAAGAAAATCCTGCTCAATGCCTTCAACATGAACTGCATCGGGCACATCAACCACGGCCTGTGGACTCATCCGCGGGATACTTCGACCCAGTACAAGACGGTCGAATACTGGACCGAACTGGCGCAACTGCTGGAGCGCGGATTGTTCGATGGGCTGTTTATCGCCGATATCGTTGGTGTGTATGACGTCTACCAAGACTCGGTGGATGTGCCGCTCAAGGAGTCGATCCAATTGCCGGTCAACGACCCGCTGCTGCTGGTCTCGGCCATGGCCGCCGTCACCAAAAACCTCGGCTTCGGCCTGACCGCCAACCTCACCTACGAGCCGCCGTATCTGTTCGCCCGGCGCATGTCCACGCTCGATCACCTGAGCCGTGGCCGGGTGGGCTGGAACATTGTCACTGGCTACCTGGACAGCGCCGCCAAGGCCATGGGCCTCACCGAGCAAGTCGAACATGACCGCCGCTACGACCAGGCCGACGAGTACCTGCAGGTGCTCTACAAACTCTGGGAAGGCAGTTGGGAAGACGGCGCGGTGCTCAACGATCCGCAAGCACGGGTCTACGCCCAGCCGGACAAAGTGCACAAGGTCGAGCACCACGGCGAGTTCTATCAGGTGGAGGGTTATCACCTTTGCGAGCCATCGCCGCAGCGTACGCCAGTGCTGTTCCAGGCCGGCAGTTCGGATCGCGGCCTGCTGTTCGCCGGGCGCCATGCCGAGTGCGTGTTTATCAGCGGGCAGAGCAAGGCGGCGACCAAGGTCCAGGTGGACAAGGTACGCGCCAGCGCCGTCGAGGCAGGACGCAACCCGGACGACATCAAGGTGTTCATGGGCCTGAACGTGATCGTCGGCGCCACTGAAGAACTGGCCTGGGCCAAGCACGCCGAGTACCTGAGCTACGCCAGCGCCGAAGCCGGTGTGGCGCATTTTTCCGCGTCCACGGCGATCGATTTTTCCCAATACGCACTGGATGAACCGATCCAGTACGTGAAAAGCAACGCCATCCAGTCGGCCACCAAAACCCTACAAAACAATGACTGGACTCGGCGCAAGTTGCTGGAGCAACACGCCCTCGGTGGCCGCTACATCACCCTGGTGGGCTCGCCGGAGCAAGTGGCCGATGAGCTGGAATCCTGGATCAGCGAAACCGGCCTGGATGGCTTCAACCTGACGCGTATTGTCACGCCGGAAAGCTATGTGGACTTTATCGATCTGGTGGTTCCCGAGTTGCAGCGACGCGGGTCGTACAAGACGGCTTACGAGCAGGGGACCCTTCGGGAAAAAGTCTTCCATGGTTCGGCTCATTTACCCGAGCAGCACACCGGGTCTACCTACCGCCATTGATCGTTCCCACGCGCGAGGGAACGATCTACATATTGCTCAACCAAATTTTTATGACTGGAAATCCATTATGAAAAAAGCACTCCTCACCCACCCAGTCAAAGCACTGGCGCTCGCCCTCGGCCTGTTCAGCGCGGCAGTATTCGCCACCGACGCACCGCTGAAAGTAGGCACCACCGCCGCCTTTGCCATCCCCCTGGAAGCCGCCGTCGAAGAGGCTGGCAAACAGGGCCTGAAAGTCGAACTGGTGGAGTTCACCGACTGGATCGCGCCCAACGTCAGCCTGGCTGCCGGGGATATCGACGTGAATTACTTCCAGCACATCCCGTTCCTGGAAAACGCCAAGGCCGCCGCCGGTTTTGACCTGGTACCGTTCGCGCCGGGGATCATCAACAACGTTGGCCTCTACTCGAAGAAATACAAAAGCTTCGATGAACTGCCGCAAGGCGCGACCGTGGCGATTGCCAATGACCCGATCAACAGCGGTCGGGGCCTGCAACTGCTGGCCAAGGCCGGCTTGATCACCCTCAAGCCGGGCGTGGGCTACAAGGCCACTGAAGAAGACATCATCGCCAACCCCAAGAAGCTGAAAGTCCTGCAGGTGGAAGCCGTGCAACTGGTGCGCGCTTATGACGACGCCGATTTGGTGCAGGGCTACCCGGCTTACATTCGCCTGGCCAAGACCTTCGATGCCGAGTCCGCGCTGCTGTTCGACGGTCTCGACCACAAGGAGTATGTGATCCAGTTTGTGATTCAGCCGAAAAGCAAAACCGACCCGCGCCTGATCAAGTTCGTCGACATCTACCAACACTCGCCAGCCGTACGCGCCGCCCTGGATAAAGCCCATGGCAAGCTCTACCAAGCCGGCTGGGAAGGCTGAACATGAGCGCCGCCAACGCCCCATTGCGCGCCCTGGACACGACACTGCGGGACGCTGAGCAAACCGAACTGCACCCCGAGCTGAATCGGGCCCATGTGCGCTTTATCAACCTGGGCAAGACCTACGACGGTCAACCAGTGCCGGCGCTGCAAGGCATCGATCTGGCGATTCAGCGCGGTGAGGTGTTCGGTATCATTGGCCGCAGCGGCGCCGGCAAGTCGTCGCTGATCCGCACCATCAACCGCCTGGAGCAACCGAGCAGCGGTCGGGTGTTGATCGATCAGATAGACATCGGTGACTTCGACGAAGACCGCCTGGTGGCGCTGCGCCGACGCATCGGCATGATCTTCCAGCACTTCAATCTGATGTCAGCCAAGACCGTGTGGCAGAACGTCGAGCTGCCGCTCAAAGTCGCTGGAGTACCCAAGGAACAGCGACAGCAAAAGGTCCGTCAATTACTTGAGTTGGTGGGCCTGCAGGACAAGCACAACGCCTACCCGGCGCAGTTGTCCGGCGGGCAAAAACAGCGCGTGGGCATTGCCCGTTCGCTGGTGCATGACCCGCAGATTCTGTTGTGCGACGAGGCCACTTCGGCGCTGGACCCGGAGACGACTCAGTCGATCCTCGGCCTGCTGCGCGAGATCAACAAACGCCTGGGCCTGACCATCGTGTTGATCACCCATGAAATGGCCGTGATTCGCGAAATCTGCGACCGGGTCGTGGTGCTCGAACACGGCAAGGTCGTCGAACAAGGCCCAGTGTGGGAAGTGTTCGGCAACCCGCAGCACGAGGTCAGCAAAACCCTGTTGGCGCCGCTACAACATGGGTTGCCGGAAGAACTGCAAAACCGTTTGCAGCCCAAGCCGGTGTCGGCGGACGCGGCCGTCGTGTTGCGTTTGCAATTTACTGGCAGTGCCCAGGACGAGCCGGACCTGGCAGCGCTGTTCAGTGCTCTCGGCGGGCGCGTGCGCTTGCTACAAGGCGGGGTTGAACGGATTCAGGGCCATGCGCTGGGGCAGTTGCTGCTGGCGGTCACGGGCTCGTCCCTGGGCGCCGAAGAATTGCGCAGCCGCGCCACGCGCTGGGCACAACAGGTGGAGGTGCTGGGCTATGTGGTTTGACCGGTTATTGCAGGGTGCCATCGACACATTGTTGATGGTCGGTGTGTCATCGCTGATCGCGTTGCTGGTGGGTATCCCGCTGGCGGTGTTTCTGGTCACCAGTGACAAGGGCGGCATCTACCAGGCCCCGGCGCTGAACCGGGTGCTGGGGGCGTTCGTCAATCTGTTCCGTTCCATTCCGTTTCTGATTTTGATGGTGGCGCTGATTCCCTTTACCCGGTTGATCGTCGGCACCACCTACGGCGTATGGGCCGCCGTGGTGCCGCTGACCATCGCCGCGACGCCGTTCTTCGCGCGCATCGCCGAGGTCAGCCTGCGAGAAGTCGATCACGGGCTGATCGAAGCGGCGCAAGCGATGGGCTGCCGGCGCTGGCATATCGTCTGGCATGTGCTGTTGCCTGAGGCGCTGCCGGGGATTGTTGGCGGCTTCACCATCACCCTGGTGACCATGATCAACTCGTCGGCCATGGCCGGAGCGATTGGCGCCGGGGGTCTGGGGGATATTGCCTATCGCTATGGGTATCAGCGATTTGACAGCCAGATCATGCTGACGGTGATTGTGCTGCTGGTGATTCTGGTGGCGGTGATTCAGTTGGGTGGGGATCGGCTGGCTCGGGTGCTCAACAAGCGCTGAGAGGGCGGTGGCTTTATTGGAGCTGCCGCACAGCCCCTCGCCACAGCAAGCCCGCTCGTCACAAGGTATAGTCGGCCCCTCTCTTTGCCCGGTGCCGCTCGCCATGAAACTCGCCCCCGACGACCTCGACCAAATCACTTCCACCACCCTGGGCCATTACAACAAGGTGGCCGAGGACTTCCGCGAGGGCACCCGCGACCATGATGTGAGCCAGAACATCGACGCGCTGTTGCGGCACATCCAGGCTGATGCGCCGTTTACCGTGCTGGATTTCGGATGCGGGCCGGGGCGGGACTTGCAGACGTTTACCCGCATGGGCCATATCGCCGTCGGGCTGGACGGCTCGGAACGCCTTGCACAGATGGCCCGCGAAGACAGCAGCTGCGAAGTGTTGCAACAGGACTTCCTGAAACTCGACTTGCCTGCCGCTCGTTTTGACGGGATCTTCGCCAATGCGGTGCTGTTTCATATTCCCAAGCAGGAATTACCGCGCATTCTCAAGCAGCTCCATGGTGCATTGAAACCGGGTGGGGTGTTGTTCAGCTCCAACCCTCGCGGTGAGAACCAGGAGGGCTGGAACGGGCCGCGTTATGGGTCCTATCACGACCTTGACGCTTGGCAAGAGCTGCTGACAACCGCGGGGTTTGTCGAGCTGGAGCATTACTATCGCCCGGCCGGGTTACCCCTGGAGCAGCAACCCTGGCTGGCGAGTGTGTGGCGCAAACACTAAGTCACCCGTAGAGCTGTCGAGCCACGGCGAAGCTGCGTCAGGCGCGCCTCGGTCCTGGACCTGGCTCACTCGGCAGCGCGGCCAACGCAGCCTCGCTAGGGCTCGACAGCTGCTACGGCATAAATCGCAGGTGATTGGCCGGGTATCAACGCCGTCACGCTGCTAGCTGCATAACCCTCTCTCGCCTGCCCGGCAAAATTGGCCACCAGCCGCGTCCCATCGGCAAAGGTAGTCTGCTGCACCTGCCGATCGCCCCACCCCAGCACCGGCGTCTGCATGCCGTGGGCAAACAGGATGCCTTGGGCGGTAGTTGCATTGTCGTCTTCGGAGCCCACCGCCACCTTGAGGGCATTGCCGATCCAGCGGGAGGCTTCAATGTTGCCTTCAGCGTTCTGCGCCTGGGTCATGTTGAGCACAGAGCGGTAGCTGTCGAACAGCATGCCAGTGGCGTAGGCATCAAGGAACCAGGCGTTGAAGCCGGCCTTGGCCTGCACCGCCTTTACCCGCGCCTCCAATAGCGGTCGCACACAACGTGGGGCGGTGTAGTACCCGGACTTCTGGAAACCGGTTTTGAGCTGGCCATTTTTCAAGACAATTGCACAGTCGCGATGGGCCCTGCTGCCCAGGTGCGCGGTGGTCCAGTCCGGATTTTCCTTGGCGGACAGGGCGGTTTCATAAGAGTCATAGGGTGCCATCAAGTAACCTGCATCGACTCCTTGTCCAGCAAACCTTTCAGCTCCCCCGCCAGACCGTCATCGCTACGCAGTATCTTGCGCAGTTGCGACCAGTCGCGCACATCGCCAGGGCCCAGCAGGTCGTTGCCCCACAAGTAGACGTGGCTGGCACCCAGCAACTTCTCGGCCTCCGGCGTCTGCCGCAACTTGTCCGCCAACGGCTCGTAACGCCCCTGTTCAACCAGCCATTGTCGATAGCGCTTGGCACCGGCCAACAGATCGGGCCCTCCCAGGTGCAGGCGCAACGTCATCGGCGCAGAGGGGGCCAGGGCGGTGAACTCATGACGCACTGACAACCCCAGGCGCTTGCCCTCGGCCTGCCAGTGCAGACGATTGTTGTACGGATTAGTCATCAACCAGTTGAGGGTAAACGTGCCGGAATCGACCCCCCATAACGGCAGGCTAAAGTCCTGGGTAATGTTCACATCACCCTGCTCCAGCAGGAAGTTCTGCCAAAGCGTGTTGCCGGCGGGCACGTAATGGCCCTCGGCGAGTGGCCAGATCAAGCCCTTGCCCATGGCGCTGGTCGGTTGTTGGAGGATGTTCAGTTCGCCAGCTTCCCGGGCCGTGATGCTCAGGGCGAGGTCGCGCTGGTCGAGAGTGGCGCTCAGGCGAAAGGCGCCGGCGTCCCATTGCCAACTGGCCTGGTTGGAGGTTTGGATCAGTTGGCTGACCTTGTGGGCGGTGACGCCACTGGAGGCCTGCACGGGATCGTTATCGGCAGGCGTGACGCGCAGAGCCAAGGTGACCGGATCGAGTTCGATGCGCCACAGACTGTTTTCCAGCACGGTGCCAGCGAGGGCCAAGGGTGATCAGACCATCAGGGCATGGCGCAGGCAGTTGGTCATGGCAGGGACCTTCTCAAGTGAGGTCAGGAGGGTAGAACAATTGAATTCCGCTCGGGAAACAGGAGATGTTTGCAGATATTTCCAGGATCATTCCCACGCGCTCGCGTGGGAATGATCAATATTAGCCTTCAGATCTTTCTTTCTTCGGCTCGCGAATCTTGTACCAGGCCACATACAGCGCCGGCAAAAACAGCAGCGTCAGCAAGGTGGCGATGATAATGCCGCCGATCATCGCGTAGGCCATCGGCCCCCAGAACACTTCCCGGGCGATGGGAATCATGCCTAGGCTGGCCGCAGCCGCCGTCAGCAGGATCGGCCGGCGCCGGTGCTCAGTGGCTTCCACCACCGCATCCCACGGCGAGTAGCCGTCGCGCTCGTAGGCATCGATCTGCGTCACCAGGATCACCGAGTTGCGGATGATGATGCCGATCAGCGCAAGAATCCCCAGGATCGCCACAAAACCCATGGGCGTGCCCGTGGGAATCAGCGCCAGCACCACACCAATCAACCCCAGCGGCGCGACGCTGGCCACCAGGAACATTTTCTGCACACTGTGCAGCTGGATCATCAGGAAGGTCGCCATCAAAAACAGCATCAGCGGCACCACCTTGGCAATCGGCCCCTGAGCTTTGCCACTTTCTTCCACGGTGCCGCCGGTGGCGACTTTGTAGCCTACCGGCAAACCGGCGCTGAACTTGTCGATTTCAGGCTTCAGTTGTTTCACCAGATCGGTCGGCTGCACCTCATCGCGCACTGCCGCCTTGATGGTGATGGTCGGCTTGCGATCCCGACGCCACACCAGCGGCTGCTCCAGTTCATAGCGCACGGTGGCAAAGGCCAGCAGCGGAATCGAGGTGCCGTTGGGCGTGACGATCTGCAGGTTCTGCAAGGTTTGCGGCGTACCGCGCTCGGCGTCTTCGGCGCGGCCGACCACGTTGATCAGGTAAATATCATCATGTACCTGCGTCACCGCAGCACCGCTGACCACGCTGTTCATCAACTGCGCCACGTCTTCGGACGACAGCCCCAATTGCCGCGCCTTGTCTTGGGCGATATCAACCCGCAGGACTTTGCCCGGCTCGTTCCAGTCGTAGATGATTTCGCCAAGGTGAGTATTTTTATCGAGCAGGGTAGCCAATTCGATGGCGTGTTTGCGCACTTGGTCGATGTCCTTGCCGGAGACCCGGTACTGGATCGGCCTGCCAACAGGCGGGCCCATTTCCAGCGGCTGGACGAAGCTGCCGACGCCGACAAAATCATCGCGCAGGTGTTTTTGCAGGCGGGTAATCAACGCCCCGCGCTCTTCCAGGCCTTTGCTGACAATCACCAACTGCGCGTAGTACGGGTTCTCCAGTTGCTGGTCCAACGGCAGGTAGAACCGGATCGCGCCCTGGCCGATATAGGTACTCCAGCGGGCAATATCGGGGTCGTCCTTGATGATTGCTTCAAGGCGATCCACGGCCTTACGGGTTTCATTGATCGAGGCGTTTTGCGGCAGGTTGAGGTCGACGAGGATTTCCGGGCGGTCGGACGACGGGAAAAACTGGTTCTGCACAAACTGCATGGAAAACACCGACGCGGCGAACAGCAGCACCGTGATGCCGATGGCCCACCAACGGTTGCGCATGGCCCACAGCATGCCGCCATTGAACGCCCGGCCAACACGCCCTGGCTCGGCGCTGTGGGGTTTGACCTTGCTGCTGAGGATATGCACGCCAATCACCGGCGCGAACAACACGGCGACCACCCACGACACCAGCATCGCGACGGCGATCACCGCGAACAGGGTAAAGGTGTACTCACCGGCGGAGCTGGCGTTGAGGCCGATAGGCACGAACCCGGCCACCGTCACCAGCGTCCCGGTCAGCATCGGAAATGCGGTGGAGGTGTAGGCAAAGGTCGCCGCCTGCTCCTTGGTTTCACCTTTTTCCAGGCGCGTGATCATCATCTCCACGGTGATCATCGCGTCATCCACCAGCAGGCCGAGGGCGATGATCAACGCGCCCAACGACACCCGCTGCATGGTGATACCGCTGTACTCCATGAACACGAAGACCAGCGCCAGCACCAATGGAATCGAGCAGGCCACCACCAGACCAGCACGCACGCCGAGGCTGATAAAACTCACCACCAGCACGATGATCACCGCTTCAAACAGCGCGCTGGTAAAGCCGCCGACGGCCTCCTCCACCACTTCTGCCTGATCGGAGACCTTGTGCACACCGACGCCCACCGGCAAGTCGGCAGTCAGGTCATCCATGCGCTGGTGCAGGGCCTTGCCGAAGTCCTGAATATTGCCGCCCTTTTGCATGGCAATGGCCAGGCCGATGGCCGGCTTGCCGTTGAAACGAAACATCGGCCGCGCTGGGTCGACGTAGCCACGGCTGATGTCGGCAATATCCGCCAGCCGATAGAAACGATCATTGAGCCGCAGGTTGACGTTGGCCAGGTCCTTCTCCGAAGCAAACTGCCCCGAGGTGCGCACCGAAATCCGCTCCGGCCCGGCCTCGATCACCCCAGCCGGCGTCACCGCGTTCTGCGATTGCAGGCTCTGCACCACTTGGCGCTGATCAATGCCCAGGGCCGCGAGTTTGCGGGTGGAGAAATTCAGGTAAATCACTTCGTCCTGCTGGCCGATCATCTCGACCTTGCCCAGCCCCGGTACCGAACGAATCTCGGCGCGTACCTGTTCGACGTAATCGCGCAGTTGGCGCATCGACAGGCCATCGGCGGTAAAGGCATACACCGAGCCGAACACATCCCCGAACTCGTCGTTAAACGAAGGCCCTTGCAGCCCCTGGGGGAAGGTGCCGCGAATGTCGTCGATCTTCTTGCGCACCTGGTACCAGATCTGGGGAATATCCTTGGCGCTGGTGGTGTCGCGCAGGAACACGAACACCGTGGACTCACCAGGGCGGGTGTAGCTTTTCACATAGTCGAGGGAGTCCAGCTCTTCGAGTTTTTTCTCGATGCGGTCGGTGACCTGCTTGAGGGTTTCTTCCTGGGTCGCGCCTGGCCAGCGGGTCTGGATCACCATGGTCTTGATGGTGAAGGACGGGTCTTCCTCGCGGCCCAGATTCATATAGGAGAACACGCCCATCAGCAGCGCGACGAACATCAGGTACCAGACGAAGGACTGATGCTTGAGGGCCCAGTCGGATAAGTTGAAACTCCCTTTCATCGCGGGCTGCCCTCGTCGATTTTGACTTTTTGCCCAGGCTTGAGGCTGTTCACGCCGGCACTCACCACCCGTTCGCCGGGTTTTACGCCGCCGTTGAGCAGTGCGCTGTCAGCGTTGCGGCTGATGAGGGTGACGTCGCGTGGCTGAACGGTCTGGCTTTGCATATCGATGACCCAGATTCGGGTTTTGCCATCGACTTCCTGCAAGGTGCTGAGGGGCAGTTCGATACGCGGAGCGATGGCCGAACTCAAGGTCACGCTGATAGCCGTGCCCAGGCGAAAGGCCGCTGGCGTGTCGGCCAGGGTCAGGCGCGCGCGACGGGTGCGGGTGGCGCTTTGGGCCTGGGGCTCGATTTCGCGCACGGTGGCGGTGGTGCTGACATTCGGGTCCATCTGCCCGGCCACGCGGAACACCACGTCGAGCGGCAAGCGCTCGGCCAGGCCGGCGGGCAGGTCGATCACCGCCTCCTTGATATCGGGACGGGCCAGGGTCACTACTTGTTGACCGGCGCTGACCACTTGGCCGGCCTCGGCATTCCAGGCGGTGACGATGCCGGCATGATCAGTGCGCAATTCGCTGTAGTTGAGCTGGTCCTTGGCCTGATTAACCGAGGCCCTGGCCTGATCGAGGGAGGCCTGGGTGGTTTTCAGGTCAGTCTGGGCGATGTCCAGTTGCGCCTGGGCGCCGACGCCACGGTTGAACAGTTCCTGCTGGCGGCGGGCGTTGGCCTGAGCGTTAATCCATTGTGCCTGGACCCGAGCCTGGTCGCCCTGGGCGGCGCGCAGTTGGTTCTGTTGATCGGTAGGGTCGAGGACGGCCAGCAAGGCACCCTTCTCCACTTGCGCGCCTACGTCGACAGCACGCCGGGCGATGCGGCCGGGAACGCGAAAGCCAAGGTTACTTTCGTAGCGGGCCTGGATGGTGCCGGCGAAGCGGCCGAGGTTTTCCTGATCTTCGGATTTCACCTCAACGGACAGCACCGGGCGTATCGGCTCGGGCGCAGGCTCTTCCTTGGAGCAGGCCATCAGCAGCACGCTGGCGGCGAGTAATACCGTCAGCCGTTTCATGGTTGAGCTCTTCATGGTTGAGTGCCTTGAGCCTGGGCCTGATCCGGCGGCTGGGCAATTTCGACCAGCATGCCGGGATGCAGCAGTTGCCCACCCGCCACCACGACTTTTTCGCCGCCCTTGAGACCGTCGCTGATGATCACCTTGCCGGTGAGGTAGCGGCTGACGGTGACCTTATGCAGTTGCGCCTTGCCATCGCTGTCCACCAGCCACACGGCGGGCTCGCTGAGGTCTTTGGTCAGCGCGGCCCAGGGCAGTTCGACACTGGGCTTGGCCGGTGCATTGGCGGTGGCGCTGACCACCGAACCCAGGTCCATGCCCTTGGGCAAGGCGCTCAAGGCGATCTTCACTTGCACCGTGCCGCTGTTGGCGGCCACGGCCGGGGTGACCTCGCGGACTCTGCCCTGGGCCTTGATACTCGGGTTATCCAGCAGGCTGACGGTGATTGGCGCATCGGGCGGCGGCTCCACCAGCAAGGACTCATAGACGTTGAACACCGCGTCACGCTCGCCATCCCGCGCCAGGCTGAAAATCGGCACAGTGGCCTGCACCACTTGGCCGACTTCGGCCTGGCGGGCAGTAATTACGCCGGGAGCGTCGGCAATCAGCGACGTGTAGCCCAACTGCTCACGGGCATTGGCCAGTTGTGCCTGAGCAGCAGCCAGGGCGCTTTGGCTACTGCGCAGGGCAGCCTGGGCCGAATCGTATTCGCTGCGGCTGGTGTAGCCCTTAGGCAGGAGTTTTTCCTGGCGCACAAAGGCGGCGGCGGTCTGTTTGACCCGGGCCTGTTCGGCGACGACCTGGGCCTGGGCGGAATCGACGCTGGTCTGCAAATCCTTGGGATCAAGCTTGGCGAGCACTTGCCTGGCCGTCACCCGGTCACCGACATCGACTATGCGCTGGATGATCTTGCCACCAACGCGAAACGACAGATCGGTCTGCACCCGCGCCTGAATGTCCCCGGTGAGGGTCACGGCAGCGGCAAAATCAGCGGACTTAACGGTTTGCACGAACACCCGGGAATGTTCCTTGGGTTCGGCTTGTTCCTGGCCGCAACCGCTCAACAGCGCCAGCAGGCCAAGGCCGAGAATGATTGTCGAGGTGGGACCGCCCATGCAGGCTCCTTGCTTGATTGACGCGTCTTTGATCATGCGACTCTGAGCGTAGTTGAGGGTTCCACGGGTGCCTCTTTTCTATGGGTTGTGGCGAGGGGGCTTGTCGGATCGCCCCGTTGGGCTGCGAAGCAGCCCCTTACATGCGATGATCTTTTGCCACAACAAGCCCCGTCACCACAGGAAATTGTTCCATGCTCAAAACCCTCGCGGTGGCCAATTACCGTTCGATCAACAAATTGGTGGTGCCGCTGGATCGGTTGAACCTGATCACCGGCCCCAATGGCAGCGGCAAGTCCAACCTGTACCGTGCTTTACGACTGCTGGCGGAGACGGCCCAAGGTGGGGTGATCAACGCGCTGGCCCGTGAAGGAGGGCTGGATTCGACGTTCTGGGCCGGGCCGGAAAACATCAGCCGGCGCATGCTCAGTGGCGAAGTCGAGGTTGAGCCAAGCGTACGCCAGGGCGCCAAGCGCTTGCGCTTGGGGTTTGCCGGGGAGGATTTCAGCTACGCGATCTCCCTGGGTCTGCCGGAGCCCGGCGAGTCATATTTCTCCCTGGACCCGGAGATCAAGAAGGAATGCATCTGGGCCGGCAATGTTTACCGCCCGGCGAGCCTGTTGGTGCAGCGCTCCGGCCCGATGGTGCGCGCCCGCGATGGCCGCGCCTGGGATGTATTGGCCAAGCACACGCCGAACTACCACAGCCTGTTCGATCAGGTTGGTAGCCTGCGGGGTTCGCCGGAGGTGCTGCTGTTGCGCGAGAGCATTCGCGGCTGGCGCTTTTATGATCACTTTCGCAGCGATGTCGACGCCCCGGTGCGTCAGCCGCAACTGGGCACGCGTACGCCAGTGTTGCATCACGACGGTCGGGATTTGGCGGCGGCGTTGCAGACCATTCGCGAGATTGGCGACCCCGAGGCATTGCAACGGGCAATCAGCGATGCGTTTCCCGGGGCTCGGTTGAATATCGAGCCATTGCAGGGCGGACGTTTTGCCATCGAATTTTATCAGGAAGGGTTGCTGCGGCCGTTGTCGGCGGCGGAGTTGTCGGACGGCACCCTGCGCTACTTGCTTCTGGTTGCGGCGCTGCTAACGCCACGGCCACCAACGATGATGGTGCTCAACGAACCAGAAACCAGCCTGCACCCGGACCTGTTGCCGGCGTTGGCGCGGTTGATTATCCAGGTATCGCAGCAGTGCCAGGTGTGGGTGGTGTCCCATGCCAGCCGCTTGATTGCGGCGTTGCAGCAGGATGAGGAGTGCAATTCCATTGTGCTGGAGAAAGTGATGGGGCAGACGCAGATTGTCGGTCAGCGGGTGCTGGATGAGCCGGCTTGGCATTGGCCGAGTTAAGCGGTTAAGGATCGTTCCCACGCGCGAGGGAACGATCAGGTAGAGATTAGCCCTGCCACTTACCGCCTTCAACAATCACGCTTTCGGGCTTGGTATCATCGCTCAGCTCTTTACGCACATATTGGTCATACAGCTTGAGCAGGAATTTCTCCTCGCCCAGCTTGGCCAATTCACTATTCACCCAATCGCGCAGTTCGATATTGCCCTTCTTTACTGCCGGAGCAATCGGCGCTTCATCACCCAGTTTCTGCTCCAGCACGCGGTAACCAGGGTTCTGCTTGGCCCAGCTGAACAGCACCAAATTGTCCTGGGCATACGCATCACCACGACCGGCGGACAGCGCTTGCAACGACTCGGAGTTTTTCTCGAACTTGAGCAGCTTCCAGTCCGGGTGGTTCTTGGTCAGCCAGATATCGGCAGTGGTACCGGTGGTGACGATGGTGGTACGGGTGGCCAGGTCATCCAGGCTTTTCACCGCACTGTCATTTGGCACCAGGGCCTGGACCGCGACTTTCAGGTTGGGGTTGGTGAAGTCCACCGCCTCCTTGCGTTCCGGGGTCACGGTCATGTTGGCGAGGATCAGGTCGACCTTGTCACTTTGCAGGAACGGAATACGGCTCGCCGGTTCAACGGCGACGAACTCGATCTTGTTCTCGTCGCCCAGCAGATCCTTGGCAAAACGCCGGCCGATGTCCGTATCGAAGCCGACGTAGCGCCCTGCTTCATCGACAAAGCCGAACGGCGGCTTGTCGGTAAATACACCGACAATCAGCTTGTCCCGCGCCTTGATCTTGTCAATGTAGCTCACCACTGCCGGAGCGGCAGCGGCGGGCTTGACGGGTTCTTCGGACTTATTGCAGCCAGCCAGCAAAGCGAGGCCGAACAGTGGCAGTAACAACAGTGAAGATTTGGCAGTTTTCATAACAGCTCCAGTTCCTTGGTCTTTTTGGGCAGTGTTGAAACAAAGGAGAATTTCTCCAGGAACTGCTGCGCGCGTGCGGTTTGCGGGTTCGTAAAGAATTCCTCGGGGGTGTTTTGTTCGAGTATGCGGCCGGCCTCCATAAACACCACGCGGTCGGCGACGGCGCGGGCGAAGGCCATTTCATGGGTGACGATCAGCAGGGTCATACCGTCCCGGGCCAGGCCCTGGATCACCTCCAGCACTTCCTTGACCATTTCCGGGTCGAGGGCGGCGGTGACTTCGTCAAACAGCATGACCTGAGGGTTCATGCACAACGAGCGGACGATGGCGATGCGTTGCTGCTGGCCGCCCGAGAGCTGTCGCGGGAAAGCGTCGCGCTTATCGGACAGGCCAACCCGCTCCAGCAGTTTTTCTGCCTGGGCGCGGGCTTCGCGGGGTTCGCGTTTTTGCACTTTCAGCGGGCCCAGCAAAATATTGTCGAGCACGTTCATATGGGGGAACAGGTGATAACTCTGGAACACCATGCCTACGTTCTGCCGCACCTGGCGCCAGTCGGTGGCCTTGTCCAGCAGTTCACGGCCTGCGAAACGCAAGTGCCCGCTGTGAGCCACTTCCAGGCCATTGAGGCAACGCAACAAAGTACTTTTGCCGCAACCGCTAGGGCCGAGAATCACCACCACTTCGCCGCTTTCGACGCTCAGGTCGATGTCCTTGAGCACCTGCTGCTCGCCGAAGAATTTGTTGAAACCCTGGAACTCGATCAATGCGCTCATGCTTGGGCCCAGCGCCGTTCCAGCACCTTGGAGGCGGCCGACAACGGGTAGCAGATAAAGAAGAAAAACAGGAACAGCGCGCCGTAGATCAACACTGACTCATAGGTGCGCTCGATGATTTGCTGGCCGACCTTGATCACGTCCACCACGCCGATCAGCACCGCCAGGGAGCTGGTCTTGATGATGCGGGTGTAGACGTTGATGGTGGGCGGAGTCATGCGTTTGAGGGCCTGGGGGAGCAGCACGTAACCGTAAAGCTGCGGGTCCGACAAACCAATCGACAGGCCCGCCTCACGTTGCCCGCGCGGCAGGGAATGCAAGGCACCGCGCACCACTTCGCCCACTTCACTGGCGCCCCACAGGGACAGCACCAGCACTGCGCACCAGAAACTGGGAATGCTCAGGCCAAAGAAAATCGGCAGGCCGAAGAACAGCAGGTACAGCCACACCAGCACCGGAATCGCCCGGAACAGCTCCAGGTAAATTCGCAGCACGAGGTTGATGGCTTTCGAATTCAGCGTGCGCAACACGCCGTACAACACGCCGCCGACGGTGCTGAAGGCGATGCTCAAGAAGGAGATCGACAGGGTTTGCGCCGCGCCCTTGCCCAGTTGCGGCAACGACACCCAAAGCAATTCAAGACCCGAACTGGCCATGCTGGAGCCTCCTTTCCAGGCGGCTGAGCAGCAGCGACAGCGGCAGGAACAACAGCACGCAAATCAACGTCAGCACGGCGAGCATTTCGTAGGTTTTGTAGTAGAGGGCGATATAGCTTTTGGCGGTGTAGAGAATCTCTGGCACCGCCACCGCCGAGACCACCGTGGTCTCCTTGAGCAGAAAAATGAAGTTAGCGAACAGTGCCGGCAGGCTGAGAATCCCCGCCTGGGGCAGGATCACGTAGCGCAACAATTGCCAGTGGGACAGGCCGATGGACTTGCCCGACTCGATCTGTGCCAACGGCACCGCCTCAACACCGGCACGCAGCACTTCAGTGAGGTAGGCGCCGCCCAGGAAAGTCATGGTGATGATAGCCGCCCAGAACCCGGAGATATTCACACCCAGGGCCGGCAACGCGAAGTAGACGAAAAACAGTTGGATCAGCAGCGGTGTGTTGCGGGCCAGCTCCACATACAACGCCACCAGGCGCCACAGGTAAGGCGTGCGAAACACCAGCAAGGCTGCGTTGATCAGCGCCACCAGCAGCGATGTGCAGATGGCGATCAGGCCCACTTGCAGCGTCACACCCACGGCCTTGAGAAACGCGGGCAGCGTACTGAGGATAAAAGCGTAATCGAAGGTCATTTGAAGTCCCTGACGCCGCAAGGGTAATGCGGCGCTGGCGCGGTCCGATTCGACGTGGGTAACGCCGAGTAGCGCGAACTTTAAAGGTATAAAAAGTAAAATTTAAATACCTAAATAGCATATTGATATCACCCAAATAGATAACCTGCGGATTCGCGGGGTTGCTGGATGACAGCTACTGTTCTCGGCGTTGTAGGAAACTTCTTTTTATCGGCGCTGAGCTCCAAGGATTGGCAGCGCTTGGCCAGACGGATGGCCACTTAACAGGCGAGGGAATGACCGATGACCGAGACAAAACCGATTGACCCGCAGGAGTTGCTGAAGTGGCTGATGGCGTTGCGGCGGGCGATTAATACCCGAAATCTCTGAAAAAACGCAGGCTAAATGTGGTGAGCGGGCAAGCCCGCTCGCCACAGCCGTCGGCGTTCAAACCTTGAAGGGGGTTTATCAGAACGCTGGCACTACCGCGCCGTTGTACTTCTTCTCGATGAAGGCTTTGACTTCAGGGCTGGTCAGGGCCTTGGCCAGTTTCTGGATAGCCGCGCTGTCCTTGTTGTCTGGACGGGCTACCAGGAAGTTCACGTACGGCGACTTGGCGTCTTCGATAACCAGCGCATCCTTGGCTGGGTTCAGGCCAGCTTCCAGGGCGTAGTTGGTGTTGATCATATCCAGGTCAACCTGGTCCAGAACCCGTGGCAGCAGCGCCGACTCCAGCTCCTTGAACTTCAGGTTCTTTGGGTTACTCGCGATGTCTTTAGGCGTGGACAGAGCGTTGGTCGGGTCTTTCAGGGTGATCAAGCCCGCCTTTTGCAGCAGCAGGAGTGCGCGGCCGCTGTTGGAGCCTTCGTTGGGGATGGCCACGGTCGCGCCATCTTTCAACTCAGCCAGGCTTTTGATTTTCTTCGAGTAACCACCAAAGGGTTCAACGTGCACGCCGATCACGGTGACCAGGTTGGTGCCTTTACCCTTATTGAAGTTTTGCAGGTACGGCAGGGTCTGGAAGTAGTTGGCGTCCAGACGCTTCTCGGCCACTTGTACGTTCGGTTGCACGTAGTCGGTGAAGACCTTGATTTCCAGGTCCACGCCTTCCTTGGCCAGGGCTGGCTTGATCAGTTCAAGGATCTCGGCATGGGGAACAGGGGTGGCAGCCACCACCAGTTTCTCGCCAGCCTGGGCCAGGCTAGCAGTCAGGGCAGCCGCCAGTGCGGTGAATAACAGAACCTTTTTCATGCAGTGTCCTTATCGAAAATCCGGGGCGCCAGCGACGGCCGCTTTTTATATGGTGTGCCAGCGAAGTGCTATCGCGGCGTGAAACGGACAATACCGATATTTTTTATTCCCGAACAATACCTTTTATTCACTTTGATATTCCATTTTGTTCATACAGACGGTAAGCCTTCCAATAGACGCTTCAAAGCACTGCGCTCGGCATCGGTGCCGTCCTGCAGGATCTGCCGGACCTGCTGTTCGACCCCCGCCACCGACGGCACACTCACCGGCAAATTCAAATGTTCCGGCAAAATCTCATCGCCACTGCTGACCAGCAGCGCAAAGTGAATGACGTTCTCCAGCTCGCGGGTATTGCCCGGCCAACTGTGGTGTTCCAGCACCCGTTGCGCCGCCTCGCTGATCAATGGCACAGGCAGGTCCAGGCGCTGGCTGTAGATGCCGAGGAAATATTCGGCCAGGGACAGGATATCGCCCACCCGCTCGCGCAACGCCGGCAACTCAAGATGGCCTTCGTTGAGGTAATGGAACAGGCGCTCGTGGAATTTACCGACAGCCACCGCCTGGGCCAGGTCGATGCTGGTGGCCGCCACCAGGCGCACATCCACCGGGCTAGGCTGGTGAGCGCCGACGCGGGTCACTTCGTGGTTTTCCAGAGCGGCTAGCAACTTGACCTGGATCGGCAACGGCAAGTCGCCGATTTCATCGAGGTACAAGGTGCCGCCGTTGGCCGACCCGAACCAACCGGCGCGACTGCTGGCCGCGCCGCTGTGGCTACCGGCGGCGTAACCAAACAGCTCCGCGTCGGCATAAGTGGGGCTGATGGCGCCGCAATTGACCGAGACAAATAAACCGGCGCGGTCACTGCCGCGGTGGATGTGCCGTGCGAGCAATTCCTTGCCGCTACCGGTTTCACCGCGAATCAACACCGGCAAGGCGCGGGGGGCAAGGCTTTCGAGGTCTTCGCGCAGTTGCCGCGAACGCGGGTCGACAAACACCAGTGCCTTGGCGCGGATGCTAAGGGGACTTTTTTCGGCGTCGGGAAAGGTCAGCAGCGGCTGACCGAAATTTTCATGCAGGCTCATGGCAGGCTCCCACCCCAATCCACTCAGGGACGGGGCGTTCAAGAAATATTACGCACGGCGCCGGGAGTGCTGCTCCAGGCGACTTTGCAGGCGATAGAGGTAAGCGAAACCCTGCTCCCAGCGCTGGTGCCCGGACTTCACATTGATGTGCCCGGCACCGGCGAGAATCCCGGCCTCGGCGCCCCAGTTGCGCGCCAGTTCCATAGCACGAGGGGCGCTGACAGCGCTGTCGTTATCGGAGCTGACGACTTGGCTGGGGAACGGCAGCAAGTCGGTGGGGATCGGTGCGAAATTACGCAGAGCGGGCGCGCAGGCAGGTCGTTCGACATCGGCCGGAGCCACCAGCAAGGCGCCGCGTACCTGGCGCAGGAAATGCACCGGGGCGGTAGCGGCCCAATGGGCGACCGTGATGCAGCCCAGGCTATGGGCGATCAGAATGACCGGGGTGCTGTCGGCGGCAATCGCTTCGGCCAGCGCCGCTACCCAGTCTTCGCGGCGCGGAGTCAGCCAGTCGGCCTGCTCCACCCGAGCGCTGTTGGGCAGACTGTTCTGCCAGTGACTTTGCCAATGGTCTTCTGGCGATCCTTGCCAGCCCGGCACGATCAGATAACGAATCGACTCGCTGTGCATGGGTGTGCCCTCCTGCAGCGTTTAACGTTGCTGACCAGTATAGGGACGAGGTTTATATTCGTTAAGGAATAAGAAGCTATTTATTAATAACCAAAAACTCAAACCTGCCGAAACTGATTGTTCCCACGCAAAGCGTGGGAACAATCACATCGACAGTAAATCTCAGGCAAAAAAAAGGCCGCACCCTGCCAAGGAGACGGCCAAAAAACAGATTCACGCTTTCAGTTGCACGCTACAAGTCAAAGCAGGCTGGCTCTTGCTTGTCGCTTGCAGCTTCGCCCTACCGGGCGGTAATCACCGACAGCTTGGTAATGCCCGCTCGCTCGATAGACGCCATGGCTCGCGCCACTTCGCCGTAGTTCACGCCATCATCGGCTTGCAGTTGTACCCGCACATTGGGGTCCTTGGCCTTGGCCGCCTGCAAGTTGAATTCCAGCAGGTTTGGCTGGATTTCGTCCTTGTTGATAAACACCTTGCCAGCGCCGTCGATGCTCACCACCAGCGGGTCTTTCTGTTCCACCGGGGCCACGGCCTCGGTCTTGGGCAGGTTGATCGGGATCGCATTGGTCAGCAGCGGCGCGGTGACGATAAACACCACCAGCAGCACCAGCATCACGTCCACCAGGGGCGTGACGTTGATCTCGCTCAGTACCTCGTCGCTGTCTTGTGTGGAGAAGGCCATATCAGGACGCCTCCTTCACTTTCTGCGTGCCGCCCTGAGTGGCCGTCTTGTGCAGGGCCGGATGGATCAACACGCGAAACGAGTTCTTCTGCGCCAGGCTGTAGAAGTCGTGGGCGAAGTCGTCGAGGTCAGCGGCCGCAAGCTTCAGGCGACGCAGGAAGTAGTTGTAGACCAGCACCGCCGGCACGGCGACGGCGATACCGACACCGGTCGCGACCAGGGCGGCACCGATGGGACCCGCCACGGTTTCCAGGCTGGCGGAACCGGCGGCACTGATGCCCTTCAACGCTTCCATGATCCCCCACACGGTGCCGAACAGACCGATAAACGGCGAGGTGCTGCCGATACTGGCGACCACGGCCAGGCCGGTTTCCAGGGAGCGACGCTCACGGACTATTTGCTGACGCAGGGCGCGTTCAAGACGGTCCTGGTGATTGATCGCCTGGCTCAGGTCTGCCGCGTGAGACGCATCGCCAACCTGGATCGCTGCATAACCGGCCTGGGCCACGCGGGCAGCCGCGCCGGGCTGGGTCTCGCTCAATTCGGCAGCCGAGTCGAGGCTCGACGCCGCCCAGAACTGTTTGTGGAACTTGCGATCCTGGGCCTTGAGGCGACCGAACTGCACGCCCTTGAGCAGGGCCAGGCCCCAGGTGGCGACGGAAAAGATCACCAACAGCCAGATCACCGTGCTTTCGATGGACTCAAGTGGAGATGCCAATAACGTCATGATGTATTCCCTCGGTGTAAGCGATTTGGTGTTGAGCCCGTGCTCAATGAATCTTGAAGTCGATCGGTACGCTGACCCAGCCGTCCTGGGCGACATCGCCCTGCTTGGCCGGCACGAAGCTCCAACGCTTCACGGCGGTCAGTGCGGCGTCGTCGAGTTGCTGGCGACCACTGCTTTTCTGAATCTGAATCTCGCCCGGCTTGCCGCTGGCCAGCACATGCACCCGCAACAACACCGTGCCTTCCCAGCCACGGCGCTGGGCCAGTGATGGGTATTCAGGCGCCGGATTCTTCAGGTACGCGGCGCTGGCCGAGGCGGGTGTCACCGGAGCTGGCGCGGGCGGGGCCGGCGCTGGAGCAGGTGGAGCCGGTTGCGGTTGCGGCGGCGCGGGCGGTTGCTCGACTGCTTTCGGGGCAGGCCTGGGCTCTGGTTTTGGCACCGGCATGGGCTTGGGTTTCGGAATCGGTTTAGGCGGCGCCGGCTTGGCGGCCAACTCATCGACAACCGGTGGCGGTGGCTCGACCACGGGTGGCGGCGGCGGTGGTGGTACAGGCGGTGGTGGCTCAACCACCGGCGGCGCTGGTTGGGAAAACTCGATGGTCATTGGTGGAATTTCCGGCGGCACTATGGGCAGCACCAGGGTTTCTTTCTGGCTGACCCAGTAGATCACCGCGCCGTGCAGGGCCAACGCCAAGAGCCCTAGCACAATGGCTTCACGGCGACTCAAGACACCCTTGGGGGTTTTCTGCAAACGCAACTGCCCCAACGGCGCGCGATGCCGCCGGCCAAGGTCGACCAACTCACCACCCGGTGCCTGGCGCCATTGCACCTCTTGAGCACTGGCGGCGGTCTGGACATTGCCCATTGATTAACTCCCTACGATCTTCAGCGAAAAAACCGACGAACCTGCCTGGGCGGCCGTCGAGGGCTGAATCATCGGGGCTAGACACTTATCTCTTAAAGTAATCTTTAAAGTTATAGATAGATCGAAAATGAATATTGGAAATTAGCGCTAACGACAAAGCCGTGGGGCCCGTGGCCTGGCGCCAAGTCGCCGAATTTCGATGCCTTGCAGGCATACAAAATATTCGTCAAAGGCATCGATTTATTTCGTTTCAGAAAACGGCAAAGACTGCACATACTTCCCGCCCTTTTGCCCTCTAAGGAAGATTTCGTGACTGGCTGGCCCTTATGACGCTGAATAACTCGTTCGCCGGAAAACTCGCCGGCTGGGGCCTGCTGGTGGTGTTGGGGCTCAACCTGCGGCCGATCCTCAGTTCCATCAGCCCGTTGCTGGGGGAAATCCGCCTGGCCACCGGCCTGAGTTTCCAAAACAGCGCCCTGCTCACCAGCTTGCCGGCGGTGTGCATGGGCCTGGTGGCATTGGTGGGCGTGCGCCTGGAAGCGCGATTGGGCGAACGTCGGGGTATCGCTCTGGGGTTGATGATGATTCTGCTGGCATGCCTGGCACGCTGGCTGTTTGGCCAGGCGTCGGCGCTGCTGGCCACGGCCTTGCTGGGCGGTGCCGGGGTGGCGCTGATTCAGGCGTTGGTGCCGGCGATGATCAAGCGCCAGTTTCATCAGCGGGTACCGTTGGCGATGGGGGTGTATTCGGCGTCGCTGATGGGCGGCGGCGGCTTGGCGGCGTTGCTCAGCCCCCTGGTCGCCAACCATTTCCAGCACTGGCAGGCCGGTCTGGGGATCTGGCTGCTACCCGCGCTCGGCGCATTACTGCTGTGGGCCTGGTTGCCATTGGGCGCAGCGAAAAACCGGCAGGTGACGGCGCCGTTCCAGGGCCTGCGTAATCGCCGGGCGTGGTTGCTGGCGTTATATTTTGGCTTGGTCAATTGCGGCTACATGAGCATGGTGGCCTGGCTGCCGGCCTACTATCAGCAATTGGGTTGGGGCGTGTTACCCAGTGGTTCACTGCTGGCGTACATGACGATTTTCCAGGTGATCGCCGCGCTGCTGATGCCGGCCCTGGCCCAACGGGGCATCGACCGTCGCCCCTTATTGACCATCAGCCTGCTGGCCCAGACAGTAGGCTACCTCGGCCTATGGCTGGCGCCGCTGCAACAGCCGCATGTGTGGGTAGCGCTGATCGGTTTCGGCCTGGGCGCCTGCTTTGCCCTGAGCCTGCTGCTGACCCTCGACCACCGCCGCGACCCTCGGGAAGCCGGGCAACTGGCGGCATTTGTGCAAGGCGTGGGCTTTTTGATCAACGCTATGTCGCCATGGATGACCGGCTGGTTGCGGGAGCTGACCGGCAGTTTCATCAGCGCCTGGGTAGTGCTGACGGTTACGGTGGTGGCGATGTTGGCCGTGACACAGGTCTTCAGCCCGGCGACCTATCGGACTGCGCCAGCTCTATAAATATGCAATTTAGATCTAACAAGACCATTAATGATTCTTTGACGGAATAAGTAAGGCCATTAAAATCCCCGCTCCCTATGGACGCCGGAAAACCCCATGGACCTTCGCCAACTGCGTTACTTCATCGCTCTCAACGAGTACCGCAGCTTCGTGCGCGCCGCCGATGCCATGGGCATTACGCAACCAGCGTTCAGCCGCAGCATACAGAGCCTGGAGCAGGAATTTGGCTGCGTCCTGGTGGACCGCGCCCACAAGGAACTGCGCCCCACCCCGCAAGGCCAGGTGGTATTGCAGCACGCACTGTCCCTGGTCCAGGGTGCGGCGTTGCTCAGTCACGAAGTCACCCACATGACCAAGCTCGACGCCGGCGAACTGCGCTTTGGCAGCGATGCGGTAGCCGCGGTGAATCTGGTGCCCCAGGCGCTCGCGCAGTTCATCGGCGCCTATCCGAAGGTGCGCAGCGGTTTGCAGGTGGATAACTGGGAAAAGCTCGGCCGCAGCTTGAGTCGCGAAGAGATCGAGTTTTTCATTGCCGACGTTCGGCACTTCGAGGCCGATCCGAACTTCCAGACTCAAGCCCTGACGCCCCGTCGCAATGTATTTTTCTGCCGGGCCGGGCACCCGTTGCTGGCCAAGGACAGCCTGTCGACCAATGACCTGTTCGACTATCCGCTGGCCACACCCTTGATCGCACCGGGCAGCCGCAAGTTGCTGGCCAATTTGAGCGGGCGCATCGACTTTTTCCCCAGCATCGAACTGGAACAATTCCCGGCGCTGGCCGCCATCGTGCAGCTCTCCAACGCCATTGGCCTGGGAGCCGAAGAGGCGTTTGTCGAGGCATTCGCCAAAGGTGAACTGGCGGTGTTGCACTGGCGCAATGTGCCCCACACCCTCGACAGTTTGAATAACCGCTGCGCGATTATCAGCCGTACCGGGTTTCGCTTGTCACCGGCGGCGAAAGCGATGATTGAAGTGTTGGTGGCGGTGGACAAACAACAGATCAGCGTCGCGGTTTAGATCGCCATCACGGGCTTGCTACAAGGAGTCCGCCAGCCATCAAAAGTGGTGTAGACACCTATGCAGAGCCACTGGTTAAGCCTCGGCTGTACTACCTTCTTGAGCCTGCATCCGCTCCACCCGCTCAAACCGATTGGCCCGGGCGAACGTGCCGAAATCATTGAACCGCACGCCCATCTCAGCCATTACCTTGTGCGCTACCTTCACCGTCATCTGCCGAATATAAAACGGTTCCTTGACCACAAAATGATGAATCCCATGGGTGCTGCCGAAGTTGAAGCAGAACGCCTGCAACGGCCACATCCACCACGGCTTCAGCACCTGGGTCTGCTGGATCACGTTGCCCAACTCCACGTCGCCGTAGTAGTGCATGTTGGAGCTGACAAAGTGCAGGCAGAAGGTGCGCAGCACGTTGGGCCCGATGATCACCACGGCGGCGATATCGATGACGTGCATCATCGACAGGGTGCCGGCCGACCATTCAATCGGCGCGCCCATCAGGCTGGCGATACCGTTGGCCGCGTGAAATCCGAGAAACACGTACCAAGCGCCCCAATGCAGCAGCGCCAGCGGTGCGTAGACCAGCAACACACGCTTTAGGATGCTCAGTTTGTACTTCCAGGACGGCGCCCGCAGGATGCTGATCAGCGCCGACATGATGTTGTCGCCCACCATCAGCAACCGGGTGATGCCCCAGGGTTCGCCGTTGGTGATCGCGCGTTCTTCGATGTCGGTCGCGGTGCCGGAGACTTTGTGGTGATTGAGGTGCAGATGGCGCCGCACCCACGGGTTGATGGTGCTCGGCCGCGCCAGCCAGACCAGGCCCATCATCAGGTTGTGTGGCAGGCGCTGTTTGCGAAAGTACATGCTGTGGATCAGGTCGTGTTCCAGCTCATGGGTCAGTGACGCCAGGAAAGCATTGAGCAGCAGGCACACCCACCAGGCCATATGCCCCGTGATGTAGAACGCTGCCGAGCCAATCATGCCCATCAGTGCAAAGGCCAGGATGCCCGCGCCCAAGGCGTCCTGATGCAGCAACCAGGGGTGGCGCTGGCGCAATCTGACGCCTTCGGCCAACACCACTTCGCGTATATGCGCTGAGCGTTGCTGTGCGTTCATCTGTTGGGGACTTGCAGAAGTACCGTCCATGCTTCCATCCTCTTAAGTATCAATGCGTGCTTATTCCTGCATGCATCCTGCCAGACGCGGTCGTGCAGGACGCTAGCCCCGCACGCCAACTTGTTGACCGCAAGCGCCAATCCCTATGCCTGAAGCCACTTCCCTCGCCAGCTGGACCCGCGCTCTGCGCAAACAACTCGACGCCCTGGGCCTCGACAGCGCGGCACTGTGCGCCCAGGCCGGGCTCGACCCGCAGCAGATGGACGATCCAAAAGCGCGTTACCCGTTGTCGGCCACCACGCGGTTGTGGGAACTGGCGGTGCAGGCCAGCGACGATCCGGCTATCGGTTTGCGGGTGTCGCGGTTTGTCAGCCCCACCACGTTTCACGCCCTGGGCTATGCATTGGTGGCCAGCGGCAGTTTGCGGGAAGTGTTCGAGCGGATCGTACGTTATCACCAGGTAGTCAGCGACGCCCTGGTGCTGGAGCTGACCCGGGAAGGCGAGCGCTATTGCTTTCGTTTGCTGCAACCTGGCGACAGCCCGGCGCCGGCCTTCGAAGCCATCGATGCCTTTGCAGCGATTTATGTGCGCACCTGTCGCAACCGCCTGGGACGCGACTATGCACCGCTGGCGGTGTATTTGCGGCGACCGGAACCGGCCGATCCCACGTCCTGGCACACGGTGTTTCGCGCACCGGTATTCTTTGCCGCCGATGAAGACCGCCTGGAGTTCGCCGCCGTTGATTTCGACAGTCACCTGGACGACGCCAACCCGGAACTGGCCGAACACAACGAAACCGTGCTCAACCGTACCCTCGCCCAACTGCAACCGCTGACCTGGGAACGCAGGGTGCGCTCGGCCATCGAAGCGCAACTGCCAGACGGCGAACCCAGCGCCGAGCGCATTGCCCAGGCCTTACACTTGAGCCTGCGCAGCTTGCAGCGGCACCTGGCAGATGAAGGCTGTCGGTTTGATGCGCTGCTCAATGAATGCCGGGAGAATCTGGCGTTGCTGCACCTGCGCGATCCCCAATGCTCATTGGCAGAGATCAGTCACTTGCTGGGGTTTGCCGATACCAGCAGTTTCAACCGCGCGTTCAAGCGCTGGACCGGGATGACGCCGGGGCAGTTTCGCGATGGGTTGAGGTAGGGGGCTGCGGCTAAACCGGCCTCCTGCCGGTTTACCCACGGATCAATGCCTGCGTTCAGCCATCGTGGTTAACGGGGCGCCTAAGATCAAAAGCAAAAGCACGGCGGCCTGGTAGCCGACCTGAGTGGTGAGAAGCAAGAGCAGATCCCATGCCCACTGCCCACTGTAGGAGCGAGCTTGCTCGCGATGGTCGTTAACGATGACGCTGGCTTCCTGAATCACCGCGGCGCCCACCCTAAGCCGCCGTTACCGCAGCAGCAGATATGTACTCAATCACCCCCTAGAACCGAACCTGCCGCCCTCCAGCCATCAGAGATGTGTAGATACCATGCCGCGATAAGGCCCTCACAGACACCGCCAAACCACAGCCGATCAGCGCCCGCGATCGCGCCGCAATAACTTCCTCACCCGAGCCACCAACTCCTTGGGCTCGAACGGTTTGAGCAAGTAATCATCCTCGTGCAGTTCCAGGCCGCGCAGGCGATCCTCAATCCCGTCCTGGGTGGTCAGGAACAACACGGGCGTCTCGCCCTTCTGACGGATCGCCTGCTGCAGCTTCCAGGCATTGAGCCCCGGCAGCATCACATCAAGGATTACCAGGTCGTATTCGCTGCTCTCGACAAAACGCTGGGCAGCCATGCCATTGGCCGCTACTTCAACCGTGTAACTGGCCTCGTTCAGGCCCCGGGCCATCCACTCTGCCGTCTCCGACTCGTGTTCCACTAGCAGCACACGCATAACACACCTCGAATGATCGTAACTGCAGGCTAACACCCTCAGGCGTGGGCCGCCTCCCGCAACCGCTGCGCATCGAGGATTTCGATCTCGCCATAGCCCAAACGCAGGATGCCCTGCCCTTGCAAGTCCTTGAGCAACGCGTTGGTGGTCTGGCGCGATAGGCTGAGCATCGCTGCCAGGTCTTCCTGGGGCAGTTGCAGCACACGTCTTGACCGTTCGATCTCGCCGTAGCCCTCGGCGATCATCAACAAACGGTGGGCCACCCGTACCGACGCCGGCATCAGGCTCAGTTGCTCGATGTTGATAAAGGTCAGGCGCAACTTTTGGCTCATCAGCAGGGCCATGTCACGCCAGTAAACGGGGGTTTCGTCGAGTATCTGCAGCAGGGCCGGCTGCGGCACCTGCAACAACGTGCAGGGCCCGACGGCGCAGGCGTCATGGGTACGCGGCAAACCGTCGAACAGGGAAATTTCGCCGAGCCAGTAAGGCGATTCCGCCAGGCTCAACACCGCCTCCTTACCCTGCTCGTTCACCGCACTAATGCGCAAGGTACCTTCCAACACCGCATACAAGCCACACGGCGGGTCGCCGCGTTTGAACAGGTATTGCCCCGCCGTCAGCTGCCGCAAGCGAGCATGGGCGAGCAAGCTATCCTGTAACTGAGCAGGCAGGTGGCTGTACCAATGACCGGTCGACAGTCGTGGGGGCCATTTCTCTGCGTCCATGAGAACTCCGAAGATTGTCGGCCAGCTGACAGTTGGCCGCAGGCCGACAAGGCATGATCAACCATCCTACAGGAGGAATAACAATGAAAAGCCTCGTCGACCATCTCAGTCAATATGCCGCCTACCACCGTGACCCGCGCAACATTGCCAGCCACTTTATCGGCATCCCTTTGATCGTCGTCGCCGTCGCGGTCTTGCTCTCACGCCCCGAATGGTCGCTGGCCGGCTTCTGGCTGTCGCCGGCCGTGCTGCTGGCGCTGTTCTCGGCCTGGTTCTACCTGCGCCTGGAATTGGCCCTCGGCGTGTTGATGACGGTGCTGATGGGCTTGTCGGTGTGGACAGGGCATGTGCTGGCGGCGCAAAGCACACTCATCTGGCTCAGCAGCGGCATCGGCATGTTTGTGGTGGGCTGGGTGATCCAGTTTGTCGGCCATTACTACGAAGGCAGAAAGCCTGCGTTTGTCGATGACGTGTCCGGGCTGATTGTGGGGCCGTTGTTTGTGGTAGCGGAGTTGGCGTTTTTACTGGGGTTGCGCCAGCAACTCAAGCGCCAGATCGAAGAGCGCTCGGGGCCGGTAGCGGTGCGCAACAAGAATGCCACGGCCTAACGATAGCGCTGCCGAAACGCCCGAGGGCTGACCCCTTTGGCCGCGCGGAACAGGTGCAATTGCGCGAGTGGCGGGTGCCGAGCTGGCACGAGCGCAGTGCGCCGCAAGGCTATGCATTTACAGGAGATCCGCGGGAATGGGAAAAGACCCGGTATGCACAGGCCAGGCTGAATGAGCTTGGAGAACGAGCTTTAGCGATCACCACCTAACCCTGTAGAGCCGGCTTGCCGGCTCCTACAGGTATATCACTCAGGCCTTCTGCCAAACCTTGGGCTTGAAGAACAACGTCTCGCCGCGCGCCAGGCCGGTCAGGCTGTCGTGGTCTTTCACCACTTCAGCTTCGATCAGTTCGTTCTGGCCTTCGACTTTCAGGGTCACCCGAGTGGTCGCGCCCAGCGGTCGAATATCGCGCACTTGCGCCGCATGGTGATCTTCCAGTTCATGGCGCGACAGCGACACTTCATGGGGGCGGAACAACACATGCTTGTCCTCCCCCAAATACAGGCGGTTGGAGTCGCCCAGGAAGTGGTAAACGAAATCGCTGGCCGGGTTTTCGTAGACTTCGCCCGGTGAGCCGATCTGCTCGATCACGCCCTTGTTCATCACCACGATACGGTCGGCGACTTCCATGGCCTCTTCCTGGTCGTGAGTCACAAACACCGAGGTCAGGTTGATGTCTTCGTGCAGACGCGCCAGCCAGCGGCGCAGTTCTTTACGGACCTTGGCATCGAGGGCGCCGAAAGGCTCATCGAGCAGCAGCACTTTCGGTTCCACCGCCAGGGCGCGGGCCAGGGCGATGCGCTGGCGCTGGCCACCGGAGAGTTGTTCCGGGTAACGGTCAGACAACCAGTCCAGCTGCACCATGTTCAGCAACTCATGAACCTTGACCGCAATCTGGCTCTCTGTTGGACGCTGTTTTTTCGGTTTCATGCGCAGGCCGAACGCGACGTTGTCGAACACTGTCATGTGGCGGAACAGCGCGTAATGCTGGAACACAAAACCGACGTTGCGATCACGCACATCGTGGCCAGAGACGTCTTCGCCGTGGAAGACGATGCTGCCATCATCCGGTGTTTCCAGGCCGGCGATGATGCGCAGCAAGGTGGTCTTGCCGCAGCCGGAGGGGCCAAGCAACGCCACCAGCTCGCCACTCTGGATGTCCAGATTGATGCTGTTCAGGGCCTTGAAGGCGTTGAAATTCTTGCTGACATTACGGACTTCGATCGACATGACTTATTCCTCAGCCGCACCGGCGCGCAGGCGGTTAATACGGTTCTCGCTCCACTGCTTGAGCAGCAGGATGAAGAGCGCCAGGATCAGCAACAGGCTCGCAACGGCAAACGCGGCGACGTGGTTGTATTCGTTGTAGAGAATCTCGACGTGCAGCGGCAACGTATTGGTGACGCCACGAATGTGCCCGGACACCACCGACACCGCACCGAACTCACCCATGGCCCGCGCAGTACACAGCACCACACCGTAGATCAGGCCCCACTTGATGTTCGGCACGGTGACATGCCAAAACATCTGCCAGCCGTTGGCACCCAACAGGCGTGCGGCTTCTTCTTCCTGGGTGCCCTGCTCTTGCATCAGCGGGATTAGTTCACGGGCCACGAACGGCACGGTGACGAAGATCGTCGCCAGCACGATGCCCGGCAAGGCGAAGACGACCTGGATGTCGTGATCCTGCAACCACGGGCCAAAGAAGCCCTGGGCGCCGAACATCAGCACATAGACCAGGCCGGCGATCACCGGCGATACCGAGAACGGCAGGTCAATCAGCGTCACCAGCATGCTCTTGCCACGGAACGAGTACTTGCTCACGCACCAGGCGGCGCTGACCCCAAACACCACGTTGAGCGGCACCGAAATCAGCACGGCGATCACTGTCAGTTTCAGTGCCGACAGCGCGTCGGGTTCAAAGATCGCGGCAAAGAACGCACCCAAACCCAGTTTCAGGCCCTGGGACACCACGATAAACAGCGGCAGCAGCAAAAACAGGGCGAAGACCAGCCAGCCAAGGCCGATCAGGATGCGCCGGGATACGGCGCTGCCACGGCGGGCAGCGTTGGCCGACGAGGCGGCGGCAATAGACGATTGGGACATTGTGCGCGCCTCCTTATGGACGTTCGATGCGCCGCTGCAACAAGTTGATCAGCAGCAGCAGGACAAAGGAAACCACCAGCATCAGCACGCCGATGGAGGTAGCGCCGGTGTAGTCGTATTGGTCGAGCTTGACCATGATCAGCAGCGGCAGGATCTCGGTTTTCATCGGCATGTTGCCGGCGATGAAAATCACCGAACCGTACTCACCGACACCTCGGGCGAAGGCCAGCGCGAAGCCGGTCAGCCAGGCGGGCAGCAACGCCGGTACGAGAATGTAGCGGAACACCTGCAACGGCTTGGCACCCAGGCAGGCAGCAGCTTCTTCGATTTCCCGGGGGATATCGGCCAGCACCGGCTGCACCGTACGCACCACAAATGGCAGCGTGACGAAGGTCAGCGCCAGGGTGATGCCCAGCGGGGTGTAGGCGATCTTGAAGCCCAGGTCGGCGGCGAACTGGCCCACCAGGCCGGCAGGCGCATATAAAGCAGTCAGTGCGATACCGGCCACTGCGGTGGGCAGGGCGAACGGCAGGTCGATCATCGCGTCGATGATCTTGCGGCCGGGGAAGGTGTAGCGCACCAGCACCCAGGCCAGCAGCGTGCCGATCACGCCGTTGATGATCGCTGCGTACAACGCGGTGCCGAAGCTGAGCTTCAACGCCGCCAACACGCGAGGCGCCGAGATGATGGCCCAGAACTGATCCCAGGTGAGTTGGGCGGCATGCACAAACATCGCCGCTAGCGGTATGAGCACAATCAGACTGAGGTACACCAAGGTGTAGCCCAGCGTCAGCCCGAAGCCGGGTATGACGGGGGAGGTACGACGCGACATAAAAGTCCTTGGTTAACGGGTAAATGCCACTGTAGGAGCGCGCTTGCTCGCGAAGAATTCAAGGGCAACGCGTTCATTCAGAATGCCGCGTCATCGTTGACGATCTTCGCGAGCAAGCTCGCTCCTACAAGTAGTGTGGCTTACTGGGCAGTGTAGATCTGGTCGAACACGCCACCGTCTTTGAAGAATTTCGGTTGGGCAGTTTTCCAGCCGCCGAAGTCTTTGTCGATAGTCACCAGGGCCAGTTTCGGGAACTGCTGGGCGTATTTGGCGGCCACGTCCTTGTCACGTGGACGGTAGAAGTTCTTCGCCGCGATTTCCTGACCGGCCGGGCTGTACAGGTGATTGAGGTACGCCGTGGCAATCTCGGTGTTGCCCTTTTTCTCGGCGTTCTTGTCAACCACGGCCACTGGCGGCTCGGCGAGGATCGACAGCGATGGAACCACGATGTCGAACTTGTCGGCACCGCCGTCTTCTTTCAGCGCCAGGAAGGCTTCGTTTTCCCAGGCCAGCAACACGTCACCCTGACCGTTGTTGACGAAGGTAATGGTCGAGCCACGGGCGCCGGTGTCGAGGATCGGCACGTGCTTAAACAGCTCCTTGACGTATTCCTGGGCCTTGGCTTCGCTGCCACCGGCCTTGAGGCCATAGGCCCAGGCGGCGAGGAAGTTCCAGCGCGCGCCGCCGGAGGTTTTCGGGTTCGGGGTGATCACCGAGACGTCGTTTTTGATCAGGTCGCCCCAGTCCTTGATGCCTTTAGGGTTGCCCTTGCGCACCAGGAACACGATGGTCGAGGTGTACGGGGTGCTGGCGTCCGGCAGGCGGGTCTGCCAGTTTTCCGGCAGGGTCTTGCCCAGTTTGGCGATTTCGTCGATATCACCGGCCAGGGCCAGGGTGACTACGTCGGCACGCAGGCCGTCGATCACGGCCCGGCCTTGCTTGCCCGAACCACCGTGGGATTGCTGGATCTTGACGTTGTCGCCCGGATGCTCTTTCTTCCAGAAGCTGGTGAACTCAGCGTTGTAATCCTGGTACAGCTCACGGGTAGGGTCGTACGAGACGTTGAGCAACTCGTAGTCCTTGGCAACGGCGGAACCTGCAAACACGGCGCTGGCCAGTGCAGCCAGGGCATAACGGCGAATCGACGACATAGAGAAGCTCCTGAAATTCTTGTGTGTTGGCTTTTTCTTATAAGTGCAGGTGACGCAATCGAATCGCCGATCTTGCTTTAGCTCGGTTTGTTACCCGGATTCTGCAAACGGAATTTCTCTTTACGCTCGATCTGTACCACTTGTGCGTTGTGCACGGTGATTTCCACTGCGCCAAACCGCAGATCGCGCAGGGCGCTCTGGATCTCGCGCAAAATGGCTGCTTCGTCCTGGCCGTCAACGCTACGTAGAGATGCGCTCATGGTCGTGCTCCTGAAATGAGAAGTGCCTGGCAGTGGCGGCACTGCTTGCGGCGTGAGGGCGATAGTAGATAAGCGCGGATATTCTTAAAAATACTATTTAAGAATGTTTATATAACCAGAAAGAATTTTCTACTGGGGCGGGGGGTTGCGACGGTTTTTTGCGGGGAAGATATTTCGTAGCAGGGTTCTAACGAATCGCGGGCGCCCTTGCCCAATCAATCTCCTGTGCCGGCATCGGCTTGCCAAACCAATACCCCTGGGCCATGTCGCACTGCAGGTCCAGCAGGAACCGCGCCTGCTCAACCTGCTCGATGCCTTCGGCATGCACCTGCATGCCCATGCTCTGCGCCAGGGCAATCACCACCCGCACAATCGCCGCGTCATCTTCATCCCACGGCAGACCGGCGACGAAGCCCTGGTCAATCTTGAGCTTCTGCACCGGCAAGCGCTTGAGGCGCAGCAGCGACGAATAGCCGGTGCCAAAGTCGTCGATGGCCAGGCTCAAGCCCAGTTCCCGCAGGCGGTGCAGTTGCTCCAGGGCCACTTCCGGATCGTTCATCACCGCGCTTTCGGTGACTTCCAACTCCAGCAAAGCCGGGTCCAGACCGGTCTCGTGCAACACCTTGGCTACCTGGTCGTACAGTTCGCGCCGGGCAAACAAGCGGCTGGAGACATTCACGGCGAGGAACGACAAGTTCACACCCTCCTCCAACCACTTACACATCTGGCGACAGGCCTGGTCCATGACCCACGCATCAATATCGGCAATCAGCCCAGTGCGTTCGGCGATGGGGATAAATTCCGCAGGCGCAACCAGGCCGCGCACCGGATGTTGCCAGCGCACCAAGGCTTCGACGCCGATCAGGCGGCTGCCTTGCAGGTCGTGCACAGGCTGGTAATAGACCCGCAACTCCTGCTGTTCAAGGGCACGGCGCAGTTCGCTGGCGATCTCTACTCGGTGCTGGGCGTGGGCGGTAAGCTCCTCGGTGTACAAGGCGTAATCTTCGCGGCCGGCACTTTTGGCCTTGAACAGCGCGGAGTCTGCGTTGCGCAGCAGTTGCTCGGCGCTCAGGGCATCGCTGGGAAACAAGCTGATGCCAATGCTGGCGCTGATAAAGAGTTGATTGCCGTCGAAGGTGAACGGATCTTTCATGCTGTCGATGATCAGTTGTGCCATGGCGGCAGCCTGAACCACCTGTGGACAACTTTCCGCCAGCACCGCGAACTCATCGCCCCCCAAGCGCGCCAGGGTTACGCCGGGCCCAAACAGGCCTTGCAACCGTTCGCCCACGGCCTTGAGCAACTGATCGCCGACATTGTGGCCGAGGCTGTCGTTGATAATTTTGAAGTGGTCCAGATCGAGCAACAGCAGTGCGCAGCCACGCTTGTGAGTCTGAGCCGATGCCAGCGCCTGCTCGGCACGGTCAGTGAACAGCAGGCGGTTGGGCAGGTCCGTCAGCGGGTCGTGGTGCGCCAGGTGCGCAAGTTCGTGCTCGGAATGTTTGATCGCGCTGATATCGGAGAATACGGCTACGTAGTGGCTGATTCGACCGTGATCATCATGGATGACCCGGATCGTCTGCCACTGTGGATAAATTTCGCCGCTTTTTCGGCGGTTCCAGATCTCGCCGCTCCATTCGCCGTCGCGCCCGAGGGTTTGGAACATTTCTTCATAAAAAACCGCCGAATGGCGCCCGGATTTGAACAGGCTGGGCTGGCGACCCATGACGTCTTCACATCGGTAGCCGGTGATTTCGATAAAGGCACGGTTGACGTGGACAATCAGGCCTTGGGCATCGGTGACCAGCACCCCTTCGCGGGTGCAATCGAACACCGCTGCAGCCTGGCGCAGGCGCTCGCGGTTTTCCTTCAAGGGTTGCTGGATCAGGTTTGTCCGGGCAAAACGGGCGCACAGTAGAAAAATAACAAGGGCACTCAGGCTAATCCAGGCATACCCCCGCACTATCGACCAGTGGATCAACTCCGTCGGCTCATCGAAAAGATTGATCAATAACCGCTGGCTGAGCTGTATCCACACAATAGAAACCAGCAGGTACACCAGCCCTGCACGCAGGGCACCTCGGTATGAAAACAACATATAGTTAGTAATCCTTACTCAAAAACCAGAATCACCCTACAAAGAGTCAGGATTATAGGGTAGGAAACACTTTGTAAGTCTTATCTGAAACGGTGACTGGTTTTATCCGTGTGCTGAGTGATAATGCGGATGCTATTTTTTTCTTTATCTGAGGGCCATACAACCTATGTGGTACAACGGTTTTCTTGACTTGTCGGCCTGGCAACTGGTGGCAGTCACTCTGTTGATGACCCACGTGACCATTGTCGGGGTCACCGTCTATCTACACCGTTATTCAGCCCACCGCTCCCTGGAGCTCAATGCTGGCCTGAAACACTTCTTCCGCTTCTGGCTGTGGCTGACCACGGCGCAGAACACTCGCGAGTGGACTGCCATCCACCGCAAACACCACGCCAAGTGCGAAACCGTCGACGATCCTCATAGCCCGGTGATCAAGGGCCTGTCCACCGTCCTGCGCAAGGGCGCCGAGCTGTACCGCGCCGAGGCGGAAAACCCCGAGACCCTGCGCATCTACGGCAAGAACTGCCCGGAAGACTGGATCGAACGTAATCTCTACACCCGCTTCCCGATGCTGGGCGTGGCAATCATGGGGGTGATCGACCTGCTGCTGTTCGGCACCATCGGCATCACCATCTGGGCCATCCAGATGATGTGGATTCCGTTCTGGGCCGCCGGCGTGATCAACGGCCTGGGCCATGCCGTCGGCTACCGCAACTTCGAATGCCGTGACGCGGCGACCAATCTAATCCCCTGGGGCATCATTGTTGGCGGCGAAGAGCTGCACAACAACCATCACACCTACCCCAACTCCGCCAAGTTGTCGGTGAAGAAATGGGAATTTGACATGGGCTGGGCCTGGATCAAGGTGTTCAGCTTCCTGCGCCTGGCCAAGGTCCAGCGCGTTGCGCCCATCGCCCACCGGGTCGAAGGCAAGGGCCACCTGGACATGGACACCGCCATGGCGATCCTCAACAACCGTTTCCAGATCATGGCCCAGTACCGCAAGTTGGTGATTGCGCCGCTGGTCAAGCAGGAGCTGGAGAAGGTCGATCATTCCGTCCGTCACCAGTTCCATCGCGCCAAACGCCTGCTGTCGCGGGAAACCAGCCTGCTGGATGACCGCCATCACCTGCGCATCCAAAGCATGCTGGAGCACAGCCAGGCGTTGAAAGTGATCTACGAAAAACGTCTGGCGCTGCAACAGATCTGGCTCAAGACCAGCACCAATGGCCACGACATGCTGGCGGCGATCAAGGAATGGGTCCACGAGGCCGAGGCCAGCGGGATTCAATCCCTGCGTGACTTTGCCCATCAGTTGAAAACCTACTCACTGCGTCCTGCACCGGTCTGATTGGATGCCCAAAGGCTTGTTGTGGCGACGGGGCTTGTCTCCTCGCCACAACAAGCCTCCCCACAGTTTTTTGGCGCCATTACACAGTCGCCGAATTTTCCGTCTCAATCGCCACCAATAACGGAACTTCGCTGCAAATCTCCTCTCTCAAACAACACTTCGCCATCCTGGCGCACCTTGTTGTGACCGCTATCTGATCCTGCGGCACGCCCAGAGAGAGTTGTGCCGATGGTCCACGAAAAAACCTCCCCACCCGATATTCCCATCGCTGAGCAGGCACGACCTGCGGCTGTCGCCACGTTACTGGCGCTCAAGCATGCCCAGGGCGAAGTGGAGCGCCTGAGTGAACGCGAGCAGTTGTTGAGTTCGTTACTGGTCAGCGTCAACGCCGTGCTGTGGGCGATCGAGTGGGACACCCGTCGCGTGCTGTATGTCAGCCCAGCCTACGAGCGCATCTTTGGGCGCGCGGCGGGCCTGTTGATGGCCGACCACAGAGAATGGCACAACAGCATCCACCCCGAAGACGTCGATTACGCCGAATACAGCCTGGCGCTGGTGCTGGACAAAGGCGCCGTGGAAGACCGCCAGTACCGCATCATCACCACAGACGGGCAGATCCGCTGGCTCAGCGATAAATGTTTTATCAATCAGCAGGCCGAACCCGGTCAGCCGATCATCGTGGTGGGCATCGCTGAAGACATCACCGAAAAAAAGCAGTTGGAGCTGGAACTGCAACGCCTGGCCACCACCGATGCGCTGACCAAAAGCAGCAACCGTCGGCACTTCTTCGAATGCGCCAACCATGAATTCGAGCGCGCCTGCGTCCAAGGCACGCCACTGGCATTTCTGTTGCTGGACATCGATGACTTCAAGACCGTCAACGATACCTACGGCCATCTGGAGGGTGATCAGGTACTGCAGCGTATCGCCGAGAGCGGTCGAGGAGTTTTACGCCGTGGCGATTTGTTCGGGCGCATTGGCGGCGAAGAGTTTGCCGCAGTGCTGCCCGGTTGCGCGCCGGAAATGGCCAGGCAGGTAGCCGAGCGTCTGGGGCAGGAGGTTGCGCAGCTGAGTTTCAGCCATGAAGAACAGAGCTACGGGGTAACTGTCAGCCAGGGCTTGGCGAACATGACTGGCGACGATGCGAACCTCGACAGCCTGTTCGCCCGAGCCGATACGGCGATGTATGAGGCCAAGCGCCGGGGCAAGAATCGAGTTATCTCGGGCTGATGATCAGCATCAAACCTTGCGGATGCGCATCAGCTCCGACAAACCGACCTTGAGCAACCGCGCCGTCTTGCCCCTGGCCAGTTCCTCGACGCCTTCATGCTCGCTCAGCCGCGCCAATTGCGCCGCTATGTTCACCACCAGCGCTTCACGGGAATACACCCCGCCTTCCAGGGAATAGATCGCCGCGATCAGCTGACGCAGCTCCAGCGGCAAGCGCCAGCGGATGCGCAACGCCGAGCCGTAGTTGGCGCCGAAGGTATACAGGGACTCGCCAATCAGTTCGACATCCAGTTCGCCACCGCCCTGGCGCCACTCCTGTAAACACCGCAGCAGCGCCAAATCGCCCAACCGGTGGAGAATGCCGGCGCTGTAGCAGCGCTCATGGTCCAGATCAAGCATGCGCGCCAGGGAGCGAGCGTAATCGGCGGTACGCTGGGACAGTTGCCAGTGACGTTCGGCGTAATCCACCAGGCTGGCGTCGCTCAAGATCACGTTGTGCTTTAGGGCCAGGCCCAGGATCAAATTCATGCTCTGCCCGGCCGCCAGCTTGTGCAGGGCCATGGACAAGGTTTGCACCGGAACGCCGTGATGCCCGGCGCTGTTGGCGGCGGCGATCAGTACAGCAGTGATTTGCGGATCAACCTTGACCTGCTCTTCCAAGCGCCTGAGGTCCAGGCCTTCCGGCGCAAGGCTGTGTTGCACCACCGCCTTGACGTCGACCCGCAGCGGCGCGCCATCGGACAGTTCGCGGCGGTGCTCCAGGAACACCGGCAGGGTCATGCCGGCAGCCAGGGCCGGGACTTCACAGCAAACGGTTTCACCCTCGTTAAGTAGCAAGTCCTGCAGACGCTGGGTCAGGCCTTCCATGTTAAGGGGTTTAGTCAAGTACGCGGTCGGCGCCAGGGGCAATGCTTCGCGCACGCTGGCGCTGTCGTTGCGGGTGCTCAGCAGGATGAACGGCAACGCCGGTGTACGCCGACGCTGGCGCACGGTACGCAACAGGCTCAGGCCGTCGACGCCGGGCAGATCCCAGTCGGCGATGATCAGGTCGTAGGGTTTTTCACTCAATAGCGCAGCCGCTTGCTGCCCGTCGGCGCACACGTCCAGCCGGGCGTCACAGCGCACATTCAACAATACCTGCTTGAGCAGATCCCGCGACCAGGGGTCCGCCTCGGCGATCAACACACGGGGTACAGCAGGCAAATCAACAGCAACCATCCAGCACGCTCCCTCTGCAATCCTTGCACCTTAGACAATGCAGGCATTTGGATACAGGAAAATTCCCTCGATATGTTTCTGAGGGTACAAAAAAACCGCCGAAGCGGTTTTTTTGTAGATCAGGTCACGCTAAATCAGAGCTCGGAGAAACACTCTTCAATGATCGCCAGGCCTTTATCCAGTTGCTCGTCCGGCGAAGTCAGCGGCACCAGTACGCGCAACACGTTGCCGTAGGTACCGCAGGACAGCAGGATCAAACCCTTGTCGCGGGCCTTGGCGACCACAGCGGCCACGGCCGGGGCGTTCGGCTTGTGGCTGTCGCCATCGACGAACAGCTCAACCGCGATCATCGCGCCCAGGGCACGCACGTCACCGATCACTGGGTACTTGGCCTGGATGGCCTTGAGGCCGGTTACCAGACGCTCGCCCACCGCCTTGCAGCGGTCCAGCAGGTGCTCTTCTTCGAACACTTCCATCACCGCCAGCGCAGCAGCGCAAGCGATCGGGCTACCGGCGTAGGTGCCGCCCAGGCCGCCTGGCGCAATGGCGTCCATGTATTCAGCCTTGCCACACACACCGGCCAGCGGGAAGCCGCCAGCGATGGATTTGGCGAAGGTGGTCAGGTCGGCGGCAACGCCCATCTGTTCCATGGCGAAGAAAGTACCGGTGCGGCCAGCGCCGGTTTGCACTTCGTCGGCGATCAGCAGGATGCCGTGCTGGTCGCACAGTTCGCGCAGGCGCTTCATGAAGGCTTTAGGCGCGACGTAGAAACCGCCTTCGCCCTGCACCGGCTCGATGATGATGGCCGCGATATCACGCGGCTCGGCATCGTTTTTGAAGATGCGCTCGATGCTGGCGATGGAATCATCCACGCTCACACCGTGCAGGTCGTTCGGGTACAGCGCACGGAAGATACCGCCAGGCATCAGGCCCATGCCGGCCGAGTAAGGCACGACTTTACCGGTCAGGCCCAGGGTCATCATGGTGCGACCGTGGTAACCGCCAGTAAAGGCAATCACGCCGGCACGGCCAGTGGCGGCGCGGGCGATTTTCACGGCGTTTTCTACAGCTTCGGAACCGGTGGTCACCAGCAGGGTTTTCTTGGCGAAATCACCAGGCACCTTGGCGTTAACTTTTTCACACAGTTCAACGTAAGGTTCGTACGCCAGCACCTGGAAGCAGGTGTGGGTCAGCTTGTTCAACTGGGCGGTCACGGCCGCGATGATTTTCGGGTGCAGGTGACCGGTGTTCAGCACGGCGATGCCGCCGGCGAAGTCGATGAACTCGCGACCTTCAACGTCGGTCACGGTGGCGTTCTTCGCCGACTCGGCAAAGATCGGGTGAATCTGGCCAACACCGCGCGGTACTGCGGCTTCGCGGCGTTTCATCAGGGAAGCGTTGGTCTTGCTCATCAAAAAAGTCCTCATTCGCCGCTCATCGGGCGGCGTAGCTCAAGGAGTACGTGGCGGGAGGCAACTACGGCAGCATGCGATGATCGACTGCCACAGCTTTCCGGCCACTTGCGTAATAACATTTTGAAACACGCAAAGGGACAGCGCTCTCGTGCCCTTTGCGTTTAACGCAATGCCTTGCCGGGTTTAGATACCCAGGCAGAGGTATTTGATTTCCAGGTAATCCTCGATCCCGTACTTGGAGCCTTCACGGCCCAGGCCCGAAGCCTTGATGCCGCCAAACGGCGCCACTTCGTTGGAGATCAACCCGGTGTTGACGCCGACCATACCGTATTCCAGGGCTTCGGCCACACGGAACACACGACCCAGGTCTCGGGCGTAGAAGTAGGAGGCCAGGCCGAACTCGGTGTCGTTGGACATCGCGATCACTTCGGCTTCGTCTTTGAAGCGGAACAACGGTGCCAAAGGACCGAAGGTTTCTTCCTTGGCCACGGCGGCGTTCTTCGGCACGTTGACCAGGATGGTCGGCTCAAAGAAGTTGCCTTCCATGACCTTGCCCCCGGCCAGCAGCGTTGCGCCTTTGCTCAGGGCATCGGCGATGTGTTCCTGAACCTTGGCCACGGCTTTTTCGTCGATCAGCGGGCCGGTAGTAGTGCCTTCTTCCAGACCGTTGCCGATCTTCAGTTTGGCCACCGCCACTTTCAGTTTCTCGGCGAACGCGTCGTACACTGAATCCTGAATGTACAGACGGTTGGCGCAGACGCAGGTCTGGCCGTTGTTACGGTACTTGGAGATGATCGCGCCTTCGACGGCCTTATCCAGGTCTGCGTCGTCAAACACGATGAACGGCGCGTTGCCGCCCAATTCCAGGGAGACTTTCTTGATGTCCTTGGCGCATTCGGCCATCAATTGGCGACCGATTTCGGTAGAGCCGGTGAAGGACAGCTTGCGCACGATCGGGTTGCTGGTCAGCTCGCTGCCGATATCGCCAGCACTGCCGGAGACCACGCTGAAAACGCCTTTGGGAATACCGGCACGCTGGGCCAACTCAGCCAGGGCGAACGCGGAGAACGGCGTTTGCGAGGCGGGTTTGAGCACCATGGTGCAACCGGCAGCCAGGGCCGGGCCGGCTTTACGGGTGATCATCGCGGCGGGGAAGTTCCACGGCGTGATAGCAGCGGTCACGCCGATCGGCTGCTTGATCACGATCAGGCGCTTGTCCGGCTGATGGCCGGGAATCACGTCACCGTAAATGCGCTTGGCCTCTTCGGCGAACCACTCGATGAACGAGGCGGCGTAGACGATTTCGCCCTTGGCTTCGGCCAGCGGCTTACCCTGTTCCAGGGTCATCAGGCGAGCCAGGTCGTCCTGGTTTTCGATGATCAGTTCAAACCAACGACGCAGCTTGTTCGCACGGTCCTTGGCGGTCAGTGCACGCCAGGCCGGCAGGGCCTTGTCGGCCGCTTCGATAGCGCGGCGGGTTTCGGCAGCGCCCATTTTCGGCACGGTACCCAGAATTTCGCCGGTAGCCGGGTTGTTAACCTTGATCGTCTGACCGTTGTCCGCATCGACCCAAGCGCCATCAATGAAGGCTTGCTGGCGGAACAACTGGGTGTCTTTAAGCTGCATGTCGGCTTTCCTTAACAGCACCGCGCACGCGCGGAGCAAATTAGAGTTGTTGAAAGGCGCCTTGAAGGCTGCCGTCAGGGAAATCATTCACCGGGCGCAAGCACATAAATAGCGCACGAAAGACAGATGTGCGGTTCAGCACCCAGGGAGGAGCGTTTGAAATCTCAAACGAATCCTAGGATCAATGGGGGTAAAGGACAATAGTCTGTTCGAAAAAAAGAACAAAAACGGCGTACTTGCCGAAACTTTCTGATCAGCGTACTTGCCCCTGGTTCAGTGCCAACGACCCATACCGCCCGGGGCAGAGCCTCGACACTCCAGAATCCTGCCGGCAGACGGCCGAAAACCAGCATGGACGCCCAAGGTCGACATGGGTATGATGGCGCCCGCACAAGCATCCGTAGCTCAGCTGGATAGAGTACTGCCCTCCGAAGGCAGGGGTCGTGGGTTCGAATCCCGCCGGGTGCACCAGATACAGACGAAAAGCCCCAGGTCGAAAGACCTGGGGCTTTTTTGTAGACTATCGATCAGCCCGATCACAGAGGTCTCACATGAGCGATAGCACCCAGACCGAACATCCTCCCGCACCACAAGGTGAACTGTTGTTGTTCCAGAGCGGTGACGGTTTGGTTCGCCTGGAGTGCCGCTTCGATACCGACACCCTGTGGCTCTCGCAGGCAATGATCTGTGAGCTGTATGGCAAGGCAAAAGCCACCATCAGCGAACATATCAGCCATATCTTCGCCGAGGGCGAACTGGTGGAGGATTCAGTTGTTCGGTTTTACCGAACAACTGCCGCCGACGACAAACCCTACAACGTCAGATACTTCAGCTTGCCGCTGATTCTGGCGGTAGGGTATCGGGTACGCTCTAAGCGCGGTACTCAGTTCCGTCAGTGGGCCACGCAAATCCTGCAGGAATATCTGGTCAAAGGCTTCGCCATGGATGACGAGCGGCTGAAAAACCCTCCCGTGGGTCGTTCGTTGGTTCCTGACTACTTTGACGAATTGCTTGAACGCATTCGCGATATCCGCGCGAGTGAGCGCAGGGTCTATCTGCGAGTCCGGGAAATTTTTGCGATGGCGGCCGACTACACTCCGTCGAATAGTGAAACCACAACATTCTTCCAGATCATCCAAAACAAACTTCATTTCGCCAGCACCGGACTGACCGCTGCCGAGTTAATTACTCAACGTGTTGATGCCGCCAAACCGAACATGGGCCTGACCAGTTTCAAGGGTGATGAAGTACGTAAGGGTGATGTGACCATCGCTAAAAACTATCTTCAGCAGCACGAAATTTCTGCATTGAATCGCATTGTCACCATGTGGCTGGACTTTGCCGAAGATCAGGCGTTGAGACGTAAGCAAATTTTCCTACGCGACTGGCAGGAGAAGCTGGATCAATTTCTAGCTTTCAACGACCGCGAAATTCTGCAAGGTGCAGGACAAATCAGCAAGCATGCAGCCGATGATAAAGCGAAGCTGGAGTACGAACGCTATAACCAACAACGCAGGACTCTGAAAGAAACAGAGGGAGAGACATTGAGCATTGAGGCATTGCGTGCGATGTCACAGAAGAAGAATTACTGAAACGCCTTAGTCTTTAGAACGAAAGCCCCAGGTCAAAAGACCTGGGGCTTTTTTGTGGCCGCCGTTTACTTATGGCTTTTGCAACGCCTCCAGCCGAGTCGGCAAGTCTTCCTGGGGAAAGCGCTTATACAGCGCCAGAAGCTTTTCATCGGCCGCCTTGGCCTCTCCCGCTTGGCGCAGGCGCACAATTTCCTGAAGCCCTTGCTCCAGGGACTGTGGCTTGACAGCCCTTCGCTTGCTCATTTTTGCCACAGACTCGTCCGCCAGGGCTCCCGCCACCTCAGCCTGAACCTGCACACTGTCCGCCTGGGGTGCCATGGCGAGTCGAGTCATGGGCGGTGCGGGCGCTTGCAACGCTTGCGGCGCTGGGCGAGCGAGTTCCTCGCGGCTGGCGGAGTACTGCGCCGCCGCTGGCGCGGGCAGGTCGACATTGGGCACTGGCGAGCGCACCACCAAGCCAATCATCAGCGCCACACCGGCAACGGTGGCGAATGCCATTTGCCAGCGTGGCCGTTGGCAGGCCAGCAGCCAGCGTTGCCACAGATTTGGTTGGGGCGCCGGGGCTTCGCGGCGGGCGGTGGCCAGCAGGAAAGCGTCCAGGGAAGCAGGCGGTTCGCCGCTGGTGTGTTGGCGAAAGTGTTGGATCAGCACTTCGTCGTCGGGATTCGGGGTGTGTCGGGAGTCAGTCATACGGGTACCTCCTCGGCCAGCAGTCGACGCAATTTCTGCTGGGCGTAACGCAAGCGGCTTTTGACCGTTTCCAGTGGGACGCCAGTGAGCTCGGCGATTTGCGGCACCTCCAGGTCGCCGTGCAGGCGCAGCAGGAATACTTCCCGCTGGTCTTCGGGCAAGTCTTGCACCGCGGCGTCCAGACGGCCCTGGTCGCGGCTCAGGCTCAAGAGTTGTTCGGGGCTGCCGCTGTCGTCGGGCTGGGCGTGAAGCTGTTCATCGTAGCTGTCGTGCAGCGGATTGTGGACGCCGTGCTTACGCCAGTAATCGATCAGGCGGTTGCGGGCAATCTGGAACAGCCAGGTACGAAAACTCGCTCGCCCTTGTGGCTGAGTGGCGCTGCGGATCAAGCTGAGCCAGGTGTCCTGGTAGATTTCCTCGGCAAGTTCCACTTTGTTGCTCAAGGACACGAGGAAACGATACAGGCCTTGTCGATGACGCGCGTACAAGGCCTCGAATGCGGCAGTGTCGCCGGTGCGATAGCGGGCCAGCAGCGATTCGTCGCTGGGTGAATCAACTGGAGCGGGCATGGGGGTGGCGAACTCCTTTCTTTTCAGCATCTTCAGTGTTTGACCGAGGCCTTGAGGCTCTGCGCCAGTTCGACCAATTGCACGAACTCATTGCGCAAGCCAAACGGGTCGTCGCCTCGGGCAGAACGAGCCAAGGCAGCCGTGTCTTTCAAACTCATGTTCCCAGTGTAGCGACCGTCACCCTTGAGCTGCTGGGCAAAGGCTGCCACGGCGGCTGAGAAGCGTAGGTCATTGCTGGCCTTGCCAGCGCTTTGCTCGCTGCTGATGGGGCGTTCTATCAACTGGCTGCTGCCTCCTTGGGCGGTCTTGTAGCGTACGCGCAAGATCGCCAGCTCCCCAGACGTGCCGCCTGATACAGGCTTAGCGGCATAGCGCAGCGGTTCCAACCAACCTTTTTCACCCTTGGGGACGATTTCATACAACGCCGTCACTGTATGCCCCGCACCGATCTCACCGGCATCGACCTTGTCGTTGTTAAAGTCCTCACGCTTCAACGCGCGGTTTTCATAACCCAGCAGGCGATATTCACTGACCTGGACCGGGTTGAATTCCACCTGCAATTTAACGTCCCGCGCCACCACCGCCAGGGTCGAGCTGAGCTGGTCCACCAATACCTTGCGCGCTTCGCGCAGGTTGTCGATATAGGCGTAGTTGCCATCGCCGGCATCGGCCAATTGTTCCATCAGCTGTTCGTTGTAGTTATCCACACCAAACCCCAGAGTAGTCAGGGATACGCCGCTTTTGCGCTGCTCGACCGCCATCTGCTTGAGGCTGTCGAAGTCACTGATGCCGACGTTGAAGTCGCCATCGGTGGCCAGCAGGATGCGGTTGATTCCCTTGTCGATAAAGCCTTCCCGGGCCATTTGATAGGCCAGTTCGATACCCGAGGCGCCTGCCGTCGAACCGCCAGCGGTCAACTGGTCGATGGCGTTGCGAATCTTCGCCTTGTCACCACCCGAGGTCGGCTTGAGCACCACGCGCGACTCACCGGCGTAGACCACCAGAGACACCCGGTCCTGATCTCGCAGCTGATCCACCAGCAGTTTCAGGGTGCTCTTGACCAGTGGCAGGCCTTCGCGGCGGTTCATGGAGCCAGACACATCCACCAGAAACACCAGGTTGGCCGGCGCCAGGTCTGCCACGGCGCGGTCGGAAGCCTTGATGCCGATGCGCAGTAAACGGGTGTGGGCATTCCACGGTGACGGCGCCACCTCGGTGGTCACGCCAAAGGGCGAGCCATCGTTGGGCAGCGCGTAATCGTAGGGGAAGTAATTGACCATTTCTTCAAGTCGCACAGCGCCTTGAGGCGGCAGGCTGCCCTGGTTGAGGAAGCGTCGGACGTTGGCATAGCTGCCGGTGTCCACATCAACACTGAAGGTCGACACCGGGGTTTCGGCGACGCTATGGATCGGATTGTCCGGCAGGTTCTGGTACTGCTCGCGGGGTTCAGCGCGGTATTCCATCGCGACCGAATCGCTCATCACCAACCGTGAGGCCATCGGCGCAGGCATGGCCATGCGTTTGCTCAACGCACCCTGAGCGCGAGCCGGCTCGCTATGCAATTCGGGGCTGGGGGTAACAGGGGCTGCTTCGGCTGTCTTGGCCACATCCCTGGACGAGGACAGTCCGCACCCGGCGAGCGCCACCAGCAAGGTGACGGCAAAACCCTGGGCTGCGGGGCGCAAGAGAAGAAGAGGACGGGACATGGGCTGAACCTCGGGAGTGAATGATCCGTTCACAAGGTCAGACGCAAGGCAATTACGGTTCGGGTTAAAACCGCAGATTTTAAATACGAAAACTGGCTACCCGAAGGTAGCCAGGCTGTTTATTGCAGGTCAATCAGTCCGACCCATACTTGGGCGAACGCGGCCCGTACAGAATCCCGGTGCGTTGGCCTGCCGACAGCAGACGCGCACTGGTGATGCCGGCAATCGGGTGGCCGGCGTCGGTTGAGCTGTTGATGATTTGCTTGACCGCTGCGGTGATCAGCATCCCCACCAGACCGCCGCCGCCATTGTTACCGCCCTCTTCGCTGGAGGCGCGAGCGGAGCCGGTCCACAGCGTGGTGCCGGTACGCAGGTCTACCAGTTTGGCCGACGCCGTCACCGCCGTTTCACTGGAGATCAGCATGTAGCTGGTGCCGTACTCGGTGATGGTGATGTACAGCCCGGCGTCCGCACCGAAGATTTCATGCAGCTTGCCCGGTGCCACGCCCTGGATGTCCGTCGGCGTGGTCAGACCGTTCTGGCGGAAGGTTTCATCCACCAGGGCGATCGGCAACACGTAGTAGCCGGCTTCGGCCAACGGGTAAGTCACCTGCGATACCAGGCTGTAGGACGCCTGCACTTCCGGCGATTCGTTGATCGGCGGCAGCACCAGGATTGACTTGGGCCGGGCCTGTTTAAACGCCGAGTAGTCGACGGTCTTGGGTGCTGCACAACCGCCCAGCAACGCCAGGGCCAGCAAAGCGCCAGTGAGTTTCAAAAGGCTCATTTGACGTCTCCGGTCTTGGCGTTCTTGAGCAGGAAGTCCATATAGGCAGCGGACTCAGGGAACAGCGCCTTCTCGGTGCGAAATTGCTGCACCATCTGGTCATCCTTGCCCATGCTCAGGTACAGCATGCCCAGGTGGGCGTGATAGCCCGGCGGCGCCTGGCGGCCACTGGCGTTGATCTTCTGCAGATCCCGCTCCAGCGCTTCGACCTGGGCTTCCTTGGGCTCACCCTTGAAGTATTCGTAAACCTGCGGCTGGTAGCTCTCCCATTGATAGAGAGGCTTGGGCGCCGTCTGGCACCCCGCTACTGTTGCTAAAACTGTCAGCATCAGCGCCAACGTCACTGCCTTGTTCATCCGTGTACGACTCCTTGTAAATCTGCTGATCAGTTGCGTGGGTTCCAGGCGCCGGCGTTGATGCCGTCGACGAGGCGGTTGATGGCTTCGCGCATGGCCAGGTCGAGGACCTTGCCATTGAGGGTGGAGTCGTAGCTGGCGGTGCCGCCGAAGCCGATCACTTCACGGTTGGACAGCGCGTATTCACCGGCGCCCTGGGTGGAATACACCACTTCGGAGGTACTGATGTTGACGATGTTCAACGCGACTTTGGCGTAGGCCACTTGGGTCTTGCCACGGCCGAGGATGCCGAACAGCTGGCGGTCGCCGGTCTCTTTGCGGCCGAACTCGGTTACATCGCCGGTCACCACGTAGTCAGCGCCCTTGAGCTTTTGCACGGTGCCTTTGATCGCGGCTTCCTGGGAGATTTCACCCATGTTGTCGCGGTCCAGCACGCTGAAGCGGTTGGTCTGCTGCAGGTGGGTGATCAGGATGGTCTTGGCCTGGCCACCGAGGCGGTCAACGCCGTCGGAGAAGATGCCGCGCATGTAGCTGGAGCGGTTATCGAACTTGCCCACGGCAATCGGCACGCGCACGCCGGAATAGGCGATGTTGGCGCTGGCGACTTGTTCCACCGGCATCGCGCGGTTGCTCTCCGTGGCACAACCGGCCACGGTCAGCAGCGCTGCGGCGGTGAAGCCCGACAGCAGGATTTTGGACAGTGTTTTCACGGGGTGCTCCTAGAGTGAGAAATCGGGTGCAGCAGGTAACGCTAGCGGGACGGAATATTGCGTAAGTCATCGACAATGAAGCGGCTCAACAAACCGGTGTAGAAAGGCTCCACACTGGAATTGCCGGTGTTAGTCAGCGCACCGGCCATGGTTTTCAAATTCTGCCAGTCGCCTTTGTAACCTTTGGGCATCAGCCCTTGGCGCGCCTGGGAAAAGTGCAGTATCTCGGCGCCGGCCTTTTTGATCTTGACCGAATAGTTAAAGTCGACACTGGCGAGGATGGTGTGGTCGTCAACGATGGCCGTCATGAAGCCGCCTTGGGTATCTTGAATACGCCGCGTATAGATAACGTCCACATCCAGCAGGTAATCCGCACTTTCCTTGCTAGTGGCGTAGCGCTTGGCCTTGAGCAGGCGGTCGATCAAGTCGACGCCCAATTGCTGGCGGACCTTGTCATCCGGCAAAAAACGTTCGTTCTTGCCCACCACATCAACGTCAAAGGTGTCGAGCCAGTAGGTAGCGGTCTTGGGAATGGTTACCGGCGCCGGAGAAATGTAGTACTCGGACTTGGAGGCACAGCCGGCCAAAAAAGAGAGGGCCAGGAGTAAGGCAAAGACGCGCATGTATGAATTCATCCCTGAAAAGTATCCGCGTTGTAACGGCTGCCGCATTTTACGGGGTTAAGAGGGGTTCTCAAGGTGTTTCGGTCCAAGCTCCAGGGGAGCATCACACCGTCACTGGTTCGGGCACTTCAACTCGGTTGGCCGGATATACACCTTGAACGCCGTGTTGCCCTGCGCGTCCTGATACGAATGCTCCTGATAGATCTTGTGCTTGCGCATGTTACTGATCAGCTCCGGCTCTCCACAGGCCAGGGCTTCCAGCTTTTGCTGCAGCTCCTGCTGGCCCTGGGCTTTTTGCGCAGCGCCCAGGCTGTCGGCGGCAAAGTTGACCCGGTAGCGATAAAACAGCGTGTAGCCGTACACCAGCTGGATGCTTTCGAGGGTAGTGGCGGCGTCTACCTGTTTGGGCAGGGTGGTTCGAGTCAGATTATCGAAGTAAGCGGTGAGTTGGGTCAGGTACTCAACCTCTTTTTTCTGCCCGTTGAAGGAGACAAAACGGCCGATGATCACAATGACCACCACGGCGCCTATCGACCAATAAAAGTTGCGAGCACTTCTCTTTTTCTTTGGGCTGAGCTTCATCAGCATGGGTGGAGAACTCCATAACAATAGGGTCAGACTACCTATTCAACGTGGCCAGACGTCGTTGTTTTCTACCGATCGTATTGCTTAAAACGCATAACTCGCCTTAAGCATTACCCCCTCGGTATCAAACCCGCTGCGAGCCTGGCGGGTATAAGCCCACTACAACAAGCGGCGTTGCACAGCCTCATCCAGCGTGCTGCGGGTCAAGGCCTGCACCACCTCGTGGGTGTCCTGCCGGAAAGGGACGGCGACGATCAACAACAACTGCATCCACGTACGCACCGACTCGCTCTTGCTCACACGGCCCAGCTCTTTACCGTCCTTGTCCTTGAACACTGTTTCCAGGGTGAAGGTATTTTTTGCCGTCGTGGGAATGATGAAAAACGTCACACCGGTGATGATGGCCGACGCCATGCTGAACTGTTCGTTGTTGTACAAGGTGGCTTCGGCATAGAGGTCTAACTCGACCTTATCCGTACTGACCCGCGTAAAGCGCCCAGACTGGCGAAACCCATCGGCAACCGCCGCTTCCCCAACGGCTGCTGCGGCACCCGCAGCGGTATTGGCCGGCCCACCGTTGACCTGATTCATAGCCGTGGTGCGCACGAACACCGTCAGTTTCTGTTGCGATGCATTGGCAGTTGGCGGCCAGGTCTGCACCGGAGGTAATTCATGCTGCGAATACGACACGCACCCCGTCAGCAGAACAGCCGCGAGCACCACACTGTGCTTGATCAAACCCATCATTTCATTCTCCTTAAAGCTGCGGTTTTGCCAACCGCGCGGTGGCGGTATCAAGCAGTTTTGAAACCAATTCATTCAGCTGTCTGGCCCCCATCACCGGTGACCAATATTCGCGCCCGTACAGGCCGACGTTGTGTTCAAACTTAATCTGATCCTTCGCCGATGCCAGCTCTTTACCGTCACGGTCAACGATCACCAAATCGCCTGCCACATCGAAACTGTCCACGTAGATTGGCCCGTTCACCCAGATCCAGATCGTCAGGGTCAACAAGGCTCCGGGGATATATGCAGGATGCGGGGCACGATGGCCCTTGAGGGACGTCATGTTGAACTTGAGCACCACATCGTTCTCACCCAGACGCGTGGGGTACTCGGTGACCTGCTTGAAATACCCACCGGCCTTAACGTACTGGTTGAGCTGAACCGTGAGCGAGCGGCTGATGGCTGTACGTGTTGCGTCGTCGGCACCTGGAACGGAAACCGCAACGTCAGCAATTTGCGCTGTACGGGGATTACTGGCCGCAGCAGAATGGAGCGGAGCGCCCAACGGGCCGGTGACGGTATAGGAAACACAGCCAGTCATCGACAGCGTCGCGATGAGGGCGGCGGCTTTGAAGAGGGTTTTCAGCACGGAATGTCCTTATTGGGTGGCGAGTTACTGGAGTATCTCGACTTGTAGAAGCATATAGGGGTCAGACCCCTGCCAAACTTAATGTTTGGGGTGGGTGAATAGCGACGATGGCCGAGCCCGAGGCCCGGCCGCTTCAAGCGCTTTTAACTCACTTGCTTTCTTTTGCCACGGTGCCCAAGGACGCATCCTTGACCAGATAACGGCCTTCCACATCGCTCAGCACTTTGAGGCTGTTGCGCGCCACGGCGAAGCCCATTTCGACTTCCTGCTTGAGGTAAACCACCTCACCGGCCTTGACGTTGATCGGCATGTCAGCCCAGTTTTCAGCTTTGGAGCTGATCACGTGCTGGCCGGGCGTCACGAAGAAATAAATGTACTGGTTGCCACGGTTGTAACCCATCTCCGAGTCGGCTTCCTTGTCATCCAGGAACACGTTGAACCGCACCATCATCCCCACGTTGCTTGGGCGTACGACATACACCAGGCCTTTATCGGCAACGGCAGCCTTGGGCAACGAGTAGTTCGCCACGTCCGCCTGCATCTTCTCAACCGACGGCGTCGAGGAGCAGCCAAACAGCGTGGCCAGGGACAATACAACAGCAGCTTTGCAGAACAGCTTGATCATGTACTTCTTCCTTGTGGTGTGACGGTAGAGCGGGTTGAGAGCGCCGGCGATTGACCGGCGCGGTTTTTTTGATGCGTTTAATCATCGCCAGTGTGTCGGCCATGGGTCTGAAGACATGAGGCGTTGTGCGTGGGCCAGTACTTTGATGCCTTGCGTGGGTTTGGGCGCGGGGCTTATAGTCCGGCCCGTCGCCCAACAAGGGCGATCGGGTTTGGCGACCCGACGACCGTGTGCGAAAGCTTTCTGCTTGCTTGCAGGGGCTTCCGTACCCGCATCGCTGCTTTATGGCAGCTGTGCGCGGGAGACCTTCGGGTCTGCCGGAACTCGGTCCCGGTTCGCCAACCTGCGTACAGCTGTCACCCATTCGTTTGGCGACGATAGGTGACAGCTTCAATCTACTGACCGAGGTTTCACCATGAACCAATACATGCCCCTCACGGGTCACGACAGTACCGTCCCCGCTCTACTTATTGACACCAGTGCGCCCCTCGACGTCCTCCACGACGCCGCCGTGTACCGGATTCGAGCCGTCACCCAACTGCTGGAAAACCTGGCCTTCCGCGAACAGCTCAGCAGCGATGCTGTGGTGCTTCAAGACTTCGCCCAATTGCTGGCTATTCCGCTGCGCGATGGGTGTGATTTGCTCGATGTCATCATTCGCAGGCTCCATGCAGATCCATCCTGAGTAAAAACCGGGCGGCCTTAGCGTCGCCCGCTTTATGCGTAGGCCTACTTATTTCCCCACAGCTACTTTTTTTTACGGCTGCATCTCATGTTCTCGGGTTACCGAGCGCCACGTCACCAGCCCATCCAAGCCGTGTTCAGACTTCAGGAATTTGAGTACGTTTTGCGCCTCGGCCTTTTCCTCAAACGGCCCTGCGTAAAGGTGTGGCGGCTCATCAAGCACTGTCGGTATATCGATGAGCGCCATCTGTGCCGCCATCCGTTCAAATGCCTCATCCGTATCGGCGGTCATGCGTGCGACCCAACCGCTGCGATCTCTCAGGGCAATCGGCTCCACGTCGGCGCCGCAGTGCTTACAGCGAGATGCCGCCGCTTGGATCGGTTGGTTGCAGGCGGGGCAAGGGCGTAGGTCCGGGTGCACCAGGGCGTCAACACCGGTCTTTGCCAGCCGGGGCATTAACAACACGGCTACCAAGGCGACGCCGGGAAGGAAGAGTGAGATTGCAAACCACCGGGGCCCTGAGCGCCCGCGTGTGCTTGCAACGTAAGCCGTGACAGCGGTGATAATGAGCCAGAAGGGGAGTGAGATGCCCATTGAACTTCCTTGTTTTAATAGTGGAATGGTGCGCACGTTGAACGAGCAGATAATAGGAAACAATCAGGCCTCTTCATTTTAGCGACAGAGGGCTAAAAAGTTAACGATGTCCTCCACGACGCCGCCGTGTACCGGATTCGCGCCGTCACCCAACTGCTGGAAAACCTGGCCTTCCGCGACCAGTTCAGCAGCGATGCCGTGGTGCTTCAAGACTTCGCCCAATTGCTGGCGATTCCGCTGCGCGATGGGTGTGATTTGCTGGATGTCATCAGTCGCCGACTCAATGCCGATCCATCCTGAGTAAAAGCCGGGCGGCCTGGGTGCCGCCCGATTTATAGTCGTAAACACGCTTAAGTGGCGGGCACCGCATCAAGATCAAAATCATCCTGGCCGTTAATTTCAGCATCTGCCCTCAGCACTTCAAACCCACAGGCCCCTTTGTTCAAGCGGACATTTATCTCGCACACCCCATCTAAAGAAGGGCTGATAAATTCGACCTGAAGGGCATAGTTTCCTTCTGGTAGCTCTAGAGGAATGACATCTGAGAGGCTACCGATTTCAACATTTTTGTCTTTTACAGTGAACGGAACTCTAAATGCCCGCACCACCCCAGCGCTCAAAGGCGGTTTTTCTTCATTGATGAAAAGATTAATTTTATGATCCCCTTCATCAACCAAAGTTTTAAAGGAAGCGCTTCCTACCCTCCAAGCAAATCCTTGCGAATAGCTCCGATCACTCCAATCGTTATACGGATGATCGAGCGAGCTTAAAAATACACAAATTTGTGAGTACGACACATACGCGCCCTCTTCAAACCTTGCCATCAGCGCCACACCTTAAATCATGGGAAATAGGGGTCAGACCACTATTCTTCTAACTCACATTTTTTTGGACGTCCGGCTATACCCCGAGAAACTCTTTTACCTAATGCCTGTGCGACCTCTGAAGCAAACTTCTTACCACCCAAAACGTAATTGCCGTTTGTAGATAGTCGAATTTTCTCTATTAGCTCAGGGGAAAGCCGGTCTTTGAATATAGACTGGTAAGCTTCTGCTCGTTGCGAAATATTGCTGCCTAAGCTTCTATAAACCGGATGTGGGCTGATAAAATCTGATGGCTCGCACTGTGCGTTCACTCTATAGCTGGTCCAACGATACTCGCCCGGGTGAGCAACCATACCCGCTCTAACCGGGTTCATTTCTATATATCGATAGCAAGCCAAAACATAGTCGTCTTGCTGAACCAAGCAAGAGCGAAAGCGTCCTTCCCAAAGAGTGCCCGTTCGTTGATATGTTCGATTTACATATTGGACGTAACGCTGCCCCAGCCCTTTCATAAGTAAACCAGCTCCTGCACAGCAGGCAGGAGTCAATAACAAATGCACGTGGTTTGTCATCAGGCACAATGCGTGGACTTTACAGCCATACATTTCAGCAAGCACAGTTAAGTTATCAATGTAAAAAAGATAGTCGTCATCTGAATAAAAACATGCAGACCTGTTATTTCCCCGCTGAATAATATGCAATGGGATATCTGGCAATAAAACCCTAGGACGTCGAGGCATAGAAAACTCATAACTGGACAAGAGTTTTTAGCTTAGCCGCCTATCACGAGGGCGACAAAAACAGAACAATTACAAAAATAAATCATGTTTTTAAAGAGCAACTCTGCCAGCCTTAAAACGTGGTCTGACCCCTATTTTTCTCTATTTTCCTGCTCGCTATATGGAAGCCTCTATCAATTCATAAAGATCTTCATAATCCAGGCCGGTTGAAGCGAATGACTCCTTGAGGCTCTCAAGCCAAGCCAAGCTATCCATCAATTTGTCCTCGGCGGCATAGGGGTCAAAGCAATGGGGACGGTCAACGGGGGCGGATTTATTTAATCGACTCATCTGGAGTTTTTTTAAATTTAATATTTAAATAAATCCGTCCCTTTTACGCTATTTTATTCGGGAGGACGCTCAAAAAGCATCTCTAAAAACGCTGAAAAGGAAGACGCAACAAAAGATAATTCGTCATCGCTACCGGGAGATGCTTCATGATGCCACATCACTACGCCTGGATCTTCAGACTGACGGTTCTCACGATAATCAAAACAGAGCGCATCGCCATTCCCTAGCACCGAAAAAATAATCAAACCTTGAACAAAATCCTCGGGTGGGTGTTGATACTTCATCTCCATTGTTTCAAATGAGCCCTCGATTTCACCGAAAGGCAAAAACATACCGGCGCTGCTCGTGACATCTACTCCGAGGAGACGATTATAAAACTTAAAAACGGGCTTATTCAAAATAAACGCGCCATTAAACCCTATTGAAATCTTTTTGTATTTTTCAGGAAAAACTACACCTGCCAGTGTTTCAAACGCTGCTATTTCAGCAGCATCACCTTGACCATAATACGAATCAAAACTTACGCCTGCGATCATTTTATTGCCCCTTGCTCATCGATTCCCACCCGACGTGGCGCGCACCATTATGGAAAGCCTCGGGAACCAGTTGCATCCTACCGGTATCCTGATGGTGATGCCAAGTATACCCAGGGATCTTATCCTGACCACCGCGGATTGCTTTTAGCTGTACGTCCGTGAATGCGGAACTTGGAACGGCACCACTATCTATCTGCGTTCGCAGGTCACGGGTGGCCATCCTTAACTGCCCATCGTAACTGGCAGCTCGAAACTCGCTGATATTTATATGTGTGTCGAATCTCGTAACATCATCAAATATAGGGAAGCCTTTGTTATCAAAGACTACGCGTGCATTTGAACCATCTGGCAGCACAATATCCTTATGCATTCCCGCCAGTTTCACATTAGGCATCCCCGACGGCGGAACAGTCGTAGATAACACATTATCGGCACCATATTTATCGCTCAATTCCTCCCGTATATTTCGGGAGTCATAAGGCACATCGCCGAGATTACGTTGGATCGAACAACTCCCTGCATTACAGGTATAACAAGGCCCGGTGTTATGCACCCAAGTGCTTAGCTTCCCGACATAAAACGTATGCCCAATATCCACCGTCAGGTTGTATGTCTTTCCCTGCGACTGCAGCAGCTTTATGGATACCACGGAGATCGAAGCATCTTGCGTAGCACCATCCCCCAACGATTGCAGCTGATCGCCCGGTTTGAGCTCTATCAGTGGCACAAAGCCTTTGCGCGCCGGGACGTAGAATGGATGGCCCGGGGTGACTTGCAAGGTCTCTGTTGTACCTTCGCCTGCAGCGCCGTTTTTCACCAGCGTCAGCTGATAAATCGGCTGGTCTGTTCGAATGTGGGTAGCGGAAACCTTGGAGGCGAATGGCTCACCTCCCTCTTCAGGTTTGGTCCAGACGATATCGCCCACCTTGAGTGCATCAATGGCTCGCTCACCATCAGGAGTGGCAACCATCGTCCCAGCAGCAAAACAGCAGGGGCTATAGCCAGCTAATTTCGCCTGAGCTTGGTTGGCAAACTGTTCGGTGCCCTTGCCGGCCGCGGCATCTATGCCTTTACCTGCAACAGACTCGAGACCTTTACCAGCAACCGTTTCAGCCGCCTTCCCTGCAATAGCCTCCGTACCTTTGACCGCCAATACATCCCGCGCAGCCAACTCTTTGATCGCGTTTAAGAGTGTTCCCTTACCTACTCCACCGATAGGCATAAGCTCAGCAAGGAGCTTTAGATCGATATTTGAATTGATGCCGCCGCCCACCAATACACGTAGTCGGTCTATTTGCTCTGCTTGGGAAATGGCGTCAGAACTGAGCGCGGCGATTTCAGGGAGCTTCCTGATAGCCGTACCCTCTCCGTATTGCTCGGCCCACGCATCAGGCACGACCCCCATACCACCGGGTTCATTGTTGTAGGTGGTGTTACTCGAAGGATTGAATAGCCGCGAGTCTGTGTACTGCTTGTCTGTAGACTTGAACGCAACTACCTGAGCCCCGTTCGCGACAATCGGGCTACCATCTGCCCAGGTCAGAAGGACTTTCTCGTTTTGCAGCTTAGTGATCACTTCCCGCGCAACACTCAGGTCGTCACCCAATGCCTGCCCCTCAGGGTTGGTAGGGCTGTAGCGGGCAAGAACTCCTTGGAGCTCATTGTTGGTTTTCTGATCGACTTCACCTCCCGCAACAAACGTCAGGAGAGCGTCCCACTCAAAGCCAGATCGGCTTTTCTTTGTGGCATCTAGACTCTTGGCCTCCTGAGCCAATCTTTTCTCTTCTTGGACGTGCAATTTCCGGTTGTACGATTGTGCATTCCCAGCGATTTCAGAGCCCATGGCGACATCGCCATTAACACTGGCCGCAGCGAGTAAACCCACCAGCTTGGACGCCGCATTGACCAGTCGATCATGCTCTGCTGGATCACTGCTACTGAGCAGAGGCGACTTATCCAACGCCACAATAAGCGCCTCATTAGCGCCCGCAGCAATCGCCCCCGTTTTGAAGTCGCCGCCCATTGCTTCCGAAAGCAACCCGCCCACAACGGCGTGCAGTGCTGTTTTACTCAGGCCACTGTCTTGAAGTTTGAAGGCATTGCCAAAATCACCTACGCCTGTGAACGAGGTCGCCTGCAGTACATCGAAAAGGCTGCCCTTCATGGCGTCCTTGAAGCTGCCTTGCCCAAGCGCTTCAGAAAGCGTTCCGCGCACGGCTCCGCCTGCCAATTGGATCGTTCCGAAACGCCCAATAGCGGCCGGGTCGTTCCAGTGAGGCACTACGCTGGGACCGCTCACTTTGTTGGTAACAGGGTCGCTTTGTGCGCCGAACCAATTGCCACTGGCGTAATTCACGAAGCCTGCTGAGGCGCCAGCGATCAGCGATTGCTTCATGCTGTCGCTGCTAAAGGTTTCCTTTAAAGCCGCGCCCAGGTTGCCCTTGTTGTTTATCGTGCTCACCACGCCGGTGCTGGCAAGAGAGGTCAAAGACGCGGTGGCGATGATGTTTCCTAGACCTGCTGCCGTACCCGCAACTGCCGCCGTCGTAGACGTTGCAGCTGTAGCCGCCGTCGCAGCAGCCATAGTCGACCCGGCACCCACAGCGCTGCCAGCTGATGCCGCGAGTGCACTGGCAGCACCTGCCGTCAATACGGTGACGACAATGATGATCGCCAGCATTGCACCTTGGCCAAGGCTGGAATGGCTGTATTTGAAGGAGTCGTGCAGTTCCTTCACATGCCGCCAATCCACATCCCCACGCTTCTCGGCTTCTTTCAACCAAGCCAACTGTGGATCTGCTTTCACCATCACATCAATCGTCTGGCTGACTGTGTTCTGATCGATCTGCTTGATATCAATCTTCAAGCCATCAACGGCCTTAATCGCCAACTGCCCCTGCGCCATCAACTCACTCTGGCGCAGCGTCTCGTCGGTATTGCCTTTACCCTTGGCGCTGGTCCACGCCAGGTCGCTCTTACTCTTCTCGTGGCTCTCTTGATGCAGGTCCTTGACCGCTTCAAACGTCACCGCGCCGCCGCTGGCAATCGTCAGATCGTTGCCACTGCTGAGCTTGGCCCGCTGATACAGCTGGTCGCCGCCACTGGCCAATGTCAGGTCACCGCCGGTCTTGATCTCAGTGCCGACGTTGGTGACGCGGGTGACTTCATCGCGCTTGGTTTTCTTCGCGCCCCAGCCACCGTTCTCCTTCATGTCATACAAGGTATGCGTGCTGTTCTGCGCCGCCAGCAAATTCAACTTATCCCCGCTATACAGATAAGCCTCATTGCCCGCACTGATCTTGCTCGCCACAATCGTAGTGTCGCGCCCCGCCTGGCTCGTAAAGTCCCTGCCCGCCGTCAGCACACTGGCTAACTGCGTGGTCTGCTCATCCGCCGTCTTGATGCGTTTCTTGCCGTGTTTTTCCTTGCCCTCGACGTTGTGCATGTCGCTGACCGAGGCGACGTTGAGGTCGCGACCGGCGGCGATGTTGAGGTCTTTGCCGGCGGTGGCGGTGCTGCCGATGATGTTGACGTCTTGTCCGGCCTGCATGTTGATGCTGCCGCCCGCCGTGACGCTGGCGGCGAGGTTTTTGACGTCGGTGGTGATGCTGGATTTCTCGCCGCCGTCGCGGGTCTCGTGTTTGACGCTGGTGTCGCTGGCGGCGATGAGGTTTAGGTCGCGGCCGGCGGTGAGGTTGGCGTCGTTGCCAGCGGTGAGGGCGCCGCGGTTGGTGAGGTCGCGCCCGGCGTCGATGGCGAGGTTTTCGCGGGCGACGATGGTGCCGGCGCCGGTGTCGGTGAGGGTGCGCATGCCGACGCCGTCACGCACCTGGATGGCGGTGGTGTCGTTGGTGATGTCGCCTTTAAGCGCCGTGAGGCTGACTTGCTTGCCGCGAATTTCGCCGGCCATGGCGTTGCGAATGCTGTCCTGGGCCAGCAGGCTGAGGTTGTTGCCAGCTTCGACCAGGCCGCCGGTGTAGAGGCTGCCGCTGCTGATGGCGGTAAGGTTGTTGCTGGCGCGCAGGGTGCCGACGTTGATCAGGTCGCCGCCGGTGACCAGGTTGAGGTCGCGGCCCTGGATCAGGCTGTTGCCGCGTACGTTGCGCGAGTCAGCCTGGGCCAGGTACAGCACCGGCACGAGGACGGTCTGGCCGTCGATAACGCGGTTTTCCATCCACACGATGTCATGGGTCAGGGCGCCGACCTGCTGGTCGGTGAGGGACACGCCGAGGCTCAGGCGCAGGGCGTCTTTGCTGGCAAGGCCGTTGTCCATCAGGTAGCGGAATTGGTCGGCGTCGCTGTAGAGGCCACCGGCGAGGAAGCGTTGGCCGGTTTGCGCGAGTACGGCGTCGCGGATCAGCCGGGTTTCGTACTGGCCGTCACCGAGGCGGCGCCAGGCGTCGTCGGAGGTGTAGCCGAGCTTGCCGAGCATGTAGTCGGAGCTGAGGAAGCCTGATACGGAGGCGAACTCGGGGTTGGTCTCGATCAGGTAGTGGCTGGTAGGGTCGGCGCTCTTGACGAACAGGCCGTACTCGCCCTTGGGCAGTTGGAAGGTGGGCGAGGTGGTGGGGTCGACCGGGGCGAAGGCGGTGCCGGTGTAGTCTACGGGCACGAAGCCGCCGCCGGGGGCCACGCCCACGACGGGCAATACGCTGCCTGGCGCCTGGGCGCCAGGGTCGTTGGCGTGTTTGCTCAGGTTGATGTTGATGCCGCCGACGGGGATGCCGGTCTGGTCGTCGCCGAGGGTGCCGGTCAACTGGGCCAGGGTGTTGTTGTGCAGCGTGCCGTTTTGCAGGGTGCGGGCGACGTTGAGGTTGACCGTGCCGCCCGCTTGCAGGGTGGCGTCGTAGCCGGGGCCGCCGTTGTTGGTCCAGGTGGTGATGTCGCTTGAGTGGACGAAAGGCAGGCTATTGGGCGAGCGGCTTTTCAGTTCTTCGAAGCGCGCCTTGTCGAAATTGCCAGCCGCCGTGGCCGCATTGAACGCGGGCACGTCGACATATCGCATGCGTTCAAACAAATCGTCGGGAACGTGCCCTGGCGTGTTGACGACAATCTTGCGCTGCCCCGTGCGCGTGGCGGCGCCCTGGTTGAGCAGGTCACCGGCGGTGATGCTCAGGTCGCCATTGGCGGCCATCAGGCTGTAGCGGTTCTGCACATTGTCGCCTTGCAGCAGCATGTTTTTGCCAGCCACCAGGCGCGCCGCTACCGAATCCTTGGTCGCCGCCTCAAGGTACGTCTCGTAGATGGTGATCTCGCCACGTTCCCAGTTGTCGCTCTCGTCGCAGTGCTGCTGACAGATCCAACTCAGGCTGCCGGTGGTCAGCGTCTGCCCGAGTTCGAATTCATCTTTGGCGTTTTCGATAAAGCCTGCATTGATGCCGATCGAGCCTTCGCTTTCCACGGTGCCGGAGCGGTTGCTGAACAGCACGGCACGCCCGCCATCCCGTGCGGCGAAGCTCAAGTTGCCTTTGCTGTAGACATCGCCATAGAGGTTGCTGAAACCATTGCTGCGCAAGGTCATGTCGCCGCCGCTGAACAGCAGCGTATCGGCAGCATTGGTGATGCCGTTGACTGCGGTGAGGTTCACTGCGCCCTGGGCACCGAGGGTGCCACGGTTGTTGATTTGCGCGGCGGCGATATCCAGCTGCTGGCGGGCGGTGAGGAAACCGAGGTTGTCCAGGGTGCCGCCCAGGGTCAGGCGGGCATTGGTGGCCGCCAGACGGCCGCCGTTCTGGCTGAGGTTGTTGGCTGCGACGGTGAGTGTTTGCAGGGCCGATACGCGGCCGCTGTTGGTCATCTCGCCGGTGGTGATGCTCACGTCACCGTCGCTAAGCAGCTCGCCGCCGTTGTTCAGGCTCGCCACATCAAGGGTCAAGCCCTTGCCGCTGGCCATGCGGTCGCCGGCCTTGAGGGTCAGGCCCTGGGCGCTTTTGTAGGTAAGGATTTCGTTGAGTTGTACGCGGCCCAGGCCGTCGACGGTGCCGAACGCCCAGTCGGCGGTGCCCATGCCATTGATAGTGCCTTGGCTGCCGCTGAGGCTGGCGGTGTTGAGGCGGAACAGGCCGGTGCCGGCGTGCTGGATCTGACCGGCCTGGTTGTTGAGGCTGGCAGCGTCGAGGCGCAACGCCTGGCTGCCGAACTCGAGAGTGCCGTTCTGGTTATTCAGCGCACCGCTGAGGTTGAGACTGCTGTCGGTGCCGCCCAGGGCGCGCAGTTGCCCGTTGGCGCTGTTGTCCAGGTTGCCGCCGTTGAGGCTCAGGCCCTGATTGGCCTCGATCAGGCCGCCCTGGTTGATGAGAGTATCGCGTGAGGTCAGGTTGAGTTGGTTGCCGCTGATCTGGCCGCCCGCACTGTTGTCGAGGGTGGCGCCGCTGACGGTCAGCTGCTCTTTGCCGAACAGTTTGCCGCCTCGGTTGGCCAGAGCTTCGACGGTCAGTTGCAGGTTGCCAACCAGGCTCGCCATCAGGCCGTCGCTGCCGTTGTCGAGCTTGTCGGCAGTGACGGTCAGGCTGTCGCCTTGCACGGTGCCGCCTTGGTTATCCAGGCGGGCGGTGTGCAGTTCGGTAAGGGCGCCGCCGCTGAGGATCAGGCCTTTGCGGTTGCTCACGTCCTGGCCGCTGTAGCTCAGGCCCCCGGCGCCGGCCAGCAGTTGGCCGCCGTCATTGTTATTCAGGTGCTGCGCGGCGATATCCAGACGCTTACCGCGCAGGGTGCCACCGTCGTTGTTAAGGGTGGTGAGATGCTTGACCAATACGCTGCGTTCGCCCGCGTCGATCTGGCCGCCGACGTTGGTCAGCAGGTTGCTGACGTTGAGGGTGATGTCGCCGCCATCGCTGACCAGCGCGCCCTTGTCGCTGTTGTTGAAGCTCTGCGCCGTCACCTCGACGGTTTGACCAAGCAGAATGCCGGCACTGTTGTCGAAACGCTCACCGCGCAGTTGCAGGAGACCTTCGCTCTGGATGCGGCCCTGTGCGTTGAGCAACTGGCCCGGGCCGTTGAGCAGCAGGCTTACGCCCTGGGCGCCACCGGCCAGCAGGCCGGCGTTGCGGTTGTCGAGGCCGGAGGCGCGCACGTCGAGCCCGTCCCCCAACACGCGCCCGGCGCGGTTGTCGATATCACCACCGGCGACGTCGAGCAGCAGTTGCTTGCCGACGATTACGCCGCTTTGGTTATCCAGGTTCGCGGCGTGCAGTTCGATATCGCCCTGCCCGGCCTGTAAGCGGCCCTGGGCGTTGTTGAGCTTTTGCGCGGCGGTGAGGGTCAGCTTGCCGCTGTCGGCGCTCAGTACGCCGCCTGCGTTGCTGCTGAGGTTGCCCGCCTTGACGTTGAGGTCTGTGCTGGCCTGGGCGAAACCCTGGTTGTTGTTGAAGCTGTTGTTGACGGTGAGGTTGAGCGCGCCGCCGTCGGCCTGGATCAGGCCCTTGAGGCTGTTGTCGAGGTCGCTGGCGTTGACTGTGGCGGTCTTGGCGACCAGTACGCCGTTCTGGTTATTCAGCTTGCCGGCGTTGACGGTCAAGTCGTTGGCGATGACTTGACCACCACTGTTGTTCAGGTCGGCACTGCTCAGCACCAGGCTGCCACCGGCCATTTCGATACGGCCTTGGCGGTTGTCTAGGGAGGCGCTGTTGAGCGTAGCGGCCTGGTCCTCGCCGAAGCGAATCAGCCCGCCGAGGTTGACGATGGCCGGTGAGCTAATCGCCAGGCTCTGTTCGCCGAACAGGCGTGCGCTGGCACCTTGGTTGGTCAGTTTGGCGCTGCTGACCTCGACAGTCTTGGCCTGGATGATCGCGCCCTGGTTGGTCAGCGCCTGCGCGGCGGTGATCGCCAGTGCGCGGCTGGCCAGCAGGTTGCCGCTGGTGTTGACGGTCTGCGCGTTGACCACCAGGTCACCGGTGGCGTTGCGGCTGTTGTCGGGCGCAACGCCGGCTTCGATGATGCCCGGGTTGGTGACCTTGATCGCGTTGAGTTCGATGCGCTGACCCGCGGCCAGGCTCTTTTGGTTGACCAGTTCTTCGGCACTGCTCACCTGCACATTGCCGGTGGCGTAGACCTTGTCGGTCAGGTTCACGTTCTGCGCGGTGACCTTGAGATTACCGGTGGCCGCCGTCTGCGCCATGCTCAGGTGCCCATTGGCATCCAACTGGATATCCCCACCACTGGCGGCCAGCGTACCGTCGAGCTTCACGCCCACGCCGGCTTCGGTGCCGACCAGCTTGATGGCGCCTGCGTACATGCCGCCCAGCGCCGAGGAGTCAATCGCCAGCTCCGGCTTGGCGCTACCGTCATCGGCACGCGCGGTGGTCTTTAGGCTTTGGGCATCGACGTCGTTACGCCCGGCGATCACGGTCAATTCGCGTGCGTTGATCTGCGCATTGATCTTGGCCGAGCGGGTGATGATCTCGAAGCGGTCGACGTTACTGGCGTTCAGGCCCTGGCCGTCGATGGTCACGGCACCGCCGTCAACCTGGTAGCGCTGCAACTGGCCGCTCGCGTCGAGCACCGGTTTGCCGGTAGTGAGGGTCACGTTGGGAGTGTTGATGAAGCCGCAGCCGCTGCACGTGACGCCGTAAGGGTTGGCCACGATGACCTTGGCCGACTGGCCCGCCACTTCGGTGTAGCCGCGTAATTGGCTGGGGCTGCCGCCGTTGACTTCGTTGAGGATAACGCTGGCCGCGCCGCCTTTGAGGTTCGGGTTGCCGACGATAAAGCCGCCCAATTGGGTGTTGGTCACCGCACCATTGGCGTTGTTGAGGATCACGCCGTTGGGGCCGACGTTGTAGTCCTTGAATTGGTTATGGGACAAGCCGCTGCCATTGGGAGTGGCGATGTTCACCACTGGTACGCCATTGCCGGCCTGGCCGACGGTGGTGCCTGGCGCACTGACCACAATGCCTTCGGCCTGGGCCAGCAGCGGCTGCCAGAACAACGCGTTGGCCAGGATCAGCGCCAGGCCGCGCTTGGGTAGGCCCCAGAACGAGTCGCGGCTTTTCAGTGCAGAAGAAGGCTGGCGAGCCAGGAAGGCAAAGTGGCGAACATCCATTGTCATATTCTCGATGTAACGGGGCGTTGAGTTACAGGAAGAAATCCATGCGGAAGTAGATCGGCGCTTCGCGCTCGCTCATCACTGCCGGGCGTTCCAGAGAATGGGCAAAGGTCACGCTGGTGCTGACGTATTTGCCGCGGGCGAACAGCTCCAGGGAGTTGCTCGAGACCCGGCCGTGCACTTCACCGTTGTAACGGTCGTTGCTGATCACGCCCTGGTCGTAGCCGACGCTTGCGCCGTATTCGGCAAAGGCCGGGCGCATCCAGTCCCAGGTCACCGGGCGAGCCCAGCGCACGTCGTTGCGCCAGTAGCCGCCGCTGTCGCCGGTGAGCTGCTGGTCTTTAAAACCGCGTACCGAGGCCGAACCGCCGAGGCTCATGCGCTGGGGGCTGAACAGGATGTCTTCACTGCGTTGGCCGGTGGCCAGGCTGGAGAAACTGAACGACTCGCCCCACAGCGTGAACGGCTGCAAGTAGCTGACGGTGGCGGTGTATTTGCGGTAGCGCGCGTTGGGCTGGCGATTGCCGTACTGATCGCGCTCGTTTTCAGCTTGGGCATCGAAGGCGCCGATACCGTTCTGCATGCCCAGGTCGAGGTTGACGAAGGCATTGCCGATGCGTCGGCCGTGGTTGATGCCCAGCTGCAGTTCGCTGAGGCGGTTGCTGCTGGGCTCGGTGCGGACGTCGAGGATGTAGTTGTTGGTGCGCAGGTGCGACACGCCGACGTTCACCGACGTCTTGCTCACGTCGTCACGATGGATCACCCGCTCGGCGCGCAGTTGGTGGTTCTCGTTGTCGCCGTTCTGCTTGAACTTGTAGTCGTTGGTCACGCCGTAAGTGCGGTAATCACTCTCGCTGTAGGTGTAGCTGAAGTTCCACCAGCCCCACGGCACGTTGTAATACAGCATGGAGTTTTTCGAGGTTTTCTGGTGGTCGCTGACGGCATCGTGGCCGCCGCGCAGTACCAGTTGGTCAGCCAGGCCCAGCGGGCTGTCCCACTCAAGGCCTGCGCCCCACTGCTGTTCGCCGGTGCTTTTCTGCCCGTCGTTGTTGCGCGACAAGCTGGTGCGCCAGGGCTTTTGCGGGGCATTTTTCACCAGCACTTCGCTACCGCCTACCTCGCTGCCAGGGGCCAGTTCCATCTGCGCCTGTTTCGACGGCAGGCGGTTCAACTGGTCCACCAACTGCTCGATTTCCCGCAGGTTGAGCTGCTCTCCGACTTTGCCGGGAAAAGCCATGGCCAGTTCGCGTTCGGACAGGTTGCTGCCCTGGGCACCCTTCATGCCTTCGAGCTTGCCCTCGACCACCAGCACGCTCAGGTGGCCGCTGGACAGGTCCTGCTGCGGCAAGTAGGCGCGGCTGGTGACCATGCCCTTGTCGATGTAATAGTCGGTGATGACCTTGAGCAGCCCGTTGAGCTGGGTGACGCCCAGGCACTGGCCAATATAGGGTTTGAGCAGACGCACGCGGTCAGTGGCGGACAGACTGTCGGCGCCCTTGAGTTCGATGTCCTTGATGGGAAAGCAGCGGCTGTCCACCGGAGCGGCGGGCACAACGGGCTTGGCTTCTTTACCGGGCAGTTCCTTGAGTTCTTCAAGGCGCCGGCGCTGTTCTTCCAGCAGGCGATTTTGCCGGTCGCGGATCAGGTCTTGATCCCCTGGCGTGGGTGCGGCAACCGCGCTGTTCAAAACAAGGCAGGCAAGCAGCGAGATACACAGCAGATACCGAATCCGAGGCAATAACGAAGACATGTTCGATCCATCGAAAAACAAGGGCGGCAAACTACCATCGAACTCCAGGACGGCCAAGAATCTGGCTTAGTTGGATTCGATAATTAATAAGTTCGTAAGCCATTTATTAAAAACAACTAAAAAATCAAGTAACGATTACCAACTTGTATTTGGAATTTTTATTCCGACAAGCGGTAACAGTTTTGATGCAGGTCTCGTCAAGGCTCTAGAGAGTTGCCACTAGTTAGCCACCAACCTTGCGTCGAGATTGATTAGTAGCCAGAAGAGAGGAAAAGTTCACGAGCCTTTTGTGAATTGGATCCCATATTTGAATGTTGATCGTTGCCACACTCTGTGGGACGCGGAGCGTGGCAACGATCATCAACAGAGGCTGTATTTAGCCCACTTCCTTGACCCGCCCCCGCACCAGCTTCAACCCCACCCGCTCCACCTCACGGGACACATGAGCGGTCACTTCCCGCACCCCACCGTCTTGGTCGTTATGAATCACCAACACCCCCGGCCGGCGCAGTTGTTCCAACTCGCCCTCGGCCAGGCTGAAACTTTCGCTCAAGCCTTTATCACTCAGGGCCTTGCCCGCAGCTCTGCGCTGGGCAAAACGCTTGCCCCGGCGTTGTTGATAACGTGCCCAACTGATCAGCAGCACCGCGTTAAATACCGCAATCCACAGGTAAATCTGCAAGGTATTCAAGGCCGCGAAAATCGGCGCATCCAGGCGCGGGCCGCCGTGGGTTTCCAGCATCGGCACCAACCCGCGTACCAACAAAATAATCAACCCGGCCCAGGCCATCAGGGTCAGGAATACATCGATTGCCCACATCACCGGGCGCTGAGAGGTTCGAATCAGGTTCATGGCTGCACTTCCTTTTGGGGGGCTTTGATTCCGCGATCCGGACTGACCCAGCGCGCGCGCTTCTGGTGTTGGCGGAACAGCACTTTGGGGAAACTCACCAGCGTGGTGAACAGGCTGACCAGCCAGAACACCAGCGGGTACCAGACGGTCCAGAACAGGGTTTTCCACAGGCCGCGCTCATAACGGCGGTCGATCATGATGCTCACGGCGAACTGCACCAGGCACACCACCGCCAGCAGCAAACCGGTGAAGGCCGGTGGCATCAACGAATCCACGGCAATCGCTTGCGGCAACGGAACAATTTTGCCCACGCCCCAGAAGATCACCGACAGCAGAAAAGTGAAGGCCCAACCGGTGGACAGGCAGTACTCGAACAGCAACGGCCACAGGTAGCGATGGCGCCATTGCCAGATGCCACGGATATTTTTGAACAGTACTTCGGCGCCGCCCTGGGCCCAGCGCAGGCGCTGCTTCCACAAGCCGCCGAGGGTTTCCGGCATCAGAATCCAGCACAGGGCGCGGGGTTCGTAGAAGATGCTCCAGTGGTCCAGTTGCAGCTTCCAACTGACGTCGATGTCTTCGGTAATCATGTCGGTGCTCCAGTAGTCGACCCGGTCCAGGGCCGCACGACGGAACGCCACCACCACGCCGGAGACGGTGAAGATCCGCCCGAACACCCGCTGGGTACGCTTGATCAAACCGATGATCGAGGAGAACTCGCCCACCTGCACCCGGCCGATCAATGTGGAGCGCGTGCGGATGCGCGGGTTGCCGGTGACCGCACCCAATCGCGGGTTGTCGAGCATCGGCGCCACCAGGTAGGCCGCCGCATTGCGGTCGAGCAAGGCATCACCGTCGATGCACACCAGGTACTCACTGCGAGCCGCCACCGCCCCCATGCGCAGGGCAACCGCCTTGCCCTGGTTTTGCGCCAGGTGCAGCACTCGCAGGCGCGGCTCCCGCAACGCCAGGGCATCGAGCACGGCGGCGGTGTTATCGCTGGAGCCGTCGTTGATGGCGATTACTTCGATGTTCGGGTACTGCTGGGCCAGCGCGGCGCCGATGGTGTCGGCGGCGTTGTCGCCTTCGTTGTAGCAAGGGATCAGGATCGAGATCAGCGGGTTGCCCGCCAGCACCGGCGCCGGAGTGTCATCGGCCCACGGCCAGTGGCGCTCCCAGTGCAGCCAGAAGTACAGGCCACCGGCGATCCACAGCCCGGACATGAACAGTGGGTAAAAAAACACGAAGTCCATCAGGAACTGCCCGGTGACCAGAAAGATCAGGCCCAGGGGCACGCCCAACACCAGGGATAAGACGAGTAAAGCCAGGATTCTGTCGAACATGGGTCAAGGATTCCACTGGTTGGAAAGGGCCGGACGCACGGTGTTCAGGTCCGGCGAGTTCTCCAGGAAGTTGTCGGGGTAGTAGCCAAAACTGGTGACGCCCTGGCGCTTGAGCACGCCCATCCACTCGGCCATTTGCGCGCCGGAAAGATCAGGCGCGGCGGCGGTGCGCCAGTCCTTGGCTTGCAACTCGAAGACCGTGCGTTGCAGGGCGCCGGGGCGGACCTTGACGGTGGCCACCAGCTTTTCCAGCCAGGCGTTGGAGTCTTCAAGGCTCTGGCCTTCCATCAGCGGCATAGCCATGGGCGCGGTCCAGTCGTAGCTCTGGAGGAAGTCATCGAGGTTCTGGGCAAACCAGGCTTCGCTGCCAGGGTTAAGCATTGGCTCGGCGAAAATATTGCGTGCGGTCTGCACTTGCGAACCGCGAAGTTTGCGGACCTTGGCGGTCAACTCGTGGGTGAAATCGATCAGGTATCGGCTCTTGAAGCGGGTCCAGCGCTGCATCACCGCAGGGTCGGCACGCAAGGCTTCAATACTGTCTGGCAGGCCGTTGGCGGCATAGGCCTTGAGGGCGGCGGGGCTGGCGTCTTCAAAATCGGAGAGCACCGCATCATCGTGGAACAGCACGCCGTCGATGGCATTGATGCGGGCCAGGTCTTCGTAAATCTCGCCAATGATCTGCCGCACCTTGGGATCAAACGGCGACAGGCGCTGGTATTGGTCCGGGTCCTGGCCAACCTTGCCGGTCTGCGGGTCCCAGCGGGTGACGCGAGGCAGCTTGGCATCAAGGGCGAAGCTGAGCACCGGCATCCAGGCAAACACCCTGGCATGGGCGCGGGTGTGCAACTGCCAGGCGACGCGGTTGAACAGGTCGGCGCGCACCGGCAAATGGCGGTTGGGGAAATACAGCGAATGCACCAGCCCATCGCCCTTGGGGTCGGCGAAGGCTTGCAGGAACACCGTGTCGGCGCCCATGTCCACCACGCGCTGGACCAATTGGTCGAGGTTGCGCGCTTCTTGCGCCTTGTCGGGGTCGTAGACGTTGTCCAGGTCCACATGCAGCACGCGCAACGGCGCCTGGGTCTGAACATTGACGATGGCATTGGCAAAGTGCTCGCCGTCCGGGTCCGAGGCCACCAGGAAACGCGGGCTGCTCATCAGGTTGCCGAGGCTATCGAGGCCGTCTTCCAGGGTCAGGGCCATTTGATAGCCCTGCTCGTCCACCACTCGCAACGTGGTGCCATCCGGGGCGCCATAAGGCCAGACCCACACACGCGGGGCCTTGCCGGTGACAGCGCGGATCTTGTTGGAAATACCCGCCACATCGGTACGCATCCGCGCCTGGAACTGTGCCTCGGTTTCATAGCGACCGGTGGCCGTATCAAAGCGGCGGGTGGTGGCCGCCGGTTGCAGGTTGCCCTGGGGATTGGCCAGCACGCCCTTGTGATTGGCGTCGGTGTGGGCGGCGATTTCCACCAGGCCCGATTGCGACACTTCGCGCACCTGCTGCCAGGTCAGGAAGTCGGAACGCGGGCGCGGCGTGCCGGCGAAATCCACCGGCTGGTTTAACGGCGTGTCGATCCAGGTGCCCACCGGCGCCAGCAGCGCGTGCCAGTTGTAGGCCCTGAGGATCGGCATCACACGGGTATAGAAGCTGGCGTAGCCGTCATCGAAACTAAGCATGATGGCCTTGGGCGGCAGCTGCGGGCCGCCCTTTCGGGCCGCGAGGATCTGGTCGACGGAGACTGGCTGGTAGCCGTTTTCCCGCAACCAGGCCAACTGTTCGATCAACCGCTCGGTGCGCACCGCCACCACCGCCTGATCGGGGTCGCGGTCCTCGACATCGTGGTAGGCAATACCGAGAAAATAGTTTTTCGGCCACGGCGCTTCGTTGGCCGCCTTGGGCCGTTCGGCGGGTGGAGTAAAGGGCGCGGGTTGCTGGGCGCAAGCGCTGCTCAGCACGAATCCCAACACCAGGCAGCAGCGGGAAAGAATGGACATGATCGGACTCTTCTAGAAGCGGTACGTGAGGTCGACGATCAGGCGCAAATCGCTTTCGCGCTCACCGTCATAAGGTCGGCTGATCCAGCTGAGGTTGGCGCCGGTTTCCAGTACGTCGTTCCAGCGAAAGCGCTGGCCATAACCGATCAAACCGACGCCACCAGTGGAATAATCCCGCTGGCTGTAAGTGCCCGCTCCGACCTGGAACTGCTGACTCCACTGGGTCTCGTAGCGGTGATAGAGCACGTGGTTGACGTTCACCGTGGGCAGCACGCTGAAGTCCGAGCGCGGGTTGAAATACGGCGTGCCTTGCTTGCTGTTGCGGCTGGTGCCGACTTCAAGGCCCAGGTCCACTTGCACACCCGGCGAGCTGTAGACGCCTTCGCGCCCGGTCAGCAGGGCTTCGACGCGGTTGTTGCCGTCGCTGAAATGGGACGGGCTCAGGGCCAGTTTCCATTCGCGGCTTTCGTTGGCGCGCCAGCGGATAAAACCGCTGCCGCCGTTGGCGGTGATGTCGGCATTCAATGCCCGCAGCGGGGTGGCGGCGGCGAGGTAGTCGAGGCTGCCGCCGTATTGCCAGTGATCATTGATATCCCGTGCAATCGCCAGCCGGGCGCCTTGCTTGGAACCAAAGCCGTAGGAGTGATTGGAGACTTCGGCTTCGAGGGTCATGTCACGGGTGCGCCGCTCCACGCCCAGGCGCTGCCAACGGTGCTGGCCGGTGCCTTCCTCGAAGTCGGCGGTGGCGTAGCCGACGCCGCCGAACAGGCGCCAATCCTCATCGATAGGCGGGCTGTAGAGCAGGGTTTCGATGCCAAAGTCGCGGCTGCCGACGACCGTGCCGCCGTTACTTTTGCCGGTGTAGGCCTCGACCCGCAGCTCGGCCATGTCGTGAACCTCACGCAGGCGCTTGAGGCGCTGCACCTGGCGGTTGTCCGGAGCGCGGGCGACCACATCATCGGTCAGCGCATCGAGCTGGCGCCACTCCTGCAAATCCAGGGCGGTGTGACCTTGGGAGACCTGCAGGCCGATGTCACGCGGGGCCTGGTTTTCGGTTTCCTTGAGGGCGTTTTCGGCGCGCCGTGGCCAGTCGCGGGCGCGGTACATATCGGCCTGGGCCAGGCGCAGGCCGATGTTGCCAGGGGCTTGTTTCACCAACGCCTCCAGGCCTTTTTCACTGGCTGGCAGGTCGGCGCCATAGGTGCCAGCCTGGGCCGCCAGTTGTTGGGCGTCCATCCAGGCGTCGTTGGGATTGCCGGTGGGCAGGCCCTTGAGTTCTACCCGTGGTTTTTGCGCGCTCGCGAGATTGTCGGCGACGGTGCGGGCTTCGTTGACCTGATCGTTTTCCAGCAGGGCGTAGAACAGTGCAGTGCTGTCTTCAACGTGATCGCCAGCATCCGCGTCCTTGGCCGCGAGGGCCTGACGGTACAGCGGCGCAGCTTTTTCCGGCTGGCGTTGGTCGAGGTAGGCGGCGGCGACCCAGCGCAGGGCGTAGGTGGGCAATTGCACACCCTCGCTGGTGAGGGTCTGGTAGTCGTAGATCAATTCGGCCGTGCGTGCGCGGGCCTTGAGGGCACCCAGGCGGTCGATGCGCCAGCGCACCACGTCGTCATGGGCGCTGGCGTCCGGGGTCCAGGTGGCGAGCAGTTGGTCGTAATCCTTGAGGGCGCGGTCGGCGATGACATAGCGCTCTTTTTCGCTACGGGACGCGAACTCGGCCAGGCGTACGCGCTCGGCGGCGAGGTCACCTTCCAGGCGGCGCTGGGTGATGGGGTCGAGCAAGCCGGGGTGCCGGGCGGCAAGGCGCAGGGCGGGTTCCGGCAGGCGGGCGCGTTGCAGGGCGACGAGGTATTCACCAATGACTTCGGGCCGGTTGCCGGCGCGGATGAAGGCTTGGTCGAACTCGAACAGCGCATCAAAAGGTGAGCCTGCGCGGGACAAGGCGTAACCGAGGGCCAGGCGCCGGTCCACGTCCGCAGGTTTGGCGGCCACCAGAGCTCGGGCGCGCTCCACGGCTTCGGCGGTTTGACCTGCATCGGCGAGGGTCAAGGCCAGGCCCAACTGAAGGTCTGGGTTGTTCGGTTCGCGCACCAGCGCTTGGCGATAGACCGCAATCGCCGGGGCCCAACGTTGCTGGTTGCGGTAGGTACGGGCGACGGTGGCGAGCGCTTGGGTGGTCAGGTTGCGATTGCGCCCCTGGGCCTCGTAGACCGTCAGCACTTCGGCGTCCTGACGTGCCCAACTGGCAATCAGCAGGTGATCGCTGACCTGCCCCGGCGTCTGGCGCTCGGCGGGCAATTGGCGCAGCAGGTTGAGGGCGGGCGTGTAGTTACCCGAGCGGGCCTGATGAATCAGGGCGTCATAGGCCGCATCGGCCGACGCCACGACAGGCCATAGAAGCTGGCTGCACAGGGCAACCCGGATAAACAGGCGCAATCGGCTTGGGATAGAGGGGTGAACATTACGCGACATGTCGTCAGCTTCCTTACCAAGGAAAGCTGTAGCGATAAATTCACCTGTACAACACGCATCAGGCGACCGGTATCTGATGACCCGGCCAAGCTTTCCTGGGGCGCAATATCCATGAGGGGGGTATAAAAAGGTCAATTCAGAACAATTGTTCAGAATTCTCCTACAAGAATTTACCGCCCTGTGGCGAGCGGGCTCACCACAGGGGGTTTTTCAGTTTTACTGAGCGCCGCTTACCGCCCCGACTTTGCTCATCACAAAACCAATGAACTCCTCGACGGTCATTTTCTGGCCATTGAGGGTCACTTCATTGTTGGCGTAGTGCAGCTTGGAGACGAGGTCGTTACCTTCAAGGGTCGCCAATTGGGTACCGACGGCCATGCCGCTGACCATCTCGCTGGCCATTTGGGATTGCTGCTCGATGGCTTTCGGATCAGTCACACCACCGACCTGCGCTTGCAGTGCAGCGACATCAGCGATCATCGGTTTGGACAGCGTCAGGTTAGTGTCCAGAACCGCAATGATCTGCTTGGCCAGTTCAACCGGCGGCAGTTCCATGGTCGACGGCTTGGTCAGGTCCACCAGCAGGTTGAAGCGACTTTCGCCATGGACGGTCTTCAGGGACAGATTTTCCAGGGCCACTTGCGGCTTGGCGGCCAGCAGTTTGTCGACGTTGGCCTGGGCCAGCGCTTGTTCAGCTTCGTTCAGCTGCAACTCAGGAGCAGGCTGCCCGGCTGCGGCGGCGGCTTGCACCGGCTGCATCTTGGCCTGGTAGAGCTGGGTCAGCACCATCATGGCCGGCACATCGACGTTTTTCATGCTCACGGCCATGGCCGCCGAACCCACGGGTTTACCCTGGTAAACGATCTCGTCGATCTTGTAGTCCACGCGCCCGGCCATGTTGTTGTCCTGGACGTCGCTGGTGTCTTTTTGCTCAAAACCCTTCAAGGTCAGCATCAATTGCTGCGGGCCAAAGGTGAGTTGGGTGTTGGTCAGCTCAATCGTATTTTGCCCGGTGAAGAAGCCGAACGAGCTGCGGGACAGATTGCTGGCCAGGGTCAGGCCACTCAGCTCGGCTTTGAACGGCGCGCCGTTTGGATCTATCAGCGAGAGCTTGAGGTTGTCCATGTAACCATTGACCTTGACCTTCTCACCCTTGGCTGTGTTGAAAAAATCCAGGTTCAGGCCGGAGAAATTGACGCTGGAGGTGTCATCCTTGAATTCCAGGGGCAGCAGTTCCAGGTTGCCGTCCACCGAACGATTGAAGGCGATATTGGCGGTGGCTTTGAGCGGCGACACGTCTTTGGTGGCGGCGAACCATTTCTCGGTGGTGGGGTTTTTCTCAAGTGCCAGGTGGCTGGTTGCCAGGACCGGCAGCCATTTGAGGGTCAGCAGGCGGGAGAGCGGCAGCGGGCCGTGTTCGATGCGGTCGATAAACAGCAGTTCGGTGTTTTTATGGTCTTCACCGAACACCGAGCCCTGGGCCTTGAGGCGGAAATGGCCGGTGCTGCTGAACCAGCCGCGGTCCAGGGACAGCATTTCAATGGTCACGGTGCCATCAATCCCAACCATGGAGCGCTGCATTTCCTTGTTGGCGTCCTCGATCGAGGTGTTCAGTACACCTTCCAGTTGATTGCCGGTGTACCAGGCACCACCGGCACTGACTACGCCGACGGCGGCAACAAAACCCAAGAGAACGATTGCTGACTTATTCATGAAGAGACCTGATCAAATCCTGTGCGAAAGTGGGCTGTCTTCCCTGACCCCCTGCTGGGGTGTCGGCTCAAGCCCGCCGAAAAATCCGGTGAAAGATTAGCATAGGCTCCGTAGCAGCGGTCGGACGCGGCCTCGCTGCTACGGGAGGGGGCTCAGGAATATTCCAGATCGATCTCGTCGAGTTGATGATCAAAACTCTTCAATCGCGCCGTCCAGGTGTACACCAGCACTTCGAACTCGCGATGAATCACCGCATTGCCCGGCGTATCGGACTTGGGATCGCAAAAGTCCAGCTGATAACGCTCACGGGCCATGTCGGTGGCAACATCGGACAGTTCTCGCGCGTTATTGAGCCAATGCCGTCCGTCGGCCACTTGCCGGTCCAGGGCCACACATTGTTTTTTCAGGGCTTCGAGGCTTTTTTCCAGGGGCGTGCCGGTGAGTTCGCCCATGACTTCCTGGAAGGTGCGCCCCGGTTGCCAGTAACTGCCCCAAAAATAGCGGTCGAACACCGTTTCGACACGGCGCAGGGCAACCTTGGTGTCCCAGATCGCCACCCGCGTCTTGCCTTGTTCGAGGAGTTTTTTCTTGGTTCGCTGGCCTTGGTAAGAAGCCCAGGCCACCACACCAATGGACAGCACGGCAATCAGCGCACAGGCACTGTCGAGGAACACCATGGCCTTGTCGATCTGATGGGCAAGCATGATGCCGTAGAAGTAAGTTGCCGAGAGCAGCACCAGTGCGAAGAACACGCACCAGAAAGCGGGAGCATAAGGGTTTTTCATTATTGGAATCCCCATGAGCAACGCGAGCAGTGATCAGCGGGGCCATCACGAAAGCCCAACTGATCAAAGCATAGCAACCGTCTCAGGGTTTGCTGGGTTCTGTGCCTTGCGTTCGTCCGCTTTCCCAGCCACCGCCCAGGGCCAGGAACAAATCGATCTGGCTCATGGCGACCTGGGTGTTGGCCTGGGCCAACTGGGCGCGCATGTCGGTGTAGGTGCGGGTAGCTTGCAGGTCTGCCAGGAACGACGCGCGGCCGGCCTGGAAGAAGCGATGGGTCTGGTCGGCAGCCTGTTGCGCCGACTGTTCGGCATCGGCCAGGGCGTCGCGGCGCTCCAGCTGAGCGGTGTATTGCGCCAGGCCGGTCTGGGTTTCGCGGATGGCGTTGAGCACCACCCCGTCGAAATGCGCCAGCGCGCCCTGGGTCGCCGCTTCGGCTTCGTGGATGCGCGCGCGGGAGCCATTGGACGGCACCGTCCAGCTCAACAAAGGTCCGAAGCCCCAGCGGTTGGCGGCGGGTTTGCCGAGGTTTTCCAGCAGGCCGACGGTGCCGATGGAGGCCCCAATGCTGATGTCCGGGTACAGCTCGCCGGTGGCGACACCGATGCCAGCGGTGGCGGCAGCCAGGCGGCGTTCGGCCTGGCGCACATCGGGGCGACGCTTGAGCAACGTGGCGCCGTCGCCCACCGGTAGCAGTTGGGCGATGTGCGGTAGCTCGGCGCAATCGCGGGTGCCGGCAGGCAGTTGGTCGACGGGCTTGGCCAGCAGCATCGACAGGCGGAACAACCCAGCCTGGCGCAATGCTTCATAACGCGGCAGTTCGGCGCGCAGGGATTTGAATTGGGTTTGTGAACGGGTGACCTGGGTCTCATCACCACGGCCGGCGTCCCGCAGGCGTTGGGTCAGGCTCGTACTTTGTGCTTGCAGGTCGAGGGAATGCCGGGCGATTCCCAGCTCCTCATTAGCCGCGCAGACTTGGGTGTAGGAACGCACCACATCCGCTACCAAGGTAATACGGGCGGTATCGACGGCCGCCTGGGTCGCATCGGCATTGGCCTGGGCGCCTTCGATACCGCGCTGCAAAGTGCCGAACAGATCGAACTGATACGAGGTGGTAATGCCGACGTCACCGACGTTGCCCACTGGCACTTTATCCGCCAGCAAAAACGCTTCGCCGGATTCCTGCAAGCGCTGGGCACCCAGCTTGACTCCGCCGCTCCAGCCGCCCGCAGACTGCGCTTCTTGCACCTGGAAACGCGCCCGTTGCAGGTTGGCTGCCGCGACGCGCAAGTCGGTATTGGAGGCCATGGCCTGTTGCACCAGTTGATCCAGTCGCGAGTCCTGATAGAGCTTCCACCAATCGGCGGGCACCGGTGCCGAGACCACGTTGGCGCCCTGCCCGGCCATCTGCCCTTGCAGGTCACCACGGTTCACCGCGGCCTGATCCGGCAGTTGATAATCCGGCCCAACCACTTGGCAAGCCGACAGCAACAACCCCAGCCCAGCGGTTGCTAACAGCCGTTTCATGGTTTGTCTCCCGCATTGGGCTGGTCGTCGATGATCGATACCGTGGCCGTGCGCCCGGCGATCATGCGAAAGTTCGCCGGCACCTTGTCAAAGGCGATGCGCACCGGAATCCGCTGGGCCAGGCGCACCCAGCTGAACGCCGGGTTGACGTTGGGCAACAGGTTGGCGCCGCTGCTGCGGTCGCGGTCTTCGATGCCGGCGACGATGCTCTGCACATGGCCGCGCAGGCGGGCGCGGTCACCGACCACGCGGATGTCGACTTTCTGGCCGACGTGAATGCCGTCCAGCTTGGTCTCTTCAAAATAACCGTCGATGTGGAAGGAGTTGCCGTCCACCACCGACAACACCGGGCGCCCGGCGGTGACGAACTCCTTGACTCGTGGTGCGCGGTCGTTGACGTAGCCATCCACGGGGCTGGTGATTACCGAGCGGTCGAGATTCAATTGAGCGCTGTCCACCGCCACTTGCGCTTCGGCAAGGGCCGATTGGGCGCGGGCCACGCGGGACTGGCTTTCTTCCAGTTGCTCGCTGGCCACCAGGTTGCCAAGGCCACGGTTACGTTTGTTTTCACGCTGGGCCTGGGCCAGAGTTTCCTGGCGGTCGGCCATGGCGGCCTGGGCTTGGCGCAAGGCCAACTTGAAGCGGTCCTGGTCGACGGAGAACAGCACCTGGCCGCGCACCACCAATTGGTTGTCGCGCACGTCCACTTGCTGGATCAGCCCGGAAACGTCCGGGGCGATCTGCACGATGTCGGCGCGGATGTGCCCGTCCCGCGTCCAGGGCGCAAACATGTAGTACATCACCATGCGCCACACCACGACGCAGGCGAAGGTCACCACCAATAACGTCAGGACCACGCGGCCGATGGTCAAAAAAGGTTTTTTCATGTCATCAGGTATCGACTGAGTGAATCCACTGCGCCCAGTAACAGAGCGTAGAGACCCACATTGAACAATGCCCGGTGCCAGACCAGGCGATAGAAGTGGAAGCGCGTCAACAGCCCGTGCACCACCAGGTACAACACATACGTAATGCCCATCAGCACCAGCAGCGTGGGCAGGAACACCCCGCTGATATCCAGATCACCGATCATAAAGGCGCTCCATCAGGTAGCGGCGCGTCCATCTCGCCTGCGCTGACAAACTCCACGCCCGGCAACAGTGACAAGCGCAAACCGCTGAGGGCATGGAGCAGGTGCAAGCGGGTCTCGTCTTCGCCTTGCAGGCCTTGCCCGTTAAGGGCGCGGCGGGTGCGGTCCAGGGTCATCAGCAGACCGCTGGGAGTCGGCAAGCGTTCACCGGCTTTCAGGCACGCCTTGAAATAGACGCCGACGTCCTCCACCACCTGGTTGAGCAGCACCCGAGGCACGCCGAGGATTCTTGGCGAGTAGGCCTGCAAGTCCATCAGGCTCAGCGCCACGCCCAACTCACGCAGTGCGATCCCGGTGTCTTGCCCGATGATGGCCAGACGCGGCAGGTGTTGCATCAGCCGGTCGAGCATTTGCGCGCCCATGTGCCGATGTTCGGCCAGGGTTGCAGGCTTGGTGAGGCTGACGATGTCGCGCCAGCTGAAGCGGGTCAGGCGCTTGGCCGCCAACTCCGCGCCGAACGGGCGGGCGATCAGGGTCCAGAGGAAGGCGAACAACAAGCCCACGGGGCCGGCCAGGTTGGAATTGGCGAAGCTTAGAAAATCTGCGTCGTAGGCGCCCTGAATGCTGATAAACGAGGACGTGTTGACGATGGTCAGCAGCATGCCCAGGTAAAAACGCGGCTGTACGGTCAGGGTCCCGACGCAGATAAACGGCACCGCGAAGGCCAGCACCAGCATCGGAAAATCATGCAGGTTGGGCAGGATCAGAAACAGGTAGAGGCTGGCGAACACCACCGACAGCGCGGTCCAGAAAAAGAACTTGTAGATCTGCGGCGCCGGGTCGTCCATCGAGGCAAAGAAGCTGCACGCTACCGCCGCGAGAATTACCGCGCTGCCGCCGTCGGTCCAGCCCAACAGAATCCACAACACCGAGGCGACGATGATCGCGCTGACCGTGGAAAACGCCGAGTAGAACATCAGGCCTCGGTCGAGGAATGGCGTCAGCCGGCCCAGGCGCCAGTGGCGGTAGACAGCGCGCCAGGTGTCCAGGTTTCCGCACTGGATGGCCACTTGCAGGCTGCGGCAGTCTTGCCACAAATCGATCCATTCGCCAAGGCGATAGAGGGCGTTGGAGAACAGCAGTTGATAGCGGTCGTCCAGGGCGTCGGGTTGCAGGGCTTCAAGTTGATCGCGCAGGACGCGCCAGCGTTCGACGGGCGCGTCCTTTTTGGTGCTTTCCAGCCACTCGGTGGTGGCCGCCAACAGCGGCGCTAATTTGCCGACCAGCTCCGGGGTGCGGCGCTCCAGGGCATACAAGGCGTCATCCAGGGCCTCCACCACCGGCAGCAGGTGGATCATCCGCCCGCGCAGCTCTTTGGTGTTGCGCACCGTTTGCGGCCGCGCGCCCTCGTGGGGGAGTTGGCCGATCATTAATTCCAGGGTGTTGAAGGTGGCGACCATCCCGCCGCGCAACGTGCTGACCTCTTTGGGTTGCACGTTACGACTGAGAAAACGCTGGCTGTAGACCTGCGCGTCGGCAAACCATTTGCTGACCGAATCATCAAACACCGGCGCCAGGCGCCGAGGCCAGAACATCGCGCCGACCACCGCCGCCACGGCGATACCGAGGAAGATTTCTTCAGCGCGCGCCTCGGCCACGTCCCACACCGCCAAGGGGTTATCCACCACTGGCAGGGCGATCAGCGGCAAGGTGTAGCCGGCCAGCATCAGCGCGTAGCTGTTGGCGGTGCGCAGGTGCAAGGACAGGAACAATAAAATCCCGGTCCACAACGCAATGACCACCACCAGCAGGTAAGGCGTCTGCACAAACATCGGCACAAAAAACACCGCCGCCATCGCCCCGAGAAAGGTGCCGATGGCGCGGTATAACGCCTTGGAACTGGTGGGGCCTACAAAGGGACTTGAGACGATATACACGGTGGCCATCGCCCAATACGGACGCGGCATTTGCATGAGCATGGCGATGTACAGCGCGATCATCGAGGCGGCGAACGTTCTTACTCCATAGAACCAGTCTCGTGCCGGCGGCATGCCGGTAAAAAATCCGTTCAAGAAGGCACTACCGCAGGGTGCTGATGGGCGCCTTCGAAAGCGCGCAACACGCGCAAGGCGGCCTCCAGGTCTTGGGGAGCAATGTCCGCCAGCACTTCACGGCGCAGGCGCACCAGTTGCTCTTCCACCGCTTGCACCAGCTCACGGCCACGGGCGGTGAGGCTCAGGGCCTTGGCGCGGCGGTCGTGAATATCTTCGCTGCGGCACACAAAACCTGCGCTGCACAGCTGGTCCAGCAGGCGCACCAGGGATGGGCTTTCCATCCCTGACGCCTGAGCGACCTTGACCTGATGCACTCCGTCGCCGAGACGGCCGATCATCAACAGCGGCACGGCGCAGGCTTCGGAAATGCCGAAGCTCACCAGCGTGGTCTGGCAGATTTTTCGCCAGTGCCTGGCACCCACCACCATGCTGCTGCTGATGTTCATGTGAAGTTGTTCGAGATTTGGGGACACTTGATTGTTCGCATACAGTTAGTTTGCTAACTATCAATATGGTGGATGGATACGAGCCCGTCAAGTTTTGATACAAATTGGTGGATTTGGAGACGCAGAGTAAGCAGTGCTGCATTCCTACGCGTTCATGTCTCGGCTACGCCGCAACATCAAATTCAATTCATCCACCACCTCCGCCCAATCCGCATCATCCAAAATCTCATCCCGCAAGAACGCCTTCTGGCTGTCCGTCCAGAAAAACGCATCCGCCAGGTGCAGTTCGGGCTTGAGTGGAGAGTGGACGGCGACGAAACGCTCGATGCTGATCGGGTCATCGGGCAGGCCGAGTTGCTTGAACAAAGACGGCAAGCTGTGGACTGGGGATTGCATAGTGTGTTCCTGAACAGGGGGTTCACTTGAGTCTAGCCTCACAGGCGAGCATAAGCCTGGCGCAGCTTAATCGCAGCCCTCCCGGTGAATCGCCTCCGGCACGTTACACAGCACAAACAGGCGCGCCCGAGCGCCGCCGCCGCCCTGCTGACTGAGCTGGCGCCAGCCTTCGGGCAGAGGGGCAAAGTCATCCGGCGCTTCATTGCTGCTGATCAACCACACGCGTCGAGTATCGGCAGGTATAGCCGACAAACGATCGAGGTAGATCCGCCCACCGTCCTGATCCACCAGGGTGCCAAAACCATAGGCATTGGGGCGCGTTGGCGTGCCATCGGCCTTGGGCGGAGTGTAGAGCTGCAACTGGGCATCGGTCTGGTCGTAATAGACGTAGCTCAGGTACCACATCATGTCGCTGAGGACGATGCGGTCATCCTCCTGGTAGTTGCGGTTGACGAACTCCACCGGGACGTTGAACTGGTCATGCTCATCGACAGCGAAGTTGTTTTTCAACCCCACCAGCTCCACGGCGATACACAACACGAACAGGGCTGCGCCAAGTATCGAAAAACGTACCAACAAGCGATCCACCGCCAATGCCAGGAGGATCGGCAAGCCCAGGGCATACACCGTGAGATAACGCTCGATAAAGACCGGGGAAATGAACGAAACCCCAAAGACCAACAGCAATGGCAGCATGAAAAACAGTGCCAGCAACCCACCAAACCGGTAGCTGCCTTGATCCCGCCAGGCGGTCACGCCCCCCACTGCCAATAGCAACACCGGCAACAGCAAAAACAATGGCTGCCATAGGCCGTCGCCTTCGTCCTGGATGAGAAACTGCCAAATCATCGCTGGCACGGAGAACAGGTTGACCGGCTCTTCCCAACCGATATCACCGCCCACCTTGAGCTGTTCGATGTGCTGCACCAAGCCCAGAAAGTTCGGCAGCCAGGGCAAATACAGCACGACGATGGCGACATTGGCCCACCACCAGGGCGCGCGGGTAACAAGCCGCAAGCCAGACGTGCGTGGCAGTCGCAGCAACGCCAGCCACGACCAGTGCACCAGCACGCACAGGGCGGTGAAGTAATGGGTATAGAAACCCGCCGTCATCAACAGTACATAGACGACCAGATACCGCGTCCGCTGCGGTTGCCGGGCCCAATAGACCAGCGCCAGGGTGGCGCCCAGCAGCCATACGCCCAGCAACGAGTACATCCGCACTTCCTGGCTGTAGCGCACCGCCGTGGGTAGCAGCGCCAGCAGAATCGCGGCCAGCACCGCAGCGCGGCGGGTCGCAATCACGCGCGTCAGCCAGATACCCAGGCCGACGGCGATGACACCGGGGATCGCACTCATGCTGCGAATGGAGAAAATCCCGTCACCAAACAGTTCAATCCAACCGCGCAGCAGGAAAAAATACAGCGGAGGATGAACGTCATGGGCGGCGTGGAACCACAGGTCAGTCAGAGAATACTCACTGAGCAATAGGCTTGAACCTTCATCACCCCAGATCGCTGAGGCGGTCAAGCCATAGAAACGCAAGGCCATGGACAGCGCCAGGAGCGGCACCCACCAGAGCCGACTGATCCAGCCTGCGCTCCCCCACAGGTCGGGGTTGAGCACAGAACAGGCCCCGACCTTGTCGTCTTGTTCCGCCACAGAGCGTCGCACCTCTATTTCCTCACCCACGGCCCTTCTCCAGGGCAAAACCCGCGCTTGCGCGAACACTCGCCACTCTAGGTCAAAAGACCTTGATTCGCCTGCCGTTTTGCCACCAATCGGACAAATCTGAACTCTTCGTAGGCCTGCACTGATGCCTTTGCAGGTTCGCGCTATCATTGCCGCCTTCCAAGGATTCAGGATCAAGGACACCTCATGCACATCGGTCTTCTGGCTGTGCCTGCTCCGACACGGTAATGCGTGACGCCGATTAACCACGGCCTCAGGCAATTCCAACCCCCGGGGTCCTCGGCACAGGTTTAGTGTTTCTATTCGCTGACGCTATTAGCGCTGCATGCCCCAACGTTTCACGGTGACCCGCTCCAGGGTGTCAAACACCAGGTTTTCCACCAGCAGCCCGATGAGGATCACCACTGCCAGCCCGGCAAAAACCTTGTCGGTGTACAGCTCATTGCGGTTCTGGAAGATGTACCAGCCCAGGCCGCCCTTGCCGCTGGTGGCGCCGAATACCAGTTCGGCGGCGATCAGCGTACGCCAGGCAAACGCCCAGCCGATTTTCAGCCCGGCGAGGATCGACGGCAACGCCGCCGGAATCAGGATGAACAGCACAAAGCGCATGCCCTTGAGGCCATAGTTGCGCCCAGCCATGCGTAGGGTTTCCGAGACGCCGAGAAACCCCGAGTAAGTGTTAAGCGCCAATGCCCACAGCACCGAATGCACCAGCACGAAAATCAGGCTGTTCTGCCCCAGGCCAAACCACAACAACGCCAGCGGCAACAACGCAATCGCCGGCAACGGGTTGAACATCGAGGTCAGGGTGCTCAACAGGTCGCGGCCCAATTGGGTCGATACCGCCAAGGTGGTCAGGGCGAATGCCAGCACGATGCCGATCAGATAGCCCTTGAGCAGCACCACCAGCGAAATGCTGACCTTGCCCAGCAACTCGCCGCTGGCAATGCCGTCGTAGAACGCGTGGAAGGTCTGCAAAAAGCTCGGCAGCAGCAAGTCGTTGTTCTGATAACGAGCGGCCGCTTCCCAGAGGATGGCGAGCACGATCAGGATCAGGCTTTTGCGCAGCCAGCCTTGTTGCCACAGACGCTGACGCAGAGGCAGCTCGCGTTCCACGGGGACGCTGAGCAGCGGTTGGAGGGTGATTTCATATTCCTGGCGCATGCTGTAATCCTTCAAGGTGCAGCCCTTCAATAAGCGATGCGGATATCGGCGAAACCCAGCTCACGTTCGGCTTCAGGCACTTCATCAAACAACAGCCGATGAATGCGCCGCGCCGAGGCCTGGAACTCCACACCGCCAAGGCTGTGCAGGTCATATTGATGGCTGTGGATTTCCGCGCGAACCCGTCCCGGATGAGGCGACAGCAACAGGATGCGATTACCCACCACCAGCGCTTCTTCAATGGAGTGGGTGACGAACAGCAAAGTGAAGCGCACCTCTTCCCAGAGCAGCAGCAACTCCTCCTGCATCTTGCGCCGGGTCAAAGCGTCGAGGGCAGCGAAGGGCTCATCCATCAGCAGGATTTTCGGCTGCATGGCCAAGGCTCGCGCAATCGCCACACGCGCTTTCATGCCGCCGGACAGCGTGTGCGGATAGGCATCGGCAAAGGCCGTCAGGCCGACTTTTTCCAGGTAGTGCAGTGCCCGCTCCTCGGCTTCGCGGCGCTTGAGGGTTTTGGAGGCGAGCAGTGGGAACATGACGTTCTGTTTGACGGTTTTCCACGGTGGCAGTTGGTCGAATTCCTGGAACACCACGATACGGTCCGGGCCCGGCTGGTCGACCTTTTGCCCCAACAAGCGGATCTCGCCTTCACAGGGTTTGATAAACCCGGCGATGGCCTTGAGCAACGTTGATTTACCGCAGCCCGAAGGCCCCAGCAGCACAAAGCGGTCGGCCGGGTCGATCTCAAAGCTGACCTGATGCGTGGCCCGCACCACCCGTTCAGGCGTGCGGTATTCAAGGCTGACATGGTCCACCGACAGCAGCGCGGAAGGGGTCTGCAGGTTGCTGGCCGTGTGGCCTTGCAAGGGCGCGTTCATCTCAGCTCCCTTGCAACGGCTTGGCATCCTGAAAGAAGTAATCCTTCCACGATTCGGGTTTGTTTTTGATCGCGCCGACACGGTAGAGGAACTCGGCCAGCGGGTAGGTATTTTTCGGCGTAACGCTGAATTCAAATTGCGGGTTATCAATGATTTTCAGCAGCGCAGCACGGTCGATCTTGGCCTTGGTCACGCGGATGTAGGTGTCGGCGGCAGCGCCTTTATCGTTCTGGGCGAACTGCGCGGCTTCGGTCAATGCCTCGACGAAAGCCTTGTAGGTTTTCGGGTTGTCGTTGCGAAATTTCTCGGTGGTAAACAGCACCGTCGGCGAGTTTGGGCCCAACAGGTCATAGGTATTGAGCACCACATGGACGTTGGGGTTGGTCAGCGCCTGATCCTGGAACGGCGGATTGGAGAAGTGCCCGGTCAGCTCAGTGCCGCCGGCGATCAGTGCAGCGGTGGCATCCGGGTGCGGAACGGCGACGGTGTACTTGTCCAGGCGATCGAATTCCTTGTCGCCCCATTGCTTGGCGGCGGCGTATTGCAGGAAGCGCGACTGCACGGAAACGCCGACGGCAGGCACGGCGATGCGGTCTTTCTCGGTGAAGTCAGCGATGGTCTTGACCTTGGGGTTGTTGCTCACCAGGTAGTAAGGAAAGTTGCCCAGGGAGGCGACAGCCTTGACGTTCTGCTTGCCGTGGGTGCGGTCCCAGATGGTCAGCAGCGGACCGACACCAGCGCCGGCAATATCAATGGAGCCGGAGAGCAACGCGTCATTGACCGCCGCGCCACCGGACAGTTGGGTCCAGTCGACCTTGATGTCGATGCCCTCCTGCTTGCCGTATTTCTCGATCAGGTTCTGGTCGCGCACCACATTGAGCAACAGGTAGACGATGCCGAACTGTTCAGCGATGCGAATTTCGCCTTCCGCCTGGGCTACGGCCGGTGCGATCAGGCTGCCAGCCAGCAGGCTGACGCTTAGGCCAAGTGTTGCGGCCAGTCGTGCGAATGGAGTTTTCTTGGACATGGTGCTGCTCCGAATCAGAAAGGCGCGTCGCCCTGGATGGTGGTGCGGTACAGCTTGCGGCGCAGGTAGCTGGGGCAACCGGCGGCCAGGTGGACCAGCGAGCGGTTGTCCCAGAACACCAGGTCGTGGGGCTGCCATTGGTGGCGGTAGATGTTTTCCGGCAGCACGCTGTGGGCGTAGAGCTGGGCCAGCAGGTCGCGGCTTTCGTCCTCCGGCAGGCCGACGATGCGGGTGGTGAAGCCTTCACTGACGAACAGCGCCTTGCGGCCGTTTTCCGGGTGGGTGCGCACGATGGGGTGTACCACTTCGGCGACCTGGGCCAGTTGCTCGGGGGTTAGCGTCGGGCGCCAGTTGCCTTCGAATTTGGTTTCGCTGTAGCGCGCGGTGTAGGAGTGGGCGGCGCTGCGGCCTTCGATGGCCTGGCGCAAGTGCTCGGGCAGTTGCTCCCAGGCTTTGTGCATATCGGCGAACAAGGTGTCGCCGCCTTCGGACGGCAGCTCCTGGGCGTGGAGCATCGAGCCCAGGCTCGGCAGTTCCTTATAGGAAAGGTCCGAATGCCAGAACTTGCCGGCGTCTCCCAGGCCGATGGATTGGCCGTTCTCGATGATGTTGGAGACGATAAGGATTTGCGGGTGGTTGGCCAGCAGGAACTGTTTGAGCACGTGGATCTGCAGCACGCCAAAGCGGCGGCTGAAGGCGATCTGCTGTTCGGGGGTGATGCGTTGGTCGCGAAAGACCACGACGTGGTGGTCCAGGTGAGCGCGGTGAATGCGGGCGAAGTCCTGGTCGTTGACCGGGCGGGACAGGTCCAGGCCAATCACCTCGGCGCCGACGCTGCCGGGGAATGGGCGGATGTCGAAAGTTTGGGTGGTGGTTGGAACAGCGGAGGTTGCAGGCATGGGTTCACTCCCGAGCGATCAGGAGAGTGACTTTATAGATATAAGAACCGCAGTTTAAATACCGTTAGAGAATATCTATATGGCTTTTGGGCCGCAGCGTCAGAGGGCAGCCGGGGTGCGGCCCTCTCCACTTTCGTAGCAGCCGCCGAGCTTTAGCGAGGCGGCGACAGGTGCGACTCCGTGCCGAGGCCAGGCTTCAGGTCGGTGAGGTTCAAGACGGTATCTACGTCAACGCCTGTATTCAATCTGGATTAGCGCTCGTGCAACGCCTCTGCCCGCGCCCGGATGATGGGCTTGAGCAAGTAGCTGAGGATGCTTTTCTTGCCAGTGATGATATCCACCGAGGCGACCATGCCGGGGATGATCAGCAGCGGCTTCTCATCGGTGCCCAGGTGGCTGCGGTCGGTGCGCAGGGTGATCATGTAGTAAGTGTTTTTCTTGTCTTCATCGGTGATGGTGTCGGCGCCGATGCGTTCCAGCTTGGCCTTGAGGCCGCCGTAGATGGTGTAGTCATAGGCGGTGAACTTGACGATCGCCTCCTGCCCCGGATGCAGGAAGGCGATGTCTTGGGGGCGGATCTTGGCTTCCACCAGCAGGGTGTCGTTGAGCGGCACGATTTCCACCATGTCGCTGCCTGGCTGAATCACGCCGCCAACGGTGTTGACCAGCAGTTGCTTGACGATGCCACGTACCGGCGAGGTCACCAGGGTGCGGCTAACCCGATCTTCCAGGGCCTTGCCGGTGGACTCGGCCTTGTTCAGTTCGGTGCGGGCTTCGTTGAGTTGGGTCAGGGCTTCACTGCGGAATTTGCCGCGGGTCTCGTCGATTTTGCGCTGCACTTCCTTGATCGCCGATTCGGCGCGGGGAATGGCCAGGGTAGTGGCATCCAGTTGCCCACGGGTTTCCATCTCGGCGCGCTTGAGGCGCAGCACTTCCACCGGCGATACCGCGCCCTGGGCCACCAGCGGCTCGGACATGTTGATTTCCTGGCGTTGCAGGCTCAACTGGTTGCGGTACTGACCTTGCTTGGAGCTGAACTCGCGCAGTTCCTGTTGGCGCTGCACCAGTTGCTCCTGCAAGCCGCCGATCTCATCCTTGAGCTGCTGGCGACGGCTCTCGTACAAGGAGCGTTCGTTGGCCGCCTGGCTTGGCGCAGCCTTGAGCACGTCGTCAGTGATATTGAGCGGACGATCATCCACCTGGGCGCTCAAGCGTTCGACTCGCAGCACCATGGACAGCCGCTGCGCTTCGGTTTCACCGGCGTTGGAGGCAAAGCGGGTGTCATCCAGGCGAATCAGCGGAGCACCGGCTTCAACGATCTGGCCTTCATGCACGTACAACTCGGCGACAATACCGCCTTCCAGGTTCTGGATTTTCTGTAGCTTGGAGGACGGAATGGCTTTGCCGTCGCCACGGGTTACTTCGTCGATGCTGGAGAAATACGCCCAGGTCATCAAGAACAGGAAGAACGCGATGATCGCCCAGATGGTCAGGCGGATGACCCGCGGCGCATCTTCGATCAACGCCTTGTTGACCTCGGGCAGCGGTTGATCATGAAGAGATTCGGAGCCTTTAAAATAGCTGCCGATCGAAGCTTTGATAGAGTTAAGCGACACTGATTTGCCCCTTCTTCAACGCTTCCATAACCACGGCTTTCGGGCCGTCCGCGAGGATCTGCCCACGGTCGACCACCAGCAGGCGGTCCACCAGGGACAGCAGCGAGGCACGGTGCGTGACCAGCACCACCGTCTTGTTTGCCACCACAGCTTGCAGGCGTTGTTTCAAGCGTTCTTCACCAGTGTTGTCCATGGCGCTGGTCGGTTCGTCGAGCAGCAGGATAGGCGGGTTGAGCAGCAGGGCGCGAGCCAGGGCGACGTTTTGCCGCTGGCCGCCAGACAGGTTCTGCCCACGCTCGCCGACTTGCAGCTCGTAGCCCTGGGGGTGCAGGCTGGCAAACTCATGCACACCGGCAAGCTCGGCGGCTTGCAGGACCACCTCGTCTTCGACGTAGCGGGCGCCGGAGACCAGATTGTCGCGCAGGGTACCGGCCAGCAGTTGGATATCTTGCGGTACATAGCCGATGTTGTGGCGCAATTCACTGACGTCGATCTGGCGGATGTCCACGCCGTCTACCAACAGCGCACCGGAGTCTGGTTGATAGAGGCCCACCAGCAGTTTGGCCAGAGAGCTTTTGCCCGAACCGCTGCGGCCGATGATGCCGATTTTCTCGCCGGGCTTGATCACCAGGTTGATGTTCTTCAGCGCCGCGTTCTGTTGGTTCGGGTAGGTGAAGTTCAGGCCACGGCACTCGATGGCGCCTTGCAGGGTGCGGCGGCTCATAGGGCGTTCTTCGAAATTGCGCTCTTGGGGCAACTCCATCATCTGGTCCACCGAGGTCATAGTGACCTTGGCTTGCTGGTAACGGGTCAGCAGGCCCGACAGCGAGGCCAGCGGGCTCAGGGCGCGGCCGCTGAGCATGTAGCAAGCGATCAAACCGCCCATGCTGAGGTTACCGTCAATGATCTGGTACACGCCGAAGACGATCATGATGACGCCGGCCAGTTGCTGGATCAGCAAGGTTATGTTCATCGACAGGCCCGACAGCAACTTCACCCGCAGTTCAAGACGGCTGAGGGTTCCGATGGTCTGTTCCCACTGGTACTGGCGTTCGCTTTCGGCGTTGTTGACCTTGACCGCGTCCAGCCCGGCTAGGGTTTCGATCAGGCTCGACTGGCGCTCGGCGGCCAGGGCCATGGTTCGCTCCATGGTCGCCACCAGGGGTTTTTGCAGGGCGTAGCCGATCCCCAGGGCAATCGGGAACGCCAGCACCGGAACCCACACCAGGTGACCACCGAGGATGGCGATCACCAGGAAGATCAGCAGGGTGAACGGCAGGTCGATCAGGCTGGTGAGGGTCAGGGACGCGAGAAAATCGCGCAGGCTCTGAAATTCGTGGATATTCTGGGCGAAGCTGCCGACCCGCGCCGGGCGGTACTTCATGGACATGCCGACAATGCGCTCAAACAGCGTGGCCGAGATGATCAGGTCGGTCTTTTTCCCCGCCAGGTCCAGGCATAAGCTGCGCAGGCTCTTGAGGATCAGGTCGAACAAGTAGGCGCCGCCGATGCCGATGGCCAGCACCCACAGGGTGGCCGTGGCCTGGTTCGGCACCACGCGGTCGTAGACGTTCATCACAAAGAGCGGCGCGGCCATGGCGATGATGTTGATCAGGAAACTGGCGGCGATGGCGTCGGTGTAGAGCCAGCGCGAACGCTTCAAGGTGTCGCGAAACCACGAGCGGGCACGGGGAATCAGGGTGCCGTGGTTGACGTCGAATTTGTGCTGGGGCTGGGCGAAGAACACTTTGCCGGTGTAGTCATCGGCGAGCTGCTCGCGCTTGATGATCACTTCACCGCCGTCGCTTTCGCTGAGCAGGATTCGCGCTTCGTCCTCGCCTTGCCAGCCGACTAGCACGGTGCTACGACCGTCCTTGAGCAACAGCAGCGCCGGCAGGGCAATGGTGGGGATCTGTTCGAGCTTGCGTTGCAGCAAACGCCCCTGCAACCCGGCACGGGCGGCGGCACGAGCCAGCAGATCAGCACTCAGGCGCTGCGCGGGCAGCGGCAGGCCGGTGGTGAGCATCGCCGCACTGGCCGGCTTCTGGTGCAGGGCACAAAGCGTCAACAATCCGTCGAGTAACGGGTCGTCGTGCAGCGCGCGTGGATCATGACTGAGATAATCTCGACTGACTTCTGATTCCACGCGAACACTCTCAACTAACGATTGGACAATGAGTTTTTACTCAATTCATCCCAGGCAGTTGAACCTTCGGCTTCACATCGTTTTGTACGACGGAGGCCATCGGTGCGACCACTCCCTGGCTCTTGAGCAACTCGCCCATGGTCGCCTTGATTCGGTACTGAGTAAATAACTGAACGTTTTTTATCTCTTCCAGGCGCCGGGAGGCAGTGAACAGCTCGTTCTCGCTGTCGAGCAAATCCAGCAGGGTCCGCTCGCCGAGGCTGAATTGCTTCTGATAGGCGCTACGCACGTTGTTGCTGTGGTCGACATATTGCTGGGCGATCGGCACCTGGGCATTGGCGTTGTTCAGGGCGTTCCAGGCCAGGCCCAGCTCTTCGTTCAACTGGCGCAAGGCGTTGTTGCGGATATCCAGGGCCTGGTTGGACTGGTAGGACTTGGATTGCAGGTCGGCCTTGTTGCTGCCACCGGCGAACAGGTTGAAACGCATACGCACCATGGCTTCCCAGCCATTGTTGTGGCTGGCGTCGCCGTCGATGTTGTTATCGGCGTTGGTGCCAAGCTCAGCATCAAAACGCGGGTAGAAGGACGACTTGGCCGCTTCGTACTGCTTTTCGGCGGCAACGATATCGGATTCGGCAGAGCGCAGGATCGGGCTGTTGTCGAGCATCTGGCGGCGCGCTTCATTCAAGTCGACCGGCAGCAGTGCCATGAATGGGGCAGGACGTTCCAACTGGTCCGGCATCTGGCCAACGGCGCTGAGGTAGTTGGTTTGGGCATCGGCCAGGTTGGTCTGTTCGGTGATCACATTGTTGCGGGCCTGGGCCAGACGGGCTTCGGCCTGGTCAAGGTCGGCACCGCTGCCCACGCCACGCTGGGTGCGCAACTTGATCTGGTCGTAGATGCGTTCGTGGTTGCGCAGGTTGTCTTCGGCCAGGCGCACAAATTCACGACGAGTCAGCACGTCGAGGTAAACCTGGGCCACTGTCAATCCAGTGCGCTCGGAGGTGCCGAGCAGGGAGTACGCGCGGGAGTTAACGTTGGCTTGTTGACGCCCGACTTCGCTGGAAGTAGCAAAGCCGTCAAAAATCATTTGCTGCAGGCGCAAGCTGGATTCACTGCGATTGAGCGTGTCCCAGTGGTTGCTGCTATTGGTTCGGGTAGACGAGCTATCGGTGCCTTCACGACCGTACCCGGCGTTCAGATCGACGCGCGGCAAATAACCGCCCTGGGCGGCTCGCAACTGGTAGTCGGCAGACAGGCGGCTGTTGACGCCCGCCTGGATCTCCGGATGCACATCCAGCGCTTGCTGCATGGCCTGGGGCAATGTTTGTGCTTGTACGAAGCTGGCGGCGAGGACGAACGGTATAGCCTTGAGCAGTTGCAAACGCATTAAAAAATTCCCCAGGACTTCTTGTCTCAAATCACAGCAACTCATGTCGCTGCGTCGAAAAATGGCAACCGTAATGACCGTGCGTCGGAAAGTTCAAAAGCGGAACTGGATCACACACCGTAGGACGATTCGCCACGTAAATATCAATGTGACATTAGTGGGACGATTGTTTAGGATGGAGCCCATAAGGTCAATAGTTTGGCATAAAGTTAATTTCCAAAAAATTACAGCCAAATTATTGACGATTAATCTGTCAAAACTTAAGCACCTCCAAACTGGCATCTAAATGATTGTCAGGACTATGGAAGTCACCCGAACGGATCGCCGGAGAAATCTTCAATGAGCAGCGTTGTTGCCATCGTTAAAAGCATTGTTGGCCAAGTGTTCGTCATTTCTCCGGAAGGGGTCAGACGTGTCCTCGTTGAAGGTGATCGTCTGTTCGTCGGAGACCAGATAGACACCGGTCTCTCCGGCGCCGTGAGTCTGGAACTGGCCGACGGCCGGACCCTGGACCTGGGCCGCGACACCCAGTGGAGCGCCGACGCCCCCGACTCCAGCACCGACCTGGCCGAGGCCACCGCGCAAGCCGCACCGTCGGTTGCCGAACTGCAGCAAGCCATCGCCGCCGGCGCCGACCCGACCACCGAGCTGGAAGCCACCGCTGCGGGCGCAACCGCTGCAGGTACGGGCGCCGCGGGTGGTGGTCACAGCTTCGTGGTGCTCGATGCAACCGCAGGCCGCGTTGACCCAACGATTGGTTTCCCGACTGCCGGCCTGGCCGTTACCACGGCCCCATTGACCGAGCGCCTCGCCGCGCAACCGACCACCAACGCTGACCAAGCGGGCCCAGCCGCGCCCGTGCCATCGACCCTTACCCTGGGTGCCACGCCGACCATCACCGAAGCTGGCGGCGTGCTGACCTACACCGCCACTGTGACCCAAGCACCCACCAGCGACCTGAGCATCACCCTGTCCAATGGCTCGGTGATCACCATCCCGGCAGGCCAGTTGACCGGCACCGTCAACGTGCCCATGGCGCCGAATGACAGCCCTTATATCGATCCAAGCCAGATCAGCGTCACCGTTACCGGCACCACCGGCGGCACCAACCTGGATCTGACCATCAACCCGGCGCCGGCCGTGACCCAGATCACCGACACCATCGACACCACCACCGTCACGCTGACGGCGGGCGAGAGCGTGACCGAAGGCGGCCAGATCACTTACACCGCGACGCTGACCAACCCGGCACAAACGCCGGTGACCGTCACCTTGAGCAATGGCTCGGTGATTACCATTGAAGCGGGCAAGTCCACCGGCACGGTGGTGGTCGATACCCCGGCCAATGACGTTTACAACAATGGCAGTACAGTCAGCACCACGATTACTGGGACGACGGGTGGGAATTTTGAGAGTCTGGTGCCCAATACTGCGCCGGCTGAGACGAAGATTGTCGACTCGCTGGACAACACCGGCCTGAAGCTGAGCGCTGAAGGGTCGATTGTTGAAGGCGGCAAGATCACCTACACCGCCACACTGACCAACCCTGCCGACACCGCCGTGACCGTGACGCTGAACAGCGGCGCGGTGATCACCATCGAAGCCGGGAAAACCAGCGGCCTCGTCGTGGTCGATACGCCGGTCAACGATGTTTACAACAATGGCAGCACCGTTACGGACTTCATCAAGTCCACCACCGGCGGCAATTTTGAGCAACTGACACCTAACACTGCGCCGGTTGAGACCAAGATCGTCGACTCGCTAGACAACACCGGCCTGAAGCTGAGCGCTGAAGGGTCGATTGTTGAAGGCGGCAAGATCACCTACACCGCCACACTGACCAACCCTGCCGACACCGCCGTGACCGTGACGCTGAACAGCGGCGCGGTGATCACCATCGAAGCAGGGAAAACCAGCGGCTTCGTCGTGGTCGATACACCGGTCAACGATGTTTACAACAATGGCAGCACCGTTACGGACTTCATCAAGTCCACCACCGGCGGCAATTTTGAGCA